>JAGLYV010000064.1 GCA_023131975.1 Candidatus Krumholzibacteriia bacterium | reverse complement strand
GGCGAGGGCTGCGAAGAAGAAAGTGAAATCGGTGGCAAAAATCGTGAAAAAGAAGGTGAAAACGGACGCAAAAGTAGAGAGGACGAAGAATGAGGCCCCTGCAGCTAGAACTGTGAAAGCGGTGAAGGTGAAACCGGCAGCAAAAGGTCCTGACCAGCCTTTGGCAAGCTCGGAGCCATCCCGATTTATCCCACAGGCCATAAAAGACCAGGTCAACAAGCGTGATGGAGGAAAGTGCGCGTTCACGGGCCCCGGCGGGCAAAGGTGCGGCTCAAAGTGGAACATTCAGGTCGATCATATCATCCCATTCGCGCTGGGTGGAAGCAACAAGCCGGATAATCTCCAGCTTCTCTGCAGGCGGCACAATCAGCATAAGGCCATCAAAGATTTTGGGAAAAAGAAAATACATAGTCATTCAAAGAGGAAATGATTAGTCGTTCAAAGAGGAGATTTTCGAATAGGGAATAATCGAAGAAAAAACATTGAGAGAACATTTGAAGATGGTGTATTCGAAGAAAGAATACTTGGAGAGAAAACACTCGAAGTAGATGTTTTGTGTGATGACTTGGGGAATTGAAAACACCCCCCGGGGACTGAACCCCGGCCCCCGAGAAACGTACAAGAGCTATCCCACCCTTAAGGTATTGACTATACTTCAGCCATATATTAGATTCGCCTACAGGAATTTGACGCCGCAAGATCCCGCAACATACGATCAGAATCCAGCGCGGCCCGTTTTGTCCGCCCAGAGGATATACCGGAGATATGATGGAATTCAGGGTAATAGACCGAAAGAACCTCGACATTCCGGCTTGGGAAAAGTTGACTGCCACCAGTTCATTTTTCCACAGCCATCAATGGGTCGATACCTGCGTAGGTGGACTCTCCCCCGGGGCTCACGGAGAATTTCTCTGCGGATATGAAAATGGTCACCTGGTGGCCGGGATGCCGGCCGTAATCACGAAAATATTCGGCATGAAATCTTTCTACTCGATGCCATACGGCACTTATGGAGAAGTGGTCATGGCCGAAGGGGCTGGCGGAGCTCAGCGAGACGAGTTCTACGTCCACCTCGTAAAATATCTCAAAAAGGGTCGCTTCTCCAGAATAGCGATAACCGATTTTGACAGAAATTTTTCCCGGCTCAGCGAACCGTTTCTCAGCCACTCTGAATCATTCACCCATATCATCAACCTTAACGGCGATGGCCCCCACCTCCCACCCGACAAGAGTATCGATCGACATATACGCGCGGGATTAAAGGCCGATACCCGTATCGTCGAGATATCCACCAGGGATCATGTAAAAGAATTCTACAATATCTACGAGATGACCGAAAAAAGACATGGGTCGATAAGGCCCCTGTACAGCAAGCACTTCTTCAACAGCATTCTCAAACACCTGGGTGGAACTGACATCCTTTACTGGAAAAGTCTTATGTACAACGACCGGATGGTCGGATCGGGCATCAAATTCATCTATCATGATACTCTGTTCAGCTGGCAGATGGTATCCGATTACGAGTACCGGCACCTGAAACCCAACCATGTCCTGATGTTCGATGCCATCCAGGCAGGAAATAAAGCAGGAATAAAAAAGATAAACCTCGGGTCATCCCCCATATACGCGCACAGCCTGATCGATTACAAGGAACGCTGGGGCGGGGAAAAGGTGGAATACGACACATACATCTCCGACTCGTGGCTCCGAAGACTCCTGTCTTCGAAATAGCACCCCGCGGTCCAGATCACATCCTGTCACAGAAATAGCACCGCACAGATACTCAGAGTCCCCTCATCCACTCATCCCTGAGATATGATTCCGGCCTGTCGAGAGCCGCGTCGATCGTGGCCAGAAGAGCTTTCTTGTCTTTCTGAAGAGTCCCCGCAAGAGCGAGATAATTGGATGCATGGTTGCTCCTGAAGATACATTTCTCGTTATCAAGGTCTTCTATGAGCATCCTCAGTTCCCTGATGTCATCTATCGCATCGTTGAATTCGAATCCATCTCCCATCCCGGTCAGATACTCATCTTCATGATGACCGAGCATCAGCGTGAGAGCGCTGAGGTATCTCGGTTGGATCCGGTTGATCAGCGCGGCCGTCTTCCTTGCGTGGTTTTCGCTGCCTGATCGCCCAGCAAGGCCAAGGATCACAGTGACTGAAAGCTTCAGCCCTGCCTCTGTCGCCTTGACACACCCTTCGGCCATTTCATCGGGTGTAGCTCCCTTGTCGATCTTCCCCAACACTTCGGGATCGCCCGATTCGACGCCATAGTACAGTATCGTCAATCCCTTCTCCCTGAGCATCGTCATTTCCTCAACAGATTTCGTGATAAAATTTGAGGGATTAGCATAGGCGGTCACTCTCTGGAGCATGGGAAATCTTTCCCTGATATGGTCGAGGATCCGCGCCAGCTTTCCACTGGAAAGGGCGAACGCGTCTCCATCCGCCAGAAATACCTTTCTTGTCCCTGGATATTTCACGGCCGCATCATCGATCTCATCACTTAACTCACTCCACGGCCTCACTCGAAACTGCTTTTCCTTATACATGTAACAAAAGAGGCACCTGTTATGCGAACATCCATATGTTACTTGGAAAATAAGAGATTGAGCTTCGCTGGGAGGCCTGTAGAGGGGATACTCATACTCCGGCATATCTGATTCCTGTCAAAAAATATTTACAAATTTGTATTTAACTAAATCCATAAAAATGGTATGGTCATTCTACCTGCAAACAATGACTGACCGCAATATGAATTGATCGGATATTCCAACCTGATCGGTGGAAAGGAATAAATCAGAACATCATGATATTCGGAATAGGAACAGATATGGTTTCCATCCCGAGGATATCGGGATTGATCGATAGATACGGAGAGCGCTTTCTGCACAAGATATTCACGGGGGATGAGGTCGAGGAAGGGTTGAAACGCAAGGATATTGCCCATTTCTTTGCCGCGAGATTCGCGGCCAGGGAGGCTTTTTTCAAGGCCCTTGGTACAGGCTGGGGTGTTGGTCTTTCCCTGAAAGAGGTTGGCGTTGTCCGAAAGGATAAGGGTAAACCCACTTTTATATTATCAGATAGAGTGAAAAATGCCCTGAAACAGCAGAATATCGCTTTCTGTCATTTGAGCCTTACTCACGACGGGGACATGGCACAGGCCCTCGTCATTCTGGAAAGGGGATAGTAATGGCTGAGATACCGAAAAGCATGATCGGAGTCAGCGGAAAGCTGTTCGTCAGCTCCATGCTGCTGAGTCACGGGGTTTCATGCGAGTTAACCGGAAAAGGTTATGACATCGAGGTAGAACTGGTCAGGCCCAGACGCCTATGGAAGATACTGGTCACAACAAACCTTCAGCCAAAAAGAGCCGGAGGCAAGGGAAAGATGGCGCTGGACTGGTGGGTACCGCTCAACAACCCGGCCGACTATATCGCCTGCGTCGACATCAGCACGCTTCGGATCTGGCTGTTCAAATGGGACGAATACAAGAAACTCGCTCAGCAGAAGGCCGGCGGCAAACATCATTTATACATGTATACGAACAAGGACGTCGCGCTCAGGGGCAAGCAGACCATGAAGTTCGATTACGAATTCGAAGGCTACCGGCTCGAAAACAGATTGTACCGGGGGATCTTCGATAAGTAATAGTCAGATTCTGCCGTGAATTGTATTCTGGTTCTGTCTGAATCACATTCTGGTTCTGCCCGAATCAAATTCTGGACTGCACCGACCGGAGCATTAAGGGATTATGGCTATAAAAAACAGGTTCGGCTGGTCGATATCGAGAGAATCGATGTTCGAGACCTGCATGCGAAGTTATTACTTCCATTATTATCTGAGTTGGGGAGGCTGGTACGCCTCCTCTTCCTCTATCTGCCGCGAGGCGTTCAAACTGAAACGGTTGATGTCCCTCCCGCTCTGGCGTGGTCAGCTCGTACACTATGTAGCCACGAAAGTACTCGCCTCACTGAGAAAAAAGGGAACGATCCCGGCGCTCGGCGATGTCACCGATTACATTGAGAAACGTTTTCACAGCCAGATGAAATTCTCATCCTCCAGGACTTATCTGACAGAACCGAAAAAACGCGGCGACCGACTGAACATAGACTGGCTGGCGCTGTTCGAACATGAATATGACCGCCGACTCACAGATGAAAAAATCGAAAAGACTATCGAGGAATGCCGGGAAGGAATAAGAGGCCTGCTGGACAGTCCGATCCTGCATGAGATCGCTAAGACCGACAACCGGTACTGGATAATCGAAAACATCGACCTGGCCGAGTTCGCCCAGGTATTCGATTTCGACGGCGCCCAGGTCTTTGCCAAGACAGATTTTATCTATAGAGGTCTCGATGGCACTTTCGATATCGTAGACTGGAAGACATTCAGCTCCGCGGGTAGATCAACAACCACAAGTTCGGAACCACCGATCCAGAATGATCCCGCGCAGGCACCTGACAAAGATCATACGACCAGAACGGGCGTACAGCTCGGAGTATATGGATATTATGCCTCTGCCGTCATGAGGGAACCGCTGGAATCAATCCGGCTCCATGAAGTCAACCTCCTCGATAATGGCCATGAGATCCTCCACAGGATAGACGACGAGAATATCGACATCTTCCGGGATCACATCCGCGCGGGGATAAAAAAGCTTTCGGAAGTCCTCGTGGACGAAGATATCCAGAAAAATGAGGCGAGAGGGCTGAATGCTTTTCCAAAAAATGTGTCCTCCCGATGTCGATACTGCAATTTCTACCGTATTTGCGAGGAGCCAGGCAGCTCGCTGCGCCTGGACTGAGATTGCGCATGAAATGACATTGCTTTACCGGCCCAAAGACAATATCTTGTGGGATGGATACAGAAAACGGACAGGACCAGCCGACAAAAAAAGGTGGAGGATATTTCTTCTGGGGAGTAGTCTTTTGCCTCCTCGGTGTCATGGCCATGTTCCGGAAGATGCTGGTCATCGCCGGAATACCGCTCTGGGCGACGTCGTTCCTGCTCCTCGGCCTTTCCAACTTCCTCAAGGCCCCCCGTATCCTCGCCATTATCGACCCGTCCGGACACAAGACCGAATCGATCTGCAGGACGGCGACTATCATCAATATCTTCGCGATAACCCTGTTGGTCTTCTCCCTGATCAAGGCCTTCTGAAGGTTTTTATCCGTCTTCCTGCCAGTTCCGGACAAACGCAGTTTTGAGTCTTGCCTTAATCATGATGAAATGATATATAGAAAAGTCGGATGGTCGGTCATGATCATTATCGAAAACAGGCCCGTGACTGCATCAGTCCCGGGATTGCGGGGTTGCGAAACAACGGGATTATGGCCGCATCAACCGATTTGAAGTGTGACATGAAAAGATGATATCTTTACCAGGGGGGTTCACTGTGGCGATCATCCTTGACGGATCCGGATTGACGATTGAAAAACTCGTTAAGGTAGCAAGGCATCACGAAAAAGTCGAACTCGCTCCCGAAGCGGTCAAACGGATTGAAAAATGCCGCGCGATGGTCGAGGAAAAAATAAAGGCGCACGTGATCATGTACGGCGTCAACACCGGAATCGGTGAGTTCTCCGAAGTCGTTCTCGACGACGACCAGATCAAGGATTTCCAGAAATACCTGATATACAACCACGCGGCAGGCATCGGCGATCCTGCCCCTGAAGAATACGTACGCGGGGCGATGGTCTCCCGCGCCAATGTCCACGCCCACGGTAATTCCGGCAACCGTCCGGTGATAACACAGACATTGATCGACATGCTGAACAAGGGAGTCACTCCCTTTGTGTGCCAGAAAGGCTCGGTCGGCGCCTCCGGTGACCTGGCGCCCATGTCACAGATCGCCCTGCTCATGATGGGCGAGGGAAAAGCCTGGTACAAGGGCGAACTGCTCAGCGGCAAGGAAGCTCTGGACCGGGCGGGGATACCGATTCCCGGCCTCCTCGCGAGAGACGGACTCGCCACGATCAACGGCTCCAACCTGTTGACCGCGATGAGCGCCATCATGCTTTACGACTCGAACAGATGGCTGAAGCAGGCGGAGATTGCTGCCGCGATGTCGCTGGAAGCTCTCAAGGCCAACATGAAGCCATACAGCCCGCAACTCCATGAGATCCGCGGATTCAAGGGAGCCCAGAGATCGGCTGCCGCCATAAGAAAACTCGTCACAGGCGGAGACCTTGTGGAAGGCAAGATCAAATGCAAGGTCCAGGACGCATACTCGATGCGGTCGACCCCACAGGTCATAGGCGCGGTCCACGATGCCCTCGCCTACGCGAAGTCACAGGTCGAGATCGAGCTGAACGGCGTCGGTGACAACCCGATTTTCTTTCCCGAAGAAAATATCCATCTTTCCGGCGCGAACTTCCAGGGAACTCCAGTCTCCCTGCCTATGGATATGATAGGAGCCGCTATCACCATGGTCTGTGTCATGTCTGAAAGAAGGATGAACAGGCTGAACAATCCCGCTCTCAGCGTGGGCCTCCCGGCCTTTCTTACAAAAGGCGCGGGAATGTTCTCCGGTCTCATGCTGAGCCAGTACACGGCTGACATGCAGATCGTGGAGCAGCGGATCCTGTCAGCTCCAGCGTCCATACAGTCGATCCCGGCCGCCGCGGACCAGGAAGATTTCGTCTCGATGGGAATGAACACCGCCATCAAGAACTTTCAGATCCTCGACAACGCCTTCGGCGTTCTGGGCATCGAGTTCATGGCTGCCGCACAGGCTCTTGATTTCCGTGAGTTCAACTTCGGCAAGGGTGTGACAAAGGCAAAGGAAGTGGTCCGCCGCCACGTCGAGTTCCTCGATATCGACAGGCCTCTCTATCCAGATCATACGGCGATGAAAGAACTTGTAAAGTCCTGTGAGATCCTCGATGAAGTGGAAAAAGAGATCGGATCGCTGGAATAATACGCTGTCGCGGGTAAGAATATCGGCTACCCCCCGGTCACGGCAATGATCAGGCAGTCCTTATCCCCCGGGGGGGGGGAACAACTCGTGTTTCGTCAGGTAGCTATGTCTCCGATGATATTCTCGAGAACATCCTCCAGTGTCACGATTCCGAGAGGTCTACCGTCATCGTCCTCTACTACCGCCAGGTGAAGGGGATCCTTCTTCATGCTGATCAGAAGCCTCTCGGCATATTCATCCTGCCGTGAGAAGAATGGTTTGTGCATCACCGAAGACAGCAGTTCACCACCATCGAGCCCGAGCAGGTCGAAGGTCGAGATTATACCTGCCACACTCCCGTCTTCAGGCGAGATGATCGGAAAACGTGACCAGGGGTAGTTACCCACTTCAGCCACGATCTCGTCGATCGAGGATTCCGCTGAAAAAGAGACCACATCATCCATGGGAACCATCAGGTCCCTGACACGGACGACCCTGAATTTGAACATCCTGTCGATCATCTTCGTCTCAAACTCTTCCTGTGAAGCCCCATCCCTGCCCCTGTTGTACAGAAATATGAGTTCTTCACGCGTGGAGATGATGTTGAGTTTCCTCTCCTCTTCATCAGAACTTCCTGTCAGCCTTTCGGCGAGCCATGTCACGGGGATCACTACCGGCCACATGATGTAGAAGATTATTTTCAACAGGGGAGCTACAAACATCGCTATCCGGTCAGCGTGATAGAGATAGACAGCCTTCGGAACGACTTCCCCGAAAACAAGAAGCAGGGGAGTCATCACCAGCGTAGCTATCAGGACTCCAGCCTGCCCGAAATTCTCGATAGCGAGCGCGGTCGCTGTGATAGTACACATGATTACCGCGAGGTTTGTCCCGACAAGCACGATGCTGAAAAACTGTTCGGGTGACTCCAGAAGACGTTCCACCATACGGGCTCTCCGGGAACCATGTTTAGCCAGATTTCGCATCCGGATCCTGCTGCAGGATATCAGCGCAGTCTCTGATCCTGAGAAAAAGGCTGAAAGAAGGATAGTGACGACTATGATGATGATAGCATTAATCGTCCCCATCACGGTCCTTTCTGTCCTTCTGCCTCTCGATCTTCACCTTGTTGATCCTTACAGGCTCTGCCGAGATGACCAGAAATCTCAGTTCGCCTTCACGGAATACCTCTCCCTCTCTCGGTATCCTGCCGGCATGCTCGATCAGATACCCCCCGATCGTCTCGACTTCGTCTGAATCGAGCATCGTTCCGAACCTGTCGTTAAGGTCCTCCAGTTTCATCGCACCCTCGACGACGATCCTGTCGTTGTCTAAAAGATTGAACTCGTCTACCCTGGGCTCCAACCTGTCACGGATCTCGCCGAAAATATCTTCCAGGATATCCTCAAGAGTGACGATCCCTTCAAATGATCCATGTTCATCCACGGCGATGGCGACATGCTCCCTTATCGACAGGAATTCTCCCAGCAGATCCCTGACCCGTTTTGTCTCAGGAACAAAGGTGACCGGCTTCATCAATTCCCGCACCATTATCTTCTCGTCCCGGTCATGACCCAGCAAATCCCGGGCGTTGAGTATCCCTACAATATTCTCTACCGAATCCTCAAAAAGCGGGATCCTCGAATATCCCTTTGCCCTGACCTGGATTATCGCGTCCTGCAGCCCCGTATCGGCATCCAGCGAAAACACGTCGACTCTGGGAGTCAATATCTCGTTCAAGTTTCTCTTCGTGAAATGGAAAAAATTAACCAGGACAGTCTTCTCGAACTCGTCAAATACGCCGTCGATATGCCCCATCTCTACCGCAGTAATGAGCTCGCCCGATTCATATCTTTCGTGACTCTCACCGAATATTTTTTTACTGCCGTTTACCGTAGAATCAGCAATCCATCCCAGGACTATCCTCACCGGCCAGAACAGGTACATCAATAATTTCAGGGGACCAGCTATCAGGGGTGCCAGAACCGGGCCATGCCTCAAAGCGAAGCTTTTCGGTGTGATCTCCCCGACAATAAGGATCAAAAAGGTCATGACTACCATGGAGTAACCAAGACCCTTCTCGCCGAACAAATTGATAGCAAGAGCTGTTACGATACTTGTACTGGCTATGTTGACAAGAAGATTGCCGAAAAGAATCGTCACGAGAAGCATCCGTGGCTTCTCAAGGAGTTCCGATACACGGCGCTGGCGCGCTCCACCATCGATCATCCCGGATATCGATGAGCGGGATAGAGAAAAAAGGGCTGTCTCTGATCCTGAGAAAAACGCTGAAAGAAAAAGAAGGATTATAACGGAGCCAGCAAATATCAGGTTCCCTGTCAATTCCACTCTACCGTCACGACCTTCCGGTGGCTGTTTCGTTGAAAGACGCGTCTTCCCGGCAAAAAACAGCCATCATAGACCTGACGATCATTCATCCAGCAGGTCGCTGAATCTTTCTCTCGCCTCGGACGCTTCCTCGCTGCCCGGATGTTCCCTTACCAGCCGTCTGGCCACCCCCACCGCGAGATCCCTGTCTCCGATCTTCTCATAGGATATAGCCATCCTGAGAAGCGATGAGGGTTTTCTCCGCCCCCCCGGATATTGCTGGAGGATAGCTGAGAATTCCTTTAGCGCGTCAAAATACTGGCCCAGCTCCATGAAACATTCCCCACGGATAAACCTTACTTCCTCACCAAGCGGGTGGGTTCCGTAACGCTCCAGGAACATCTCGGATTCGTCGAGAGCGACCTTGTATTCCATCCGGCTGAAATCCAGATAGATCTGCCTGTGGATCTCCTCGGGCGACGGCATTGCGTCATTTTCTTCAACCACCGGCTGCCGGGTCACAAGTCCGGAATCGGGCAGGACCCCGGCCTCATCACCGGATACAGGGATAGAATCCACTGATGAAGCCGTGTCCTGATACACTTTTGTCCCGGTGGCGGCACTCGATGGTGTCCACCTCCGGACAGGTGATCCGCTATCTCCGACAGCCTGGGTCAGAGCATTGATCTGATCCTTGAGCTCTTCGAGATCGATCTTGTTCTGGGCATTGACACCACGCGTATAATCCTGCTGCGAAACCAGTATCTGTTCGACCTGGTACACCCGTCTCTGAAGGACCATGTTCTCTTTTAACAGAGAATCCACCTTCGCGGAGATCTCGATAGTCTCTCCGGGAGCCCTGAAAAACTTACGCCCCCAGCACCCGCCATTGAGACTGACGGAAACGATAATGACCAGGATCATCCATGCGCGGTATCTGTTCATATGATCGATCTCTTTACTATTTGACTACTCTTACTGCTTTACTGCCATGTGGGCACGACGGTTACTTGCCCATGCCTGTTCGTCATGGCCACCGTCAAAAGGTTTTTCCTCACCGTAACTCACGAGGGAAAGCCTGTCGGCGCCCACTCCGTAAGCAACGAGGAAATCCAGTATGGCTTTGGCACGTTTCTCACCCAGAGCCAGGTTATATTCGCTCGTCCCTCTTTCGTCGCAATGTCCTTCTACGAGAAGAGTGACTTCAGGCCTGTCCAGAAGCATCTCGGCGTTGGCCGTCAGAACGCCTTTGTATTCGTCCCTGATATTGAACTTGTCATAATCGAAAAAGATGTCTTCGAGGACTACCGGCTCGGGCTCCTCGATAACAGGCACTTCCTCTACCTCTTCCTGGAGAGGAGGCGGTGGTGGCGCGATCTCTTCCACGACAGGCTCGATATCCTGGACTTCGACTACGTCTTTTTTGGCGCATGCCGGCAATATCATAACCAGAGCCAGCACCAGAACGAGAAACAGAACGTTAAAACGGGTCATGAGAGGGTACCTCCATGTTTATTCCCTGTGGGACTGATATCCCAGTCTCTCCCTAGAACTGATATCTCAGCCTCTCCTTTTTCCATCGGGGCAAAGTGTAAATGCAAAACCGAATAATTAAAACACATATTTTAAAATAATTTTGTGCCCTGGAAGATAGTATAGCCTCTTACGGAAAGGTCAATCTCCGGCCAGCGGCGACCAGTCAGCCGACTCCCCACGAACCAGTTTTCTTCTTCTTTCTGTCTCTATGTCTACTATGACGATCCACGGGACCTCCCCATATTTGACCGTGACTGCTATATGTCTTCCATCGGGAGCCCAGACCGGATCTTCATAACTGTAATAGTCGTCGAACACCGTTTCTTCCCAAAGGCCGTCCGGGGAGATCAGCCTGAGCCTGTACAGCCACCCTTCCCTCGAGACAAACGCGATAAGATCACCCTCAGGGGACCAGGATGGTGAAGTATTGTACGAACCCGTCATCGTCAGCCGTCTCACGTTTCCTCCGTAATAATCCATCACATACAGCTGGGGAGAACGGGTCCTGTCGGACACGAAAGCGAGTTCCCTGCCGTTCGGGGACCAGGATGCCGAGATCTCGATGGCTCTGTTATTCGTCAGCCGCTTGACTATACTACCCTCACTTTTCACCCTGTAGATCTCACTGTTGCCCCTCAGGCTGAGTGTCATCGCGAGCTCGTCGAGTTCTCGATTATAGCTTCCCGCGATATTCATCCCCTTGCGATGAGAGATGTTCCTGCGGGTGTTCTTCTCCAGATCGATCAGGTAACAATCGGGATTATCCCGCCGGTATGAGGTAAAAACGAATCTGCCAGCATCGAGCCACAGGGGAGACACGATCAGTTCGTCTTTTGTCACCTGTCGTTCCCCGTACCCGTCATAATCGATCATGTAGAGGTTCTTTACCCCGTTTTCTCTCCGGGTAAACAGCAAACGTGTCGTCGCGACCCCTTTTTCCCCCACCAGGAAAAATAGGACCTCATCGCAGATATGATGTGCCACAGTCCTTCTGACATTACGTCCGAACCTGTATCTCTTGCTGAAGATCTCCTCCCTGCTCGCATAATCGAGGAGTCTCGTATCGAGTATGTAATGTTCCCCATCTCTGGATAACACACCCTCTATAATAGCCGTAGCGGTCCTGCCTTCGGCAAGTGTGTCGGCAGCGCCCTCGAACTGGAGAGGTTCGAAAATATCGGTGAACAACAGGTCCTGCCGGAGAACTTTAGTGACATAACCGGCCACTCCCATCTCTCCCGGATTGCCCGCGGCGATATCGCGGACCACTATCGGTATCCGGCCGGCCCCGGCCTTTTCGGTACTGAGATGGATGTCTGTCTGAGCCCTGCCGGTTCCGGGAATAATACTCATGGCCACTGTGATCAGGATCAGGTGAAAAAACAGTATCTGTACTCGCGACATCATTATCACTACCTGTCAGTCTTTCTGAATAAAGGTGAAATGTATTCCGAGCCACGGCTCGGTAAATGCTTTTGGAAGAGGCGGAAACGGCGCGGAACTCCTGATGGCCCTCTGCGCCGACCGGTCGAAATACGCGTTTCCGGAGCTCTGCTCGATCCTTACATCGCTGACGTTCCCCCTGCGTGCAAGCCTGAAATAAACAACGCAACTGAATCCCTCACCCCGGCCGGACTCGGAAGAGAACCAGTGACCGGAGACCTTTCTCTCGATCGCCGAAAGATAGTATGAGAAGGGAAAGCGCGGGGCATCGACCGCCATCGAGGTCAGCGAAGCCTGATCCTTTTCCACCGAGACATCCATCGGTTTTTCGGCCTCGGCCTGTTTCGGCTCTTCTTTTTTTACCTCTGGCTTTTTCTCCGTTTTTTTCTTTTTCGGCTTCGGTTTTGACGGTTCAGGCTTTTTGACCTTCACTTCGCTTTTGACTTCCACTTTTTTCGGGGATTCCGGTTCGGTTTTCCTCAGGATCGGCTGAAGTATCTTTACAGAATATATCTTCTTCGGAAGTTTCATGTCGGGTACGGCCTTGACAACAAAAAACAGCGCTGCCAGGACGAGCACATGAATAAGGAACGATATAAGAAGTGAAAACCTCATCCTCCCACACCCCCGGCTTTCAACCGCGTTCTTCCTGTTCGGAGATGAGCCCCAGATCTTCTATTCCCATCATCTTGACACGCGCGATCACTCTCATGACCGCCCCGTATTTCGTTTCTTTATCCGCTCTGAGAAATACACGGGGTGCTTCAGTATCGAGGGCTTTTCTGAGTTCGGCGGAGAAATTGCGCCAGGCTACCCTTTCTTTGCCGATAAATATGTCACCTTCGCTGTCTATCGAGATCGTCACACCCTCCTGCTCTTCGATGACCTTCGCCTCGGCTTTGGGAAGGTTGAGACGGACCCCCGCCTGCAGGAAAGGCGCGGTGAGCATGAACGCGATCAGAAGGACCATCATCACATCGACGAGATTGGTGATGTTGATCTCGGCCAGCGCAGAATAACGTTTATGTTTCATATCGTCCTCCCGCGAATCCCGCTTTTCCTCTGGAGATCATCGTTCCTCCAGTTCCTGGTATCGACGTTCGAGTATACGTACCCTGAACCGGACCGAGAACGATGTGAGATCGTCTTCTTTTCTCTTTACCATCCTGAGGATGTAGTTATAGCCGATCACGGCGGGGATAGCAGCGCCCAGTCCGAAGATCGTCGTGATCAACGCGTCCGCGATACCCGGACCGATCACGTAGAGATTGGCCGAGCCCCTAACCCCCATACTGAGGAAAGAGCTCATGATACCCCAGACCGTGCCGAGAAGGCCGAGGAACGGAGAAACGGTCGCCGTAGTCGACAGAAAGATCAGGTACGATTCCCACTCGGCTACCTGCGTCTCGATCCCGGAATCGATATATCGGTCGAGATTCGCAGGATCCCTTACCTCTCCACTATCCACAACACCACTCACGGCCCGTACGAGAGCAGCTTCCGGAGCATCCGGCAGTTTATCCGCCTTTCCGGCGATGGTCCGGAGCGATTTTTCCTTTTCGAAAGCCTTCCTGAACTTTTCGCTCTGTCTGCCCGCGCGCCTGAAAAACTTCACCTTTTCGAAGATTATCGTCCACGATACGACCGACAAGACCAGCAGGACGGCAAGGATTGTCTTTGCAAGTACCCCTGTATTGGCAATCAGCTCCGAAAAGCTGCCAGACATAAACATAAATACCGGTAACCCGTCGAACATCATTTGTATCCTCCTTTTCCAACGTCACCGCGCACACTATCATTGTACTCTCTATGGGTCAAGTTAGTTTCAATATGAATGAAACCTGAAGGTGGCCTGAAACGTACTATTAATAGAGAGGCGGCCATCTCCTCCGACTCCGAACGGCAGAGATAGCAGCCACCAGCATCCACCAGGCCATCAGGCCATCAGAAAGGTAGCAGGGATGCATAAAAACGGGAGTAGAACTTGTAAAAAGACCGGAAAGCCGCTATACTTATAGTGTGTGGCTGCGGTAGATTTGTATCCCGGTCATTCGAGATCGAGTTTACGCCCCGTTAGAAACAACCCCTGAAGGGAGTGAGTGTCATGACACGCAAGCTAATGCTCTTCCTTCTGTTTGTCGTCTTGATTCCATTCAGCGTTTCAAACGCATTACCGGTGGAGATAACAAGAACGACCTCGTATCCGGCCCAGTACGCCCGGAGCGATGTCGGGCTGTCACTCCGTCTCATCGGGGGAAAGGGTTCTGTATTGCTGCCCGGCAGGAATATAAACCTTACTTTCCAGACCGAACGGGACGCCTATGTCGTGATCTACAACATCGACAGTGAGGGCCTGGTACAGCTTCTTTATCCCGCTGATGGAGTGATAACCAAAACCAGAAAGGGAAAGGTCCACTTCCTTCCCGAAAAGAGCAAGGGAATAAAATGGGAAGTGTCGGGCAAAACGGGTATCGAGTATATCCACGCCGTTGCCGTGACTGATGGCGACCGCATCAACAGCAATGAACTGAAGTTCCTTGAGAAAAACGGCTATCAGCTCAGGGATGAGCAATTAAGGGTCGATATGGATCCTTTTCTTGCTTTCAACCTCCTCGACGAGGATATCATCCGTGACGCCGATACTGTGCCCATTTCGACCGATTACACATATTTCTACATCAACCGCGAGGTAGACTATCCGAGATACCTCTGCGACAAATGCCATGGAGACGGGAACATAGAGGATCCGTACGCCATGGAGTGCCCGGAGATCTATATCGAGCAGATGATCTACGATGAGGACGACCTTTATTACCCCTATCCGGCTCTTTACGCCGTAAAACACGTCGATGATGCCGACAAGGCCGAGGAAGAAGATGAATATTATTCTTCGACCTACTACGCTGACAACGTAACCAGCGACTGGGACGATGAGGATTATTACGACGACTCGGATTCGAAGGTCTATCTCTCCGTGTACTATACGAACTACGACTATCCCTACAGGTTCAACTATCCCGCGTACAGGAGCTGGTACTACACCAACTACGATCCCTGGTACTGGGACTTCGGCTATTCGGGATTCTCCTTCCACTGGGATAACTACTACTATCACCACTGGCCTTTCCATTCGTGGTACGCGAGCAACTACTACAGGTACAATTGGGGATGCACCTACGGGTATTACAACCCGTGGTATTATAACTCATACTACTATCCCGGGGGCTACCACCACTGGCACCACGATTATCACAACCGCGATTTCTACCGCAATTCAAGGTCGATATACGCGAACCGGTCTTTTACCAAGCGTGCCCTCAATTACACTTCGTCCTCGGTCAGGACTACGAGGGACCGGACCCTCAGGGACAGCAGGCTTGGAGATACGAAGCTGGCAAGCCGTGACGCCAGGGTCGCCGGGAAGGTCAGAAATGACAGGGGAACCTATACCCGCGGTTCTTCGCCGGCATCAGGAAATTCGCTGGTCAGAAGGAAGCCACAGGTAAACAGCCGCCGGACACCTCCATCAAGGGTGATCTACGGTGGCAATTCCAGGACAGGCACCAACAAGACGAGGGATATCAACAGACCGACCTCCGACAAGGGGTCCAGGACGATCGACAGGGGCAAGACCGGCACACGCTCTACAGGCAGCTCCACCCGTAGCAGGGTGTGGAGAAGCAAACGATCTACGGAAAGAGAATCGACGACAGGACGCAAAAGCGGCACTACAGAGAGAAAGTCACGGACTATAGACCGTTCCAGATCGAGCGAGAGATCATCTTCCGAGAGGAAGACCCCGGAAAGATCGACAACGCGAAAGAGCTCCTCGACCAGGAAGAGTCCTCCCGCGGAAAAAAGTCCTCCATCCAGGAAAAATTCTTCCGCGAGAAAAAGCTCGTCGTCGAGGAAAAGTCCTTCGACCAGATCATCAAGCAGTTCGAGCAGCAGTTCGGTACGGAGGAGTTCTTCCTCGAGATCGACTTCGAGTTCATCGAGGTCGAGTTCGTCGAGCAGCAGGAGTTCTTCCAGCCGGTCGTCCGGGAGTAGTTCGAGAAGCAGCTCCAGCAAGGGCAAAAGACGTTAGGCTTTATGGGATGATCGCGGACTCAGGTTCCGTAACTGATACTGATTCCGCGAGTTATACTGATTCTATAGACGTTGATGAGATGATGGGGGGACTCCAGTCCTCCCATTTTTTACTCCCTGAATGGATCCAGCATAAACCTGTATCTGGACCATCCCGCCGTATTTACCAGCACTACTCTCTCGGAACGATCGATAGTCCCCTTTTGTATGAGAGCACGAAGACCTGCCAGTGTGGCTGCTCCCTCGGGAGATGGAAACACACCTGTCAATGACGTCATCTCCCCGGCAGCCATCATGATCTCCTGGTCATCGACCGCCACCGCCACTCCCCCGGTGTCTCGCAGGGCTTCCAGTATCTGCCTGTCCGCCCTCGAGCCTGGCACCCTGATACCCGCGGCTGATGTCTCGGGGAAATCCCATACCTTCATCGTCTCTTCACCGTTCTCGAAGGCTTTTACTACAGGGGCGCATCCGCTTGACTGCACGACGGCCATCGCGGGCCTCTTTCCATCGAGCCAGCCCAGTTGCTCCAGTTCCCGGTATGCTTTCCAGATCGCGACGATACCTGTCCCTCCTCCGGTCGGGAAGATTATCCAGTCGGGACTCTTATAACCCAACTGTGCTTCCAGTTCGAAAGCTATCGTCTTCTTGCCCTCGACCCGGCATGGTTCCCTGAAAGTACTCAGGACGATCCCGTCTGAACCTTTGAGATCTTCTCCCATCTTCTTTGCCGCGTCAGGCAGTATCCCCTCGACAACAACGACTTTCGCCCCGTATGCCCTGCATTCTTCGGCAACTCCGTCAGGAGTGACAGAAGGGATATATATCTTCGTCTCCAGCCCGGCGCTCGCGCCGTAAGCCGCAAGAGCGAGTCCCGCGTTGCCGGCGGACGGCACGAAGGCCGCCTTCGCACCGAGATCGAGAACCCTCGTGACTGCGGCGGCCATCCCCCGGGCCTTGAAAGATCCGGTCGGATTCGCCGATTCATCCTTAATGAAGAGACGCTCGATGCCTGTCTCTTTTTCGAGTCGTTCCGCTCTGAGTAAGGGCGTATTGCCCTCACCCAGCGACAATTCCCTGGTGAATGGCGGAAGAAGCGGCCTGAATCTCCAGATGCCCTGACCGCAGGCATAGAACTCATCCCTTGTGATACTCGATGCTATCAGAGGCAGGTCATACCGTCCGAGCAATGGACCATGACAGGATGGACATTCACCCGCTATAGAATTGCCGGGAATATCTCTTTCGCAATTCCCACATCTGTATCCCTCGAAAAATCTCAACATCTACCTCCGAATTGTTTTTAAAAAGGGCCTCAGATAAGTTATCCTGCACCTGCGCTGTAATGTCAACTGAACTGATAGCCTGTTATGTACTGGCAAATAAAAAACAGAATAATGACAGGCGGCTTTCCCGCCGTCGAGATCATGGCTCCCAAACTGATGGTCCGATTCGCGTCGCGTATCGGCGGATCGAGCGAGCCCCCTTTCGATGCCCTGAATCTGGGATCGGGAACTGGCGATGACGAAAAGTCTGTCCTGGCGAACAGAAAAGCGTTTCTCGACAGCTGCGGTATCGCCCGGGAAAAGCTCGCGCTCTGCGGACAGATTCATAGCGACAAGATCGCCGTTGTCGACGCTGGTGGGTTCTTTCCCCGTACAGACGGACTGATAACGACCTCTCCCGGCGTGGCACTCGGAATCAATTCGGCAGACTGTTTCCCGATAATCATCTATTCACCTCCCGAAAGAGTACTCGCGGCCCTCCATGCCGGACGTGAAGGCGCGAGACAGGGAATAATCGGAGCCGCTTTCGAGATCATGACAGACCGTTTCGGCGTTGACCCGGCTGCAACTGTGGCGATGACCGGCCCCGGGATCTGCGGCAAGTGTTACAGGGTGGATGAAGATATCGCCCGGAACTTTCCTGAAGAAACGATAATATCGATCGATGGCTTCCCGCACCTGGATCTTCGGACCTTCTGTGAGATGGAACTCACGGACGCCGGAGTAAGCAAGCAGTCCATCATACACTCGAACGTCTGTACCTGTTGTGACAGCAAACGATGTTTTTCGTACAGACGTGACGGTGGAATCACGGGACGGCACTGGACGATAGCGATGATACGTGATCGGTAGCGATCATGACGATCATTGACGCATGACGGTCATTGACATGTGACCGGTCACTGATTATTCTCAAATAGCGGTCATTCCGGGGAAAGGGTGGAATGGAAAAGATAACAAACGGTGAGATCAGACCATTTATGGTGATGGAAGTCCTGGAGAGGGCTATCGAGCTCGAAAAAGAAGGCCGGTCCATCATCCATATGGAGATCGGCGAACCGGATTTCCCGACACCGCCCGGAATCATCAGAGCAGCCGAATCCTCGCTCCACGCGGGAGATACCCATTATACAGACAGCCGCGGGATCCTGGAACTGAGGAAGACTATCGCCGAATATTACGGTCATGGCTACGGTGTAGATATCTCTCCCGGGCAGGTACTCGTCACCATGGGCGTCTCTCCCGCACTCCTGCTTGTTTTGTCCACATTCATCGAGCATCCGGGCGACGAGATCATCCTGGGTGATCCATGCTATCCATGCTATCCGAACTTCATCCGGTATCTTGGAGGAGTTCCGAGATTTGTTACCGCCCGCAAGGAAGACGGCTTTCAGCTCCGCGCGGAAGATGTCGAAAAAGAGGTCTGTTCCCGTACAAAGGGGATCATGATCAATTCGCCCGCCAATCCGACAGGAACCCTTATCGACGCGAAGGAATTCGAATCGATCTGCGACATCGGGCCACCCGTGATCAGCGATGAGATATATCACGGCCTCGTCTATGGAGAGAAGGAACGCAGCGCTCTTGAGTTTTCACCTGACAGCTACGTACTGAACGGTTTTTCAAAACTGTTCGCGATGACAGGCTGGCGCCTTGGCTACATGATCGTCCCGGAAAAGGCTCTCCGTTCACTGCAGATACTTCAGCAGAACTTCTTCATATCCCCGGGGTCCTTCGTGCAGACAGCGGGCATCGAAGCATTGAAAGGTACCCATCCGGAGATCCCGGCCATGGTCAAAATGTACGACGAAAGAAGACGATACCTCCTGAAAGCGCTGCCCGGCCTCGGACTCGAATATACTGTCGAACCGAAGGGCGCGTTCTACATCTTCGTCGATGCTTCCCACCTGGACAGGGACTCCTACAGACTGGCCTTCGATATCCTCGACAAGGTGGGAGTAGCGCTCACCCCCGGAATAGATTTCGGCGAACAGGGAGAGGGGCACCTGCGGATCTCATACGCAAATTCACTCGATAATATCAGGGAAGGCATCAGACGCCTTGAAAAATATATAAATGGAGGATTTAACAAAGGAGATCAGGGATGAGACTTTTTTCAATGCTTCTGATTATTGCCATCTTGTTCATGCTGCCGGCACAGACCATTGCCGCCCCCTTCCCCATAGGCTTCTCTGCCAAGGCTGGAATAGGCTCAGCCAATTATTCGATGGGCGAACTCAACGACCAGATGGGAATATTGCGCCAGCACTATGACGGCGAACTCGTATCGGTGGATGGCGGATTCCAGGTATATGTCGAAGGCAGGGTCTGGTTTTTCAACAAATTCGCCGCCATCATCGGATATGAGCATTACTGGATGGATACCGATATGGGTACTGGAGATTTCACCCTGATCTACAAGGCGCCGGCCGATGTCCTGGTACTCGGAGGAGCTGTAAATATCTTCAAATTCCCCGAATTGGTCGATATCAACCTGGGCGCACGGGGCTCGTTCGCCAAAACCACGTTCGAGACAAACGAACTGACGGAGGAAAGCAACCTCGACGAATATAAAAAGAATGCTTACGGCTGGGATATATTCGCTGAAGTAACCACCAGTTTCCTCCGGCCGCTGGAAGTCGGATTCATGTTAGGATACCGGCATCTCAAGATGGACGGCTTCGAAGACAAGCACGGCCACCCGGCGATCTTCAGCATCAGTGATGACGATGTCGTCCTGGATTTCAGCGGGACGTTCTTCTACTTCACCGCGGGAGTACATCTCTGGTAGAGTGTTGACATGGAGTTGAGAATACCTTAACTTATCGTCCTCGACGAAAAGGACGGACAGATGATGAGGATATCAAAACAAATCAGGAAATCGGCTATCCAGCTCGACATGAAAGCCACCGGCAAACAGGAGGCGCTTTCCGAGATGGTCGACCTTCTCTGCGGCGCGTACAAGCTCAAAGAGAAGGATACGATCCTCGACGCGATCAGGGAAAGGGAAAAGAAGCAGAGTACCGGCATCGGAGTGGGACTTGCCGTCCCTCATGCCAAGACACCGGCTGTCGGCAAACTGTTTGTGGCTTTCGGCCTCTCACGTGAGGGAATCGATTTCGAGTCGATCGATGGAGAAAAAGCCAACCTCTTTTTCATGCTGGTATCACCGCGCGATGTATCAGGCCCTCACATCAAGGCGCTTGCCGGAATATCCCGCCTGATAAAGCATGAGGAGGTCAGGAATTCTCTCCTCGAATGCGGGAGTGTAAAGGGATTCATGGAACTGATAGCGAAAGCCGAGGAAAAATTCCTGTAGAGGGCGGGGAGCCGTTCCGTCTGGAGGACAGCTTTGAATATCGGAAAATACATGAAAAAAGATTTCAGGACTGTGCGGCCCGAGACGCCCATGCGCGAAGTGGCCAGGCAGTTCTTCGAATCACGCGAGCCGGTCCTTCCCGTCGTTGATGAAGACGGCCTGCTTCTGGGAATAATTACGATAGATGATTTTATCCTTATCTTCCTTCCCGAATATATTGACCTGATCCGCGACATCGATTTCATCCAGAATTTCGGCGCGCTGGAGAATCATTCTTTCTCACTGGAAGAGATACTCTTCGTCGCGGAAGACCTGATGCAGGAAGATGTCAAGGTCCTGGGAGTAGAAGACAGCGTTTTGAAAGCCGGCGCGATCCTTCACAGACAGGGCATCCCCAGGGTCCCGGTAGTCGATGAAGGACGCCTCGTCGGAATGATAGGCCAGACGGAGATCTGCTGGGCGATATACGATATGGAAGGTCAAGATTGACAGCACATACGTTTACAGCGATCCTCGTCTTCATACTCGCCTATATCCTTATCATCACCGAAAAGATACACAGGACGAAGATCGCCCTCATGGGAGGAGTGCTGATCATCCTGCTGCATATACTGCCCCAGTCAGAGGCCTTCGATGCTATCGACTTCAATACGCTGGGGCTGCTTATTGGCATGATGCTCCTGATAAGCGTGGTCAAGGAAACAGGCGTGTTTACCTATGTAGCGATCGTGATAACAAAAAAGACCGGCGGAGACGCGTGGAAGATACTCCTGTGGTTCTCCCTTTTCACGGCTGTAGCTTCCGCCCTGCTGGACAATGTCACCACAGTCCTTCTCATAGCACCGATCACTATACTTATCGCTGAGATGCTCGATATATCCCCATTCCCCTTCCTCGTCGCCGAGATCCTTGCCGCGAATATCGGGGGAACAGCCACGCTGATCGGTGATCCCCCCAATATTCTGATAGGAAGCGCTACAGATTATTCTTTCATGGATTTCCTGATCCACCTGGGCCCTGTATCGCTCGTCGTCCTTGTGGTAACCCTCGCCATTCTGAAGATAATCTTTCGCAAACAGCTCAGGACTGATTTCGCCGACATGAAAAAAGTGATCGAAGGGATGGATGAGACAAAGGTCATCAAGGATCATACTCTTCTGCGCCGCAGCCTGATCGTTCTCGGGCTGACGATGGTGGGCTTCATCCTCCATGACTTCCTTGGCCTGAAACCGGCGACCGTGGCTCTTGCCGGCGGCGGGATACTCCTGATCTGGAGCGGGACCGATATCGAGAAAAGACTCGAGGAGATCGAATGGACTACTATCTTCTTTTTCATGGGTCTTTTTGTCATGGTGGGAGGACTTGACAAGGTCGGAGTCCTCGAATGGCTGGCCGGCGGAGTGCTGTCTCTCAGCAATGATCTCACCGTACTCTGTTTATCGATACTGGTCATCTCCGCGATCGCGTCGGCGTTTTTAGATAACATACCTTTCGTCGCCGCGATGATCCCGCTTCTTATGAGGATAAGCATGTCCCTCTACCCGGATACGGGAGGCCTGGACGAAGCGGCCTACCACGTCTACCTGATGAAACAGTCCATGCCCCTCTGGTGGAGCCTCGCTCTTGGAGCATGTCTGGGCGGGAACGGAACAATAATCGGAGCCTCGGCAAACGTAGTGATAGCCGGATTCAGTGAAAAGACACGGAGCCCGCTGAATTTTCGAAACTACTTCAGATACGGATTTCCGCTCATGCTCGTCTCAATACTGATCTCGGCCATTTATATCATGATCAGATATCTGTGAGGCAATGATATCTGTGAGGCGATTTAGAAGTCGATAGTCTCGCTGATCTCGAACCGTCCCCTGTCGTTTCTCCGGACCCTGCAACCCGCGATCACCGGATCATGTTCGAAGAAAAGGATCCAGTCTTCATCGGCAGCCCTCGCCAGCAATCTCTTCTTTTCGGCCAGCGTCGACAGCGGAAAATGGTCATAAGCCATGATGTATGGCAGATTGACGTGTGACGCCAGCGGGATCAGGTCACCGCAGTACATCACCGTTCCGTCAGAAGTCTCGATCAGGACTACCTGATGTCCCGGCGTATGCCCGTCAGTCGGAATCACTCGCACTCCAGGGAAAATTTCCTTCTCACCTTCGATCAGATCGAGCATCCCCGCTTCTTCGATTCCGATGAAATTTTCCGGAAAGAAGCTCGCCCTGTCTTTCTCGTTTGGCCCGAGAGCGGCATCCCATTGTCTTTTCTGTACATGATGGGCCGCGCCGGGAAAAGTCAGCTTTATCTCTCCATCCTCGCCGTAGAATGTATAGCCCCCGGCATGATCGAAATGCAGATGTGTGGCGATCGCGTCGGTGACCAGATCCGGATCCAGCCCTTCGGAGAGGAATAATTCCCTAAGGCCCCCGCTTTCTATCTCGTAGTTGCGGAGCATCTTATCCCCGAGTTTCGTTCCCGCGCCACTGTCTATGACAAATCTTCTGCCATTCGATTCGCCGTACAGCAACCTCATGTGCATCGATATCCGATTGTTCCCATCGGCTGGATCGGTCTTCTGCCAAAGCACCTTCGGGACCACCCCGAACATCGCTCCGCCATCAAGACGGAACTTACCGGTCTCTATCGCCCTGAGTTCGAACTCTCCCAGCTTCATCATTCGTCCTCCACTACGACTGCCGTCCCGTAGACAAGCAGTTCGGCCGCTCCATCCATCATCGCGGAAGTGGTGAACCTCGTGGCTACTACCGCGTTGGCACCGAACGATTTCGCCTCGGCAGTGAGCCTGTCCAGGGCCTGTTCACGCGATTCGGCGATCATCTTCGTATACTCGACGATCTCACCCCCCGCAATATTGCGAAGAGCCGCCATGATGTCCTTTCCGATATTCCTGGCCCTGATCGTGTTCCCCCTGGCAAGTCCGATCACCTTGACTATCTTCTTTCCGACGATCTCATCCGTAGTCACTATCAGCATGTCACACCTCTCAGGATATCCCGCTCGGATTCGGCGGGGATTAACGGACTATATCCTTGTATCTGTCCGCTTTCTTCTGATGGATCCTTTCCCTTATCACAGAGATCAACAGAACTATCAGGCCTGCCAGAAGAACGGTCATGGCCCCGGTCCCGATCGTGATCTTTCCTATTTCTCTGAACATCATTATCAAAAAATACAGTACAGCGACAGACGCCCCTGCCAGGATCACGATCCAGGCTGTCTTTCTCTCGAATCTCCTGTAGATCGACTTCCAGTATCCTTCCATGAAGGTGTCGACCGGATCCTTGATCTTCATACGGCCTGTAAAGGCATCGAGCCTTCCCAGATCTTCCATCATTAAACGACAGGTATCGCATTCAGCCAGATGCTTTTCGAATCCAGCTATCTCATCGGCCGTCATCTCGTGGTCGAGATAACGCATTCCATCGGATTCCATCCTGTTACAGCTCATCGCGTATCATCCCCTTCGACGCGGAGACGGTCCTTT
Source organism: Candidatus Krumholzibacteriia bacterium (assembly GCA_023131975.1). Taxonomy (GTDB): domain Bacteria; phylum Krumholzibacteriota; class Krumholzibacteriia; order Krumholzibacteriales; family Krumholzibacteriaceae; genus JAGLYV01. The sequence goes on along the minus strand of JAGLYV010000064.1, from coordinate 26,081 downwards.
AAAACATCGTAGAGAGCTTTCCTGGCATAAAAAAGCCGGGACATCACTGTGCCCTGGGAGATGCCCAGTACTTCGGATATTTCCCGGTAGGCCAGATCCTGAAAATTCCTCAAGACTATTATTTCACGGTGTTCCGGAGAAAGTGTGAAAAGAGCCTTCCACAACGCTTCGGCATCCTCTTTTCGTACCATCGCTCTTTCAGGTGACTCGACGCCACTGTCCTTTTCAATCAGTACATCCATCGATATCTCTCCGCGCTTCGACCTGCTTCGGATAAAATTCAGGCACCTGTTACGAAGGATCCTGTAAAACCAGGGGAAAAACGGCCTTTCTTCGTCAAAACTCTTCTTAGCCCTGTAAGCAGCTATGAAGGCTTCCTGCGAAAGGTCTTTCGCGTCCTCCGCGTTTCCTACAAGGCTCAGTGCGACCGAGTACGCACGAGTCATCGATATATTCACAATCTCCTCAAATGCATCGGAACTACCATTCTTCCAGGCCAGTAGAGTCTCTTTTTTTATATCTGTCGAAACATTCGACATGGTCTCACCCTTGATACATTCGGGAACCCGGTTATATTCAATAAAAAAATACCCTGAAAGGGTGTTGTAAATATAGCGTTAAATCGTCGCTGAATTAAAGGGAAATCTTCCTGCTGACCGGCGTAAAGAATCCCTCCCGGCACAGCTACTATCCGTTCAATCCTGATTTCAGGAAAAAGACAGATCCGGCATCCGCTCACCCAGAAAATCCATAACATTCTTCATATCGGGTATGCCGGTCCTTCCTCCCGGTTTCGTGCATTTTAATGCTGCCACGGCATTCGCGAATATACACACCCTGTTGAGATCCCATCCACGGAGGACTCCCACAAGAAACGCGCCATGAAAAACATCACCTGCTCCGGTAGTGTCAACGGATCTCACCTTGAATCCATCGATCTCGAGAATACCGCTGTCTGTCATCGCGACACATCCCCTCTCTCCCAGCGTGACGACCGATGCTTCGGCCCCGTATCGCAGCATGGCCTCCAGCGCGTCCACAACGGTTCCCCCGGGAGATATCTGGCTCGCGAACAGTTCACTCGCCACGATGTAATCACAGAAGGGAAGAATATCTTCAATACCCTCCCGGAGCGTGCCGGCATCTATGACGACGGTGACACCGCTCTCCTTTGCTATACGGGCGGCGGCGAAAGCGGCGCACGGTTCAAGTGAATCTATAAGGAGGCCCTTACTGGCCCTGATCATCTCTTCGTCAAGTTCGGAAGGGTGAAGGGGAGAGAGAGTACCCCTCGTCCACAGGATCGTCCTGTCCGCCGAACCAGAATCGATCATAATGAATGCGAACTGGGAATCTCTGCCGTGCTCGATCCTGACATGGTCCACATTGACATTTTCTTCCCTGAGCCCTTTCAGCATAAGTTCTCCGAGAAGATCATCACCCATCTTGCCGATAAACGCTGCCTTCAGCCCGAGCCTGCTCATAGTCACCACGGCTGTGGCCGCCGGCCCCCCACCCTGTATCCCGAAATCTGTCATCTCCAGCTTTGAATTCAAGTCGGGCAGATGAGGAATAAATCCGTAACAATCAACAGCCGTATATCCCACACCGACGACATCCACAGATATCGGACTTTTTTTGTTCATCATGCTTCCCTCATCGTTTTCTTGAACGCCAGCAGTGATTCGATCACCAGCCAGACAACGAGGATCAGGATAAGGCTCCCGATGATAAAGAGGGGCCACTGCCCGTTCAACAGGCTTTCCCTGAGCTTCAATATCATAGCGGTCCCTGTCATCAACATCATCCCCACCATCGGAATAATCGTATAAATGATCGGTTTGCGTAGTCTGTACAGAAAGAGTGACACTATAAGCAACCCGAGAGAGGCCAGCACCTGGTTCGTGGTCCCGAACAGAGCCCACAATGCCAGTCCGGCAGGTTTGCCTCCTATGGTCATAAGACTGAAATAACCTATGCCGGACACCGCGACAAGCGCCGCGATATACCGGTTCCTGAGCACTCCGATATTCAGCCCCTCTCCGAGTTCCTCGAGGTTGTACCGGAGAAGTCTTGTCCCGCTGTCCAGAGTAGTCATGGCAAAACCAACGGCCATCACCACGATAAAACTCTTCGCTATCTCCAGTGGTATTCCCGTCTTTGAGACGAAGACTCCGGCTCCGCTGACGAAGGCCTCCATCTTCGCTGCCAGTCCCTGTGCGGCCTCCCATGACGAATAGTGGTCGAACCACTGAGTTTCCGACACCCCGGACGTACAGGCCAGCACTACGATCATCGCCAGCAGGCCTTCGGCCAGCATCCCCCCGAAACCTATGGGGACAGCGTCGGTCTCACGCGTAAGCTGTTTTGACGTCGTGCCCGTTGAGACGAGGCTATGGAACCCCGATATCGCTCCACAGGCTATAGTTATGAACAGAAAGGGGAAAAGAGGCGGCAGCCCTGTAGATACATGATTTATCACTGGAGCCGAAATAGTGGGACGGAAGATAAACAGCCCGATATACATCAGCGCCATCCCGATGACAAGCTGATAGGAGTTGAGATAATCCCGGGGTTGAAGCAGAAGCCAGACCGGAAGCACAGACGCAATAAAGGCGTAGGTTATTAAGAGATATACCCAGCTCGACTGTCCGACTCCTGTGACAGGATGTGCGATCCCGAACCATATGGACACGAACATCAGAAGAAGCGAGACGATAGTCGCCGCGGCAAGATTGACTCCTTTTTTGTACACGAGGACACCCACGACAACCGCCAGTACTATCAACGCGGCTACGGGGATGACTGACTCGGGATGAAAAGCGTCTGAAAAAAGAGTGGCGATCACTCTGACGAAAGTACCCATACAGAGTGAAAGAGTAAAGAATATCAGGACCAGAAAGAGTATATGGGCCCTTGGACCAGCAATCGACCTCGTCACATCCCCGATCGATCTCCCCCTGTTTCTCAGACTTATGAAGATAGCTGAGATGTCATGTATACATCCGATGAATATCGATCCAAAGAGTATCCAGAGTACGGCGGGAAGCCACCCCCAGATGACCGCTATAGCAGGCCCCAGAATAGGCCCAAGCCCCGCGATCGACGCGAAATGGTGTCCGAACAGGATGACTGGACGAGTAGGCACGAAGTCGACCCCGTCCTCGAACTCACTCGATGGCGTCTTTCTGGCAGGATCGAGAGCAAGTATCTTTCTCCCGAAAAAACGGGCATAGAAACGATAGGCCAGGATATAGGCGCCTAATGTGACAAGAGCTATTGTAAGGGCGTTCAGTACCTTGCTCCTTTCAAAGTGAGATCACAGCAGGAATCCTACAGGAAAGAAAGCCGTCAGGCAACTTCAACCTTGCCTCGCATCATCATATGCACATATTTATATGACTGAAATGGAATGCGCTATTACAAAGGAAACATGGATGAGCGATCAGACGGATAGAAAATGGAAATTCTGCCCCTGGTGCGGTGGGGTCCTTTCTACGAAGTTTCTCGAGGGAAGAGATCGTCTCTACTGCGGGGAAGAGGATCGGTGTCTATACGAAAACCCGCTTCCCGCGACGACATCGATTGTGATCGACGAGGGAAAGATCCTCCTTGTGCTGAGAAACCGCGAGCCGGGACTTGGCCAGTGGGCCCTGCCGGGCGGATTCATCGAGACGGGTGAAAGCCCCGTAGAAGCGGCAGCCCGGGAACTCAAGGAAGAGACCGGGATCAGGGCATATGACCCCGAGTTAATCGATACGATTCATCAGGAAAGTGCTTTTTATCAGACAACGATCCTTATCATAGGATACAGATTCGACCGGTTCGAAGGAAATATCACCGCCGGAGACGATGCTGGTGACGCCCGTTTCTTTCCAATTGACGAAATGCCATCGATCGCGTTCGAAAGCCATGTGTCGATGATCAGAAAAGCTCTGGCCGGGGGTTCAAATACGCCATAGGGCAATGTCTTCTTCTGAGGCCGGAGGTACTTCGAACTCCATCTTCTCCTCTCCCCGCACAATATCGACTCTGACAGTCTTCTCGTTCTTCCCGTCGCTGTATCGTGCCGTCACTGCCGCTATCACAGGAAAATCGTCCGGACCCGGATCTCCCAGGACAACTACCGTGGGCCCCGGAACATCCGGAGTCATAGCCAGATAGTGATCGGTCCATTCCGCTTCGAAATACTCGTTTTCTTCCTGCTTCCTCCCCACAACGATCTTGATGCTGCCGGAAAGCCTCAGATGGCGGCCGGTGGAAAACAGGACCGTGTCCCTTACCGAAAGATCACGCCCACCGGAATGCTCGATATGATCGATATATTTTCTGGCGTAATTGATGTCGGTAAGGGCGCATCCGCCAGCCGGAGCCCCATATCCCTCGACACCGAGTTCCTCTGCCAGTTTCATCTGTCTCTTCCGCGATCTGCCCTGGATGTCCAGAAGCATTTTACGATCCACGAGGCCTTTCTCTTCCATCTCTGTCGGCTTGAGCAGTTTCGCGCAGAGTGGACGCAGCAATCTACCGGTCAGTCCACTCTCCTTTTCGACAGAACGCATAGCGATAAGATGTTGCGACATGGGTCTCTGACCAAGCACTTCGCCGGTAAAGATAAAATCGTAGTCTTCCGCTCTCATGATCTCCGCGGCTTTTCGCAGCAGAAATATCCTGCAGTCGATACAGGGATTGACATTCTTGCCAAATCCGTGCGGAGGGTCTTTCATCACACTCAGAAAATCGGCAGATATATCTATGGCTCTGACAGGTATGCCAAGAAGGCCGGAAAGGGCCATGCCCCTTTTCTCCGCGATATCATCCATCGAGACCAGACCATTCACCCTCCTCCTGAGGTTTTCAGGCGTAAACCCATTGAGAAAGTGAACTCCCAGCAGATCGATCCCCTGTTTCGCGAGAACGGCGACAGCCAGAAGACTGTCAAGCCCCCCCGATATCATTCCTATACCTTTTACACGTCGTTTCATACTGCACCCGTCTTATTACGGCTCCGGATCAATGATGATTATGAAATTACTATTATTCTGAATCTCGCGCAAGAACACGTTTGAGACCGGCGGCAACAAAATTGAATGACAGACAGACGATAAATATGAGGAATCCGGGGGCTACTGCCGCCACAGGCGCGGTCCGTAGAAGACTCTGAGCATTATTCAGCATATTTCCCCAGGTCGGCAGGGGCGGCTGGACTCCGAAGCCCAGGAAGCTGAGGGAACTCTCGATGAGGATAGCCGCCGCGAACCCGGCAGTGGCAGAGACTGTCACGGGGACGACAGCCTGTGGAAGGATGTGACGGAAGACTATACTATAATCGGATACTCCCAGAGACCGGGCCGCTTCTATGAATTCTTCCTGTCTCAACCTCATGAACTCCGATCTCACGGTCCGTGCCGTCTCCATCCATGACGTCGCGCCGATCACTATCGGTATCACGAATATCTTCCCCCCGGCAGCTGACGCCGCGACCATAAGGATCAGAAATACCGGTATTGAAAGAAAGAGATCGGTCAGTCCGCATACCGCCCTGTCCACCGGTCCCCGAAAATACCCCGCGATGCTGCCAAAGATGATTCCGGCAGACACACCGATGATGATCGAGAAAAAGGCTATGAACAGCGAGTATCTCCCCCCATAGAGGAGTCTCGTAAACACATCCCGGCCCAGTTCATCTGTACCAAGAATATGATCTGGTGACGGCGCGGCGCCTACCCTGTCCAGATCGATCTCGTTCATCCCGTAGGGAGAGAACAACGGCGCCATTACAGAGATAAGGAGAATAAGCAGGATCAGGATAAGCGAGATCACGGCAGGCCGGTCATCACGAAAGCCACCCCCGAAGACACCGGACAGACTGGGTCCTGATGATCTTTCATCCCACGCATTTCGGGCCTGAGGCTGACGCATCACTTCTCTCTCCTTGTAGCACCCGCGCTGTCAACGGCCAGTCCGGAGACTCCGCTTCTGTCCCGAAAAGAGACTCCCTTATTCAGTATTCTCGGATCTATGATCATGTTGATCAGGTCTCCGGCCAGATTGAAAAGTATTATCAACATGGAAGAGATCACGACGATCCCGAGGACCCTGGCATTATCCTGCCGCTGTAGCCCTTCGTAGAATAATCTGCCTATGCCGGGCCAGGAAAAGACAGTCTCCGTGATCACAGCCCCCGTGAAAAGGGTAGGCAGTTGCATGGCCATCACCGAGACAGCCGGCAGGACCGCGTTCCGCATGGAGTGCTTGAATACTATCTTCCATTCTCCCAGGCCTTTCGCTCTGGCCGTCCTGATAAAATCTCCTTTTCCGGCATCGAGCAATCCCGCCCTTATGTACCTGCCCCATGAAGCGGCGTAAGTCATGGACAATATGGTCGCTGGCAGGATGATGTGCATAAAACGACCTGGATCCGCGCCTCCTCCTGTCAGCCTTCCTCCCGCTGGAAAAATACCCAGCTTGAGGGAAAAAATATAAAGAGCCATAAGGCCTGTCCAGAAGACCGGCACCGACATCCCGGCAATAGATGTTATCGAGAATATCTGATCGATCAACCTTCCCCTGTAGACAGCCGACAGAACGCCCACGGCAAAGCCCACCAGTAGAGCTATGATATATGCCATACCCATCAGTTCAAGGGTAGCGGGAAGCCTTTCGACGATCATCCTGGAGACGCTTCTGCCTGTCACCTGGCTTCTGCCAAGATCAAAACGGAGAAAAACCTGTCTGAACCAGCACAGGTACTGTACCGGAAGCGACCGGTCCAGACCGTAGTTCTCTCTGATCCTGGCCAGGTCATCCCCGGTGACCTTGGGATTGGAAGCAAGAGTGCCGACCGGTCCACCCGGCGTCAGATGCATCATCGAAAAAACGATCATGGAGACGCAGATGACCAGAGGTATCGTCCACACGATTCTTTTCAATATCATCATACCCATTTATCGTTCACTCTTTCGCGTTCTCGATGACAGTTTTCTTCCTGACCAGTTCACTGCTATCGCATTCAAATGATTCCCCGGGTCGCGGTATCTCTACGTTGAGACCAAGCTCATCCCTGATCCTGCCTTGCAGAGGCTCCGCATTGTCCATTTCGCCATGGACGAGAAAGACCCTGTCTATACCCACTATGCCGGCGAGCCATGACACGAGTTGATCCTGATCGGCGTGACTGGAAAATGAACTGACAGATAATATCTCGATTGCGGGGTTTATCCAGTCCTTTTCCAGCTTGCGTCCCTCCCTGTGACGAACGAGTACCGGAGTCTCTCCCCTGGCCAGCCTTCTTCCGACTGACCCGGGGGACTGCCACCCTACCAGGCATAAAAGATTTTCCTCACGATCGAACATTCTCATCAGATGCCGGGGTGAATTCGCGTAATTCATATCCCCGCTCGAAGAGATGAATATCGACGGCTCGTGACTCCTGGAATGCACCTTCATCGAAGTCGCGCTTTTAACTTCCCTGAGTCCGGGCGGTGAAAGAAGCCTGCCCCCGAAAAGATCGAGAATATATTTTGAGAATTCCATCCGCGATTCCCTGTAGATCGTCGTGATCTTCTTTGCCGTTGGACTGTCCGAATAGATCAGTGTCCCTGACGGGATGGCCCCGTGATGAAGCCCGAGATGAAGAGCTGCTGTGATTTCCTGGGTCCTGCCCATGGTAAAGGCCGGAATAAGGACATCTCCACCCCGCCTGAGCGCCTCTCCGACGGCGTTGATGAATACGGAATGTCTCTCGAAAGGATCTTTGGGAAGCGGGTCCCGGACTTTTCCTCCATATGTCGATTCGATGATCACCCAATCCGCCTGATGACACTGCTCCAGCCCGGCAAGCAGTACGGATCCCCCGGAACCCACATCTCCGGAGAAAACGATACGGAATGAATCGATCCCGGTCTGAATATCTATTTCCATGAACGCGGCGCCAAGAAGATGACCGGCTCTTCTGAAAACTATCCGGACCTCATCGACGATCAATTCATCATCGAACTCTACCGGCACGATCGATCCGAGAGCCCTGTCGAACGATTCTTTTGAGACCTTATCTCTCGAGAAACTTCTCGACATCCTCAGGACCACCGGGACCAGCCGAGCCGTCGCCGGAGTACAATACACTTTTCCTGAAAAGCCGGCTTCGAAAAGATCGGGCAACAGACCACAATGATCCGTGTGCGCGTGAGTAAGAAGTACAAAAGACAACGCGCCGGGTTCTTCCGGCAGGACATCCCTGCCAGCATTGCCAAACACGCCACAATCGACAAGGAAAAGCGATCTTCCCGTATCGACCATCTGGCATGACCCTCCCACCTCACGGGCTCCTCCAAGGAAAGAGACCCTCACGCTTCCCTCGGAACTCCCGTAAAACAAAAGCAGATAAAGGATCACCGCCAGCAGGGCTCCTGCCGCCATGTTCCTTTTTTTATTCTTTACCTCACAGATACTCATCATTCACCCCGCAACCACCATTCGGACACATTCCATGTGTCTCCTGACTGGGTCGGATTCGGCCTGTAGCCCTTCAATGACAGGGGCATCGCGTCCAGCTGCGTTACCCAGAGAAGCGGTATTATCGGTAATTCGTCAAGCACTATGTCAGCCACTTCGTCATATATCCTCTTCCTCTCATCGAACGATACTGTCTTGCCGCCCCGGTCCAGAAGTTCCGTCAGTCTCCTGTTTCTTATCCTTGAATAGTTCTGTCCCGCGGGAGGAATAAAATCTTCAGAATAACTTCCATCCTTGGTCGAAGGATCAGGCGGTGCCAGAAAAGCGTAGAGAGCCAGATCGAACTTTCCTTTTTTGAGTATACCCCCCTCATCGTAGCTGCCGAACATGACAGTCGGATGATAGTTTTTTATTACGAGGTCGAACCCCACCTCTCTCAATTGTTTCTGAAGCACCAGCTCAGTTCTTTCCCTGTTGAGCCTGCCCGTCGTCGTCGAGATCTCAACACGGAGAGGCTTTCCATTCTTTTCCCTTATTCCATCTCCATCCCTGTCGACCCAGCCGGCTCCCCCGAGAATACGCCTGGAAAGATCCCTGTCCAGAGACAGCGACTCCTTCCCGGTACCTGTGTAATACGGCGAAGATGGATGTTCGTCTCCCCAGGCGGGGATCCAGACACCACCATAGATCTTTTGCGATATTTCTTCCCTGTCTATCGCCCGGGCGAGAGCCTTTCTTACATCTCTGTCGCCAAGGATGGGGCCTTCAAAGTTGAGATCCAGGTGCTCATTGAACAGGGCAGCGTTTCTGTACACCCTGACGCCCGCTATACCGCCGAGAAAGTCCAGTAACATGTTCGGAGCGTTATCTATCCCCATGACCGATCCCGTCTCGAGTTGCATCAGAAGTGCATTGCCATCGGGAATGAAAACGATGACTATCTCGTCAAGATACGGCCCCTCACCATAGTAATCCCTGTTGGCCTTGACTGTCAGGTGTGACCCCGGCACCCATTCATGAAAGATGAAAGGCCCGGAACCTACAGGAGACCTGTGAAAAGGCAACGCCTGAAAATCAGGCCCCAGCTTTCCTTCGAGGAGATGTTTCGGCATCACAGACTCGTCATAGAAACAATCTCCGGTGAAATTTGCGTAGACTTCGCTTAAATGGAAAATGACGGTTTGAGGATCCGGAGTCTCTACGCTCTCGACTATATCCCAACCCTGCCTCGTCTCGACATTGATGTCCGGATGCATCATCAACCGACAGCTGAACTCCACATCACCCGAGGTGACCGGCAGGCCGTCATGCCAGATGGCGTCATCCCGGAGATGGTAGGTATATGTGAGATAGTCTTCCGATATCCCTCCATTTTCGACAGTGGGGATCTCCGTTATGAGGTCGGGAATCAGCTTCATATTGTCATCATGTTTGACAAATTTACTGAAGATCATGTTGCATACATAGATTCCTACGACCATCGAGTTTACAGCTTCATTGAGGATCTCCGGCTCCTGCTGCATACCGATTACCAGTCGTCCCCCCTGCCTGACCGGTAATGATCCTTCCACAGCCACATCTCCACCCCTTCGCGCGCCACTATCATCACCATTACCGCACCCACTCGTAACTACAATTATAACAACAAAAAGATACATAAATAACCTGGGAACAGACATATCCGTCTCCTTCACTCTTCCCGAATATAATAACCCGCCCCCTTTCACGCATTTCCCATGCCAGACAACAAGTTATGGAGAGAAGAAGTGGTTTTGGATTTGCACTTGACCTTCTGTGCCTGTATCATTAAAGCAGGGTCGGACATATCCGGGAGGAATGTCATGCGACCCGGGCACTGTACGAATACAGGATAGAGAGAGGACCTGCGGCTTTGAAAAAGAGACTGGCGACCCCGAGGATGATAATAGTATCGATCGCCCTTGCCGGCCTGCTCACTTTTCTGCCCGGAATGGTGGCGGCGCTGGAAGGCTGGCAGGATGATGTAAGGTTGTCCGATGACCCTGATATATCCTTCCCCCCTCCCAACAACGGCAAGTGTATAATTGTCGATCTGCAAGGAAGAGTCCATGTAGTCTGGGCCGACGACCGGGACAGGAATTTCGAGATCTATCACAGATACAGGTCAGGCGGTGACTGGTCGACCGAAGACAGGATCACTTTCACGGACGCCGATTCAAAGCGCCCGGTCCTTGCGGTCGACACTATCGGCAGGGTCCATCTGGTCTATAACGACCTCTCTGAAGGCAACAAGGAAATCTTCCACATGATATGGAACGGCTCCTGGAGTACCCGGACAAGGGTCTCCACCACGACAGGAGACTCCTACGCGTCATGCCTGGCAGCCGAGGGGCTGGGCCTGCACCTGGTCTACCAGGAAGAGGTCAACGGATTCCTTCAGATCATTTACCGGTCGCGCGATGTATTCGCATGGTCCCCGCCCGAACAGATATCCTTTGTCGAATCGGGCATGAGCATGGTCCCCACTGTAGCTGCGGGACCGGACGGGACCGTCCATGTCGCCTGGTGGGATACGAGAGTCGATCCCGACGAGACGGCTTACGGAAAGATCGTCTACAGGTCGAAGACTTCATCCTGGTCCGAAGAGGAGATCGCGTCGGGGTCTGCCGCCGATGCCATGCGGCCCAACATCATCGTCGATGACAGCAGCAAAGTACATGTAGCCTGGATCGACAAAAGAGAAATCTACGAACAGATATACTACAATGTCAGAAGCACGGAGGGCTGGGCCTCCGAAAACCAGCTGACAAGCGGGTCCTATACTCATTACCATCCGAGCCTGGCCGCCAGTGAGGGAAAACTGCACATCATCTACTGGGGCAATTCTCCCTCTGCCGCTAATGCCGGTGTATTTCATTCTTCCTGGGACTACCAGTCGTGGTCCCCACCTGTCCGCCTGTCGGATACAGGATCGGAGGCATCTCTCTGCGCCCTGGCGGCAGAGCCGGACGGCACGCTGCATGCCACATGGAAAGATACCAGGGATAAAAACGAGGAAATATACTACAACACGTCGATCCCCAACGGAACGGGGATCGAAGATGAAGAGGAAGAAGAAGGCCCGGATATCGGGGAACTCTCGCTGTTCATGGACATCGCCCCTAACCCCTCGGCGGGAGATGTGAGAATATCGATGAAGATCCCCATACCATCCGAGATCTATCTCCGGGTATATGACGTGAAGGGGCGGATCATCAGAAAGCTGTCTTCGGGACATTTCGAAAGCGGTGTCCATCCGTTCACATGGGACGGTAGAGACGATTCGGGCAAGATGGCGGCTGGCGGCATATATTTCATCCGTTGCGGCGCAGGCAAAAAAAGGATATCGGGGAAAGTGATACTCCTGAGACAATGAAAACGCCAAGCCCGCTTCGGCCGGCCAGGATCCGCTTCTATCGAACAGGCTGCACTTCGACCAGATGTACCGCGGATCAGATATAGGCGTGAAGTCCCCCAAGAAAAAGGTTCCCCAGGAAAGAAAGCAGGATTATCAGCAGTCCGACTATCGACATGACCGCCAGGGTCTTTTCCTTCCATCTGCCACGTACTTCCTGATGAAGGACCAGAGTGTAAAACAACCATATTACCAGGGCTCCGGTCTCTTTCGGGTCCCAGCTCCAGAACCTGCCCCAGGCATAATGGGCCCAGATGGCGCCCGCGAAAAGGGCCCCGATAGTAAACAGCGGATAGCCTATCCTGATTCCGCGAGAGACCAGTTCTCCGGCAAGCTCCTTTGAAGGAAGGATGCTTGCCTTGCCGGATGATTCCTTTCTCATCAGGTACAGGATGCCGGCACCCGCGGCAAAGATGAATGCTCCCTCCGATATCGCCGCGAGCGAGACATGGATATAAAACCAGTAACTCTGCAGAGCGGGCATCAGGGCCGACGCGCGCTTCGGAAGCATCGACGCTATGACCAGTACCATTATCAGGACCGGGGATATCACTACCCCCAACCCGATCTTCCTGAACTTCGCCGTGAGATAGAGAAAAAGCAGCCCGACTACCCAGGCAAGTACCAGTGAATACTCGTACATCGTTGCCATCGGAGGATGAGAACTTACGACCCACCTCACGATCAGGGCCGCAGTGTTCAGAACAAGAGCCGCTATGAACAGCCCCATCGCTATTATTCCAGCGGGTCTTTTCTTCGAGGCCGAATATGCCGTAAAAAAGATGAACGAAGCAAGGTAGACCCAGAATCCAATCCAGAAAAGTCTTATGTCAAGCATGTCAGTCAATTTCTCCTGCCTTTCCGGTCCCCGGCCGCGTCAATGGTCCAATCATTTATCAGTTACATCCCCGATGAGGCGAACCACCCTTTCACGGATCTGCCTCTCTATCGTCCTCATCTCGGACCTGGCACTGACGGCCATTTTCATTTTCCCCATGGAGATGACAAGTCTTTCCCTGTCAAGAAATCCGGAGATAATACGAAAGTTCATCGCGTACAGAAGAATGAGTCCTGCCGCTGACAGGAACATTCCTGCCAGCATCGCGCCCGTACCCGGGTTGACGCTCACTTCCAGCCCCGTAAGATACTCAGGTTCAATATCCTTCGCTGAAAGAAGGATCTCGTTTCCAAACTTCGTATTGAACTGGGGATATCTCAGGAACAGATATCCCGACACGGTATCTGCGGAAGATACGATATGTACCATGACAGCGGGATTCGTCATCGTGGCACTGGCCGAATACGGCCCCCTGCTACCCATCCTGAAGTCGGGGAAAAACCTTCCCGGGATGATGCTCCATACCGAATCGGACAGAAGAGCCTTCTCCCCCGGCCTGAGCCTGAGATTCCTGGAAATATTCGATCCGCCGGCCCGATATTCGATATCTACCCATGTAAATCCTTCTCCGATCGAATATGAGCTCTGATAAATATTTACAGGACCGTGCTTCATCGGCTTGTTGACTTCTATCTCCCCGGCCTTGATGACAGCACCCGTACTGTCGATAATAGATAGCGTCGAAATATAGTCGCTGACCATACCGTCACGCCCCATGATAATCCGGAATTCATCGACCCGCAGAAACTCCCCACTACCCGGCAGCGGGATGATCTCACCCCTTCCACCCTGAAAGAACGCCGAATCGCCCATGAGACTCCCGATCATTCCTCCGGCTGTTATCAACAGCAATCCGGCATGAAACACAAGATTGCCGATAAACCTCCAGCGCCCGGATACTGCCCTGAACAGAACGAGACCGGGCCGCGACTCACTGACGACCTTATATTTCCTGCCCCTGAACACGCCCGTTACATCTCTGGTCAACCCGGCCAGGCTCTCATCGTCCATGGTCCCGATATTCTCATGTTTCCTGGTGAAATGTACGAGCGGATCCTTACCATCACCAGTACCAGAGGGATCAAGCCACTCCACTACCCTCTTTTCATTTCCCCGCAGGACCAGTTCCCGGTCATTCGGCGGAGTTACGATAAGAGATCTTTTAATAAATAGTTTCGCCCTGGTGACTATACAGAGCAGGAGAACTATAAAGAAAAGCAGAAGAACAGACGTATACCAGAACGAGTGGAACGGATCATAAAGGCGGAGGAGAATCGATAGCTTGACGAAAAATCCGCCCCAGTCCGCATTGTATTTTTCGAGTTCCCGCTGAAAATCCGGCGGAAACACTTCGCCAAGCAGCCAGCCGAAAGCGGTAGCGGTAAAGAGTGCCGATATCACGCCTATAGCCAACCTGTGGCTGATGAGGTTCGAGATTCTTTTTAGTTCTGCCAATCCTGCTCCATCGATAATCTAAAACCAATCCTAAATCATGAAGACCACATCATCAAGGAAAACCACCCTTAAAATCTATTTACATACCGGCTTCAAGCCGTTATATAACCAGTATGAACAGATCAGGTGATAATATCCGTAAACACAGACCTTTCGAGCCTGCCCGTGTGATCATTCTATCGACGGTGTTGTCCGCGCTGGCAGTAATATCCCTGACTCTCTCCTGCTCGAAGAAGGAAGACTTTCAGGGCAGCCTGATGGCACTGGACTCTCTCGTCGAAGAATCGATATCTCTCCATTCCCATCTTCACCCGCTCAGGAGTTCAAGGTTGGGAATCACCGGATCCGATTCTCGCCTGTTCACCTTCTCCAGGCAGGAGATCGACCGATCCCTTGAAAAGATCGACGCTATTCTCAAGAAGATCTCGACCCTGCCGGCAAACCACTTCGACAACGACAGGCTTGATGAATCGACGATGTTAATCAGGTGGCTCCAGGGTGAAGCTTACGCTCTGAAAGAACTTCAGATCTTCAGAACGAACCCTCTCATATATACATGGATGCTTGAAGAAGCCCTTTACCTTATACCATCCAGACACACACCACCATCCGAACAGGAATTCGAGGATTACAGCAAAAGACTGTCAAGGATTCCCGGACTTATCTCCAACGCGGGGCTACTGCTCGACAACCCGGCGAAGATAGTGATCGGCCCCGCCGCATTCTCGACACGTTCCATGCTCGATGACACGGGCAATATCCGGAAGTTGATCGAGGACAGATACGACAGTGTCCCTTCTTCGTTCGACGTCGCGATGGAAAGCATAGAGACATTTCACAATTTTCTCATCCACGATCTCCCTGAGTTCTCTCATGGCCGATTCATTCTCGGCACAGAGGTCCTTTCCGATATCTACAGATATTCCGGACAGATCGATATTGAGATGGAGAAAAGCTCGGCCGAAGCTGAGAAATCAATAAGTAAATACAGGTCCCAGATCAATTCCATCGACCGGAGCCCCAAGTTAAGAGATGCAGGACACCCATTGACGCCTGGTCCCGGGATCAGGGCTATGCTTGATTCAATAGAGATCAGCCTGGACTCTAAAAAGGTATTCGGCCCGATCGGCAAGACCCCTTTCAGCCTGATCCGGCGTACTCCTCCCCCCCTGCACGAAATACTGCCCGTGAATCCGTACCTTGTCGTACCATATCGAAAGGTAGTTGACATATATTCGCAGGGACCGGCACTCTTGTCAGATGAACCATGTACCCGTTCCATCATCGTAGCACGGGGAGCGGAAAGGACGTCGACCGCACAGTTGACATACGGACTTTACGGCGTTTCTTCCGCTGTATGGGAGGCAGAAAGACGGCTCTGCTCAGATAGCACCCCTGCCATGAGACTTCTGTCCGGTGAACTTTTCTTTACGGCCTGGAAGATACATAACCTCAAAGAACTGTCATCCATGGCGAGCGAGATGAAGATGAAGATCCGCAAGATCCATCTTGAAAACAAGATCCACGACCTCACGATGATGATAATAGTCTTCAGGCTTCATTCAGGATCATTCACTGTCGATTCTGCCACCGACTTTGTCGCCTCGACCCTGAACATCCCGGTTGACGAGGCAAAATACAAGGTCTCCATCGCCGCGGCTCTACCATCGGCCGCCCTGCCGGGAATCGCTACGATAATGGCTGACGAGATGGTCAAACAGGCATCGACTGTCAGGGGCGAAAGATATCCCAGAAAAAGAGTTCGACGGAAAATGCTTGAAAACTACGGAAAACCATTCAGCCTGATCATGGATGAAATCAAGTATTGAAACTTAATATCTGAAGATTCGTAGTATTGCTATGGAGGTGAAGCGTAATGAAACGTATTTCAATTATTATAATTGTATTCTCTGTCCTGTGTATCGCGATCGGGACCACTGAAGCCCGGGAGATAAAAAAAGATTACAGTGAGACATTTGAGGTCTCCAGGGGTGACGGTCTTCGATTGAAAAGTGGCGATGGCGATGTCACGATCAGGAAGTGGGACCGGGACGAGATCGAGATAGAGGTGCATTACTACGCCGACTTCAAACTGCTGGGCAGTGGTAAAAGAGATTTTGCCGTCGAATTCAAGAAAAAAAATAACTTCGTGACCGTCATCGGAAAAGAAAAGAGTACAGGTACCATAGGTTTTCAAATATTCCATGTCAGGGAGTACTCTTACACGATAAGCGCGCCGGATTATATCGCTCTCGATATCACAGGGGACGACGGGGAAATCGATATCGAAGGATGGAGAGAAGATATCGAGATAACCGCCGATGACGGAGAGATCACGCTTGTCGACATAAAGGCTAAAAGAGTCAGGATCAGATTTGAGGACGGAGATCTCAATATCGAAGATCTTGAAGGAAGACTCGATATCACATGCGACGATGCCAGGCTGGATCTGTACAGATGCAGAGTGCCCGAATGTCTGATCCGCGCCGAAGACAGTGACATCAATATCCGTAATTCCGGGGGCGCTTTCGATATCCGGGGAGACGATGGCAACATAGATCTTTTCAGGCTTGAAGTAAGTACACTCAATGTGCAGACGAGTGACGGCGATATCGATATCGAACTTCTCAAGACAGATGCTCTCGATCTGGACGTGAGAACGGATGACGGTGATATATGCGTCAGCATTCAGGAAGGTGTATCGGCAGTTTTTTCTATCGACGTGGAGGATGGCAGGATCCGCGCGGACCTGTCGACTGCGAACGATGTGCGGAAGGGTAAGAACTGGATGTCCGGCAAGCTCGGCAGCGGAAAGGGACGTATTCGTATCCGTACAAACGACGGGCGTGTCGATATCAGGGAGATCCGGTAGCCTCCCGAGCCGGAAAAAGGTCGCTTCTGTATTCGACTGTTCCACCTATAATAGTAGCGATGATATCTATTGACGGAATATCATGCGGGGCGACATTCATGATATCGCTCGAAAGAATCACGAAGTCAGCGAATTTACCGGCTTCTATCGTTCCCCTGTCGTCTTCCTGATTGACCGCGCGGGCAGCATCGATTGTAAACGAACTGACAGCTTCCTGCACGGTGAGGCATTGTCCGGCATACCATCCTCCCTCCGGATCGCCATCCAGGTCCATCCTTGTGACCGCGGCATATATTCCGAGAAGAGGATCGATCGATTCCACCGGAAAATCCGAGCCTCCAGGTATTCTGCAACCGGTGTCCATCAACGATCTCCAGGCGTACGCTCCGACCAGCCTCTCATCTCCGAGCCTGTCCCCGGCCCACGGCATGTCGGAAGTACAATGAGTAAACTGCATCGACGGAATGACGCCGATCTGCATGAACCTCGGAATATCATCCGGATGAAGGATCTGGGCATGCTCGATCCTGTGACGAAGATCCGTCTTTCCCGAGAGACCGTTCACCTTTTCAAGGATATCGAGGATCATCCTGTTCCCTCTGTCTCCGATCGCATGTACAGAAACGGGGATATCTCTCCGGGCGCATTCAAGCACCCGTTTCATCATCTCATCCTCATCGAGTACAAGCATTCCCCTGTTACCCGGATCGTCCGAATAGTCGTCGAGAAGAGCGGCGCTCCTGGCTCCGAGAGAGCCGTCCATATAAAACTTCACTCCGACTACTTCAAAACGGCCATCGGCAAAATCTCTTATCAGGCCGGCATCGATAAGGCTGTCAATATCAGCAGCGTCGGAATCATAGTAGGCGGTCAAACGGATCGGCAGCTGTTCCTCTCTGTACAGATCCATATAGATCGAGGCGGTCTCACTGCCTATCCCCATATCATGCACTCCGGTCAACCCCACGGCAAGACAGGCACGAGCGGCTTTTCTGAGAAGATCTTTTTTCCTGTCGCGATCCGGTTCGGGAACGATGTCCCTGACGAGACTGATGGCTTCGTCGATGAGTATTCCCGTGGGATCACCCTTATCATCCTTTACTATCTTCCCGCCCATCGGATCGGGAGTCGATGAATCGATTCCCGCCATCTTCAGCGCCATAGTATTGACAAGAGCCGCATGCCCGCAGACCCTGATCAGAAGGACGGGGTTCTCCGGACAGACATCATCTATATCCCCGCGGGATGGAAAGACACATGTTTCCCAGTCATTCTGGTCCCAACCACGGCCCTGGATCCATTCTCCGGAAGTCGAGGCCGTGGTACTGGTACCGACCAGCCTCACAATCGAATCAAGGGAAGGGGTCCCCACCAGGTCGAGCCAGGAACGGCTGACAGCATAACCCGAAAAATGCGCGTGGGCGTCCACAAGCCCGGGAATGACCGTCCTCCCCTTTAAATCGTACATCGCGGTGCCGGGGTGGGACAGGCCGAGAATGTCCTCGTCCTTTCCGACCGCGGCTATTCTTCCTCCCGATACGGCTATGGCACTGGCGACCGTCATTTTTCCATCGAGAGTGTATATCCTGCCGTTATAGAAGACCGCTTCCACGCGCCCGGATGCAATATTGCCGGCGGCGGACAACCCGTCTCCCCCGGAAAACAGGGGCTGGATCATAGTTGCGAACAGTACGAGGGACAGGATATGGAAACACCGCTTCATCCGGAAACTCCTTTGCATGAACTGGTATATTCGCCCAGACTATTATTGTGAGTATATCTGCTTTACCTGTCTCCAGGAAGCTTTTCCTGCGCGACTCGTAATACTTGCCAGTCCCGATACAATGGGTTATTATCCTGAAAGATTCAGGAACGTGTTCCGGGAAAAAAAGAACGGAGCGAAGGATGCAGGATCATTTCAGAAAGAATCCACTTTCCAGCCTTCTCAACGGCAGCGTTGTATCTATAATCATCATTGCCAACGTACTCGTATTCATATTGCAGATGCTTCTTTTCCGGACCCCGTTTCAGGCGTTCTTCGCCCTGTTTCCCCGGCTTGTCTTTGAGAGAGGGTTTATCTGGCAGATCGTCACATATATGTTCCTCCACGGAGGTATGTTTCACCTTTTCTTCAATATGCTTATCATCTGGATGTTCGGATCGACCCTGGAACAGATCTGGGGCGGCCGTAAATTTCTTCAGTATTACTTTATCTGCGGATTAGGGGCGGCCCTGTTCAGCTTTATCTTCTCATTCAACGTACCGGTAATAGGGGCTTCCGGGGCCGGGTACGGCATACTGCTGGCCTATGGCATCCTTTTTCCGCATAACCAGATATATGTCTGGGGAATATTCCCGGTAAGGGCAAGGACACTGGTCATCGTCCTGGGCGGAATCGAGTTTCTTTCCGGGCTGTCCGGGGGAGACGGAATCGCGCATTTCGCTCACCTGGGAGGCATGGCAGCCGGACTCATCTATCTCAGAACTGACCACAGAAGCGGTCGTGCCTTCGATGCACTCTCACGGTTGTGGGCGAAAATACCTTTCAAGATCACTTTCAACAACGATACCAAAGCAGGCGATGCCAAAGAAAACAATGCCCGGACGAACGATGCCGGGGGCAACGGTGCCACAAAAGTCGATTCGATCCTCGACAAGATATCGGAAAAGGGCTACGAAAACCTGACTGAGACAGAGAAAAGGATACTTGATAAATATTCGGAGAATAACGAAAAAGAAGAATAAGCAGATACTGTCAGACAACTCATTTCAGAGGATCATTTCAGAGGATCATTCTTCGGTCAGAGAACGCAGGGCATATTTCAGAGATTCCTTCTCCTCTTCACTCAGTTCCCTCGACGGAGATCCCTCTTTCACTTCAAGAGCATAACCCCTTGTCGAATTTCTACCTACGAGATTTGTGAGGATCACTCCGTTCTTGTGGCTGGTAAGTATACACAGAGAATAACTCTGCATCCCGCCTATATCTTCAAAAGCGTTGTATTTGACGATACCTGTACCACTGTAACACCTGTCGATCCGCGCCAGGATCATCTTTATGTCCTCGCTCTGAGCGCGTATAAAATCCCTGTTCTCATCGACTCCCTTGAGCAGTTTCTCGAGCGCCTGTTCCGTGCCGATAGCAGTATGGAGGTCCGCCATTTCGGTGAACGGCTTGCGCATCTTCCTGACTTCCAGAAGAAGGACCATCACGGTGATGACAGCCACGACCGAGAGAATCGTGGAAATCAATGCCAGCATTTCAATATTACTATTTATAAAGTTTTCCATATCCTTTTCCTTCAACTACTTCCATTATGAACAGAGCAGAGCGTAGTCCAGCATGGACTTTATGTAAAGAGTTTTTTCCCCCGATATCCGCATAGATAAAAAAAAAGCCCCGAAAGGCTTTTTTCTTATGCCGAGAGCGGGACTCGAACCCGCACAGGCTTTCGCCCACTACCCCCTCAAAGTAGCGTGTCTACCAGTTCCACCACCTCGGCAAAACAAGACCGGTCATCTACTCAGTACCCTGCTCTGCTGGCTACTGCTCCTTCGGAGCATCCTCAGCCGTACCCGGTTCGGGAATCGTTTCGAGCAGGTCATCGACATTCTTCTGTTCTTCAGGGATGATTCCGCCCCACTGCTCCTGCTGAGCGGCCTTCCTGAGGGCGCTTTCCGTCTCAGCGCCTCCCCTGCCAGCCGATAGAAAAGCGAGTGAAAGCGATGTAACCATAAATATTACTGCAAGATAAGTGGTAAACCTACTGAGAAAAGTCGCAGTCTCCCGACCTCCCATGATCGCCTGGCCACCACCACCACCAAAAGCACCGGAAAGTCCGCCGCCCTTGCTGGACTGCATCAGCACCACCAGGATCAGCAGGACCGAAGCGACTACATGTATGACAACAAAGATGTTAAACAGCATTTTTCACCAATCTTTAAAGCCCCAAAAGAGAAGTTTAATGAAAAAAATGGTGCCAGTCAAATGAAATAATCATGTGGCCCTGTATAATATGATACCCAGGAACGAGTCGGCCTTCAATGCGGCCCCCCCCACCAGCGCACCATCTATGTCCGGGTCTGACATCAGATCGGTGGCATTCTCCGGTTTTACACTTCCGCCGTACAGGATTATAGTCTCATCGGCCGTACCCGCGTCGAAGATACGCGAGAGTACATCTCTGATATGACCATGCATTGAAGAGGCGTCCTCAGGCGTCGCGGTCTTGCCGGTGCCGATCGCCCAGACAGGCTCGTATGCCAGGACCACTCCCGACATCTCTCTCCTGCTTACTCCGGAGAGGACACTTCTCAACTGCTCCTCCACAACACTTTCTGCTTTTCCAGCTTCCCGCTGATCAAGAAGTTCACCGACACAATATATCGGAGAAAGCCCTCCGTCCAGTACGGCACGAAGTTTGTCCGCAAGGAGTCCTGCCCCTTCGCCGATAACATGTCTTCGCTCGGAATGTCCTACGAGCACATATCTGCAGCCGAGAGATGAAAGCATCTCTGCCGATACTTCACCGGTAAACGCTCCCGCCTTCTCATACCACATATCCTGGGCTCCGGTCAGGATCTCTGAACCCTCCAACTCACCTGCCACAGCGGGCAGGGTAGTAAAGGACGGGATAAGGACTACTTCCGGCAGATCTTCCTTATCTTTCAGCCCGTCCACGATCGTGGACGCAAGGGCAGCTCCCTCGCGATGATCGAGGTTCATCTTCCAGTTTCCGGCGATTATCTTCCTTCTCATTTCCTGCCTCTCTAGACCGATTGTTTGGACAGATCCCTGTCACTCAATGCTTCCACGCCGGGAAGCGCTTTTCCTTCAAGCAGTTCCAACGAGGCCCCACCACCGGTAGATACATGGGAAATCCGGTCCAGCAGATGCATCTGGTTCAGAGCGGCAACACTGTCACCCCCACCGACAACACTTATGGCGCCTTTTTCGGTCGCTTCCACGATAGCCCTCGCGATCATTCTGGTCCCATTGGCATATTCCGGAATCTCGAAGATCCCCATCGGGCCATTCCAGAAGATAGTACCGGCTTCCTTCAGCTCGTTTACAAATACTTCGATGGTCGATTGCCCGATGTCCACACCGGACCAGCCTTCGGGCATATCCCCGGTCGAAACAGTCTTGTGCTGAGAATTGCTCGTAATATCACTCGCGACGACACAGTCGACCGGCAAGTATATCCGCTTTTTCTCGTTCTTCCCGGATATTTCCATGACCTCCCGGCACATCTCCATGTAGGACTCATCGAGGAGAGAATCTCCGATCTCAAGACCGACCGATTTGAAGAAGGTGAACGCCATTCCTCCACCGATAATGATCCTGTCTACCTTCTCAAGGAGGTTCTTTATAAGGCCCATCTTGGTGGAGACCTTCGCGCCGCCGAGGACCACTATAAAAGGCCTCGCCGGTTCGGCGAGAAGGCGTTCCAGGGTCTCGAGTTCTTTTTCCATGAGCAACCCGGCCACTTTTTCATCGAAAAACCTGCAGACGCCCTCGGTGGAGGCATGAGCCCTGTGAGCGGTCCCGAAGGCGTCATTCGCGAAAATGTCGCCATAAGCCGCGAGTTTTTCAGAGAATTCCGGATCGTTCGAAGTCTCCTCGTTATAGAATCTCAGATTCTCCAGGAGAAGGATCTCCCCCGGCTTGAGAGACGCTACTTTCTCATCGACCCCGGGCCCTATACAGTCGTCCACGAATTTCACCGGATGGCTGGTTATCTCTCCCAGGTGATAGGCGACCACCTTCAGGCTTTTCCCAGGGTCCTTTCGCCCTTTCGGCCGTCCCAGATGGGACATCAACACTATTGAAGCGCCTTGCGACGCGGCGTATTCGATACTGGGAAGGGCGGCCCTGATCCTTGTGTCATCGGCCACATCACCATCACTGCCAAGCGGAACATTGAAATCGACTCTCATCAGAAGTCTGCGTCCGTCCAGCTCGATGTCCTTGAGCGTCTTTTTCCTCAACCTTGCCTCCCTGAGAACTTGACCTGCACAACTCTACTTCATGAGGATCTTCATCATATCGACCATCCTCATAGCGTAACCATACTCATTATCATACCAGGACACTATCTTGAAGACCTTTGAGGAAATACCCATCGTGAGAAGACTGTCGAAAACGGACGAATGGGGATTGCCGATGACGTCGACCGACACGATCGGGTCCTCACAGTATTCGAGGATACCTTCCATTTTTGTTTCGGAGGCCTTCTTTACCGCGGCATTCAACTTTTCTACTGTCGTTGCCTTTTTCAAAGTCACCGTCAGATCCACGATCGACGCGTCGGGAGTCGGTACCCTGACGGCGTATCCGTTCAATTTTCCTTTTAACTTCGGCATGACCACACCGACAGCCGCGGCCGCGCCGGTCGTTGTCGGTATCATCGATACACCACAGGCACGCCCGCGCCGCAGGTCCTTATGAGGAAAATCAAGCACGACCTGGTCGTTCGTAACGGCGTGGATCGTAGTCATGAGGCCGTTGGCGATCCCGAACGTGTCGTCGAGGACCTTTGCGACAGGCGCCAGGCAGTTGGTCGTGCATGATGCCGTCGATACGACGTGGTGCCTTGATTTTCTGTAGAGATGATCGTTGACCCCTATTACGATCATTATATCCGGGTCGGGAGAAGGAGCCGAGATGATCACTTTCTTTGCTCCCGCCTTTATGTGAAGCGCCGCGTCCTTACGTTTCCTGAAATGACCTGTCGCCTCGATAACCACATCCACACCGAGCTTTTCCCATGGCAGCAAGCCGGGATCTCTCTGGGCCAACACTTTGACCCTCTTCCCGTCAGCACTGATGTCCCCGGATTTGAGAAGCTTGATCTTTCCGGGGTATTTCCCGTGAACCGAATCGTATTTGAGAAGATGGGCGAGTGTCCCTGCGTCGGTCAGATCGTTGATAGCAACGACATTGAAGCGCCTGTCCTTCATCGCGCCCCTGAATACAAGCCTTCCGATCCTTCCAAACCCGTTGATCGCAACATTGATCGCCACTTCAGTTCCTCCTTCGAATAAATTCCGTTCTGGACGTGTCAGACAGCTTTGCCTTCACTTCCGAACAATTTCATCTTGTACGTGACTACTTCCCTGATCGCGTCCCTGGCCGCTCCGAGATAACCCCTCGGATCGAAAACGCCAGGGTTCTCCGAAAACGACTGCCGGATAAACGCCGTAAAGGCGATCCGCATGTCCGTATCGATGTTGACCTTGCATATCCCCCGCCTTACAGCTTCCGATATGGCCTCGTCGGGGACTCCTTTCGTATCCTTCAGCGCCGCACCGAACTCATTCGCGATACCGACATGGGCCTGGTTCACACCAGAGGCCCCATGAAGAACGAGAGGAACATCGACTTTTTCCACTATCGACGAAAGAATATCCATAGCCAGTCTGGCTTCAGCCTTGAACTTGTACGCGCCATGGGAAGTGCCGATAGCGACCGCCAGTGAATCTACACCCGATTTTTCGACGAATTCGACTGCCTCGTCAGGATTTGTGTATATCGCGTCCTTTTCAGCGACCGAGACATGATCCTCTATTCCTGCCAGCCTGCCGAGTTCGCCCTCCACCGATATTCCCTTCGGCCGGGCCATATCGACTACTTTTTTCGTTATCGCGATATTTTCATCGAAAGACAGGTCGGACCCGTCGATCATTATCGATGTAAATCCGCCATCGATACAGGTACGGATTATATCCATATCTTTCCCATGGTCGAGATGCAGGGAAACTTTTATATCCTTGGTATCAGAGGCACTCCTGACCAGGGATACGATGTTCTGAAATCCAGCGTATTTTATCGCGCCCTGAGATACAGCCAGTATTGCGGGGCTTTTCAGTTTTTCCGCGGCATCCGTGATAGCCTGGACAAACTCCATATTGTTTATGTTGAAAGCTCCGACCGCATAACCGCCTTCGCGGGCGGCATCCATCAATTCCTTATTGGTTACCAGCACTTTTTCCTCCCCATCCTTTGTACCGAAAAAAAACTACAGAAGTATCTAAACACAGCATGCCCGCCATCTTCAACCTATTATTGCCCGCCAGCAGACTGAAAATTCATTTTTTTCCAGAGAATACATTTCCCTCCGTACCATGGGATCTTCCCGCCGTAAGTATGATTATCGGCGAGTCTGTGGAATATAGTAAAGCTTTCAGGCAGGCTCGCATAGTGGCGCCTGTCGTATAGAGGTCATCCACAAGGACTATGGTCTTCCCCGCTGGAGGAGGGTCGGAGACGAGCCTGAATGCTTCATCGACATTCTCATCTCTGTCTTCGTCAGCAAGCTTCGACTGGGCCGCTGTGTTTCTCACTCTCTCGAGACAGTCGCCGAGTACCGGGATACCCAGGGATCTGCCGACTTCTATCGAAAGTAATCCGGCCTGATTATATCCCCTTTCCAGCTGCCTTCTGCGGTGAAGTGGGACAGGCAGCAATACCTGGCCGCTGCCCGGCGCGACTTGGCCAGACTCGAGAAAACGCTTCAGTGCATCGGCCATCCACCAGCCGAGGGGGACCGAAACGGGTCTTCCGCCCCTGAATTTCAAAAACCTTATCAGATCGAGGAGCATATCATTCGTCTCGAAGGGAGAAACGACCGGCAAATCATCAGGGGCGACATTCCTGTCCCCGGCTGTGACAGGTTTCAGCTTGAGCCAGCACTCCCGGCAGAGGACTGTGGCATCCAGCCTGAACTTCCAGAGTCGTTCATAATGAAAATGTTCATTGAAAAAATGAAGTGTGCTTTCGGGCCATCCAGCTGGTACGGACCTGACCGGCCCTTCGACCTCCCTCAGGGTCCGTTCACAACCAAGACAATTTCCGGGAAACAGAAGATCGAAGATAAACGACAGCAATACCCACCTCCCACCAGACACCCCACCCCTCTGTCAGAAAAGAAACTGTGGTCCTTCAGAAAAGAACCGCACTCCTTCAG
>JAGLYV010000063.1 GCA_023131975.1 Candidatus Krumholzibacteriia bacterium | reverse complement strand
CCGCGGACTATGAGAAAAATGATTCCACCGACGATCAACACGATGCTGATCAACTGATTATCGATGAGACCTTTCCAGACGTGAGCCGATTCCTCGTAGAACCTGAAACTATCCACTATGAAACGTGAAAGGCCATAAAGGATCAGGAGGGCCCCGAAAGAAAATCCATCGAACCACTTTTTACGCTCCAGCAGGATTATTGCCAGAAATATGACAAGCCCGTAGAACGACGAATAGAGCTGGGTAGGATGGATGTGGATAGCATGAAAAGTGTTTCCTGCGGGGCTGCCGTCAGGATAGACCATTCCCATGGAACACTCGGTCGGTTTCCCGAAACAGCAACCACTGAGAAAACAACCGATTCTCGTAAAGAATATCCCCGACCCGATCGAAGGGGAACAGATATCCGCGACCTTGAGAAAGGAGATCTTCTTGATTCTCAAGAATACCGCGGCTCCGGCAACAGCCAGGATCATACCACCGTAATAGGTGGCCCCTCCCTGCCACAACGCTATCACATCGAGGATACCTGTAAAGTGATCGCGATGCGTCAGGATATAGAGCCCCCTGGACCCGACGATGGCCGCGATTATCAGTATTATACTGAGATCGTAGATCGTATCGGGATTAACACCTCTCTTCTCGGCTCTCTTTGCCGCCAGAAGGATCCCTATGAAAAAACTCAGCGCCAGCATGAAACCGTACGAATAAATCTTGAACTTGCCGATCTCCAGAAGAATCGGATGCATTCTGCCTCCCTATGTTCCGCTTACGCTCAACCCCTCGATAAGTACGGGAGGAGCTCCATACGTCCCTATGAAGACAATCTCCCTGCCTACCTCCACGACGCCACCGAGAAGATCAAGGACATTCCCGCTGATCGTCATCTCTGAGACTGCGCCACTTCTTTTTCCAGCTTCTATTCCAAGGCCCGCGATCCCAACGGAGAAATCTCCAGAGATGGGATCGGCCGTGTGCATTCCCATAACGCTTTGAATATATATGCCCCTGTCTGTATCTGCCAGCATTTCGTCCAGGGTCCTGCCACCCGGTTGAACGAAAAGGTTGGACGCTCCGGGAGATGGCAGATCCTTGTAGGAGCCTCTGACCGCGTTGGCACTATTCGGATGTCCAGATTTCCTGGCGGTCCAGGAATTGTGCAGAAAACCCCTCAGGATCCCACCCGCTATCAGGCTATACGTGTTTCTGGCTACACCCTCATCGTCAAACCTCGCGTTGAAACATCCCCCTTCAAGCATCGGATCGTCGGTGAGCGTAAGGATATCCGCCGCTACTTTTTTACCCAGTTTTCCAGCAAGTACCGTAGTCCCCTTGACCACCATCTCTCCCGACAGAGCCTGTTCCAGAAAATAGATGATATCGACGAAAGCCGAGGCGTCGAAAATAACCGGGTATCTGCCGGTAGGCATCGGCCTGCTGTCGAGAAGAGAAAATGCTCTTTTCGCCGACTCAAGCCCTGTAGCATTAAAATCAAGAAGCCGGACATCGGGAGACTGGCAATAATACCATCCGCTCCTGATCTCGCCGCCCTTTTTCGCCACCGCTGCCATCGAACACGAACACAGTCCCCTCTTCCCACTCCGCTGAAATCCTCTTGTACTCGCGATAAATACTTCTCCTGATACCTCCGAATAACTGACGCCCTCAGTATTTACAATAGTCCCGTCAAAATCGATCGCGGCCTGTTCCATCTCTATGACTTTTTCTATCTTGCCGGCCGAATCACCTTCGTCAAGAAAAAACGCGGGGGAACCTTCCTGTATCGGGTCTCCGGGATCATCTGCCAGGACATCGACATCTTCGACCGTACTGCAGATCGCGTTATTCTTCGCTTCTTCGAACGTGAACTCTATCGATTCCATATCCGTACCGTTCGTGAAGGCGTATCCCATCCTGCCACCGGTGACCAGGCGTATACCGATCCCCTCATCGCTCGACCGGTCCATGGTCTCTACCTTCCCCCTGTACACCTCCACCTGGAACCGCTCGGTCGATTCGCCGTATACCTCACATTCAAGACCGGCTCTGGTGGCAAGGTCCAGGACCCTCGAGATCCTGTCCTTCATTATGACCTCCTCAGTACTCATAGAAACTGGATCCGAAATTCAGGAGCACACCCAGCAGAAAACAACTTACCAGCATCGAGCTCCCCCCGTAACTGAGAAACGGTAGAGGCAGCCCCGTAACTGGAGCAAGTCCTATAGTCATCCCGATATTGACAATAACATGAAACGTGAAATAGGAACATATTCCGATTATAGCCATCGACGCGAATCTGTTCTTTACCTTGGTAGCAAGATAAAATCCCCTCGCAATGATCAGGGAGAAAAGAATCAACACTACCAGCCCACCGACAAAACCACGTTCTTCCGCAAGTACCGAAAAAGCAAAATCGCTGTGTCTTTCAGGGAGAAAAGCAAAAAGCTTCTGAGTGCCTTGAAGAAAACCTTTCCCCGTGAATCCCCCCGAACCTATAGCCACTTTCGACTGGTAGACCTGCCATCCCATCCCCAGAATGTCCGACTCCGGCCGTAAAAAAGCCATTATCCTGCGCTGCTGGTAAGGCTTGAGCATGTCCATCAGAGTCGGGATTATAAACATCACACCCAGATTTATAGCGACCAGGCTCAGGCTCTGAAACAGTCGCCTCCTCCGCCTGTACGCTACAACGAGTATCATGAGAAAAAACACGAGAAGCGGGAAGGGATAGGTCCCA
Source organism: Candidatus Krumholzibacteriia bacterium (assembly GCA_023131975.1). Taxonomy (GTDB): domain Bacteria; phylum Krumholzibacteriota; class Krumholzibacteriia; order Krumholzibacteriales; family Krumholzibacteriaceae; genus JAGLYV01. The sequence goes on along the minus strand of JAGLYV010000063.1, from coordinate 14,960 downwards.
TCAGAGATCGTACTCTCACTGTATACGGTGAGAAACGCGCTGATCGCCGGAGTGAGAAACAGGATCATTACTCCTTCGTTCAGCCCCCGCCAGTACAGTACTGGAAAGAGCAGCGCCGGAAAAACAAGCGCCGTACCAAGATCTGGCTGCTTCAGGATCAGGGTGAAAGGGACAAGGACCACCAGTATGGCCAGAGAGATGACTCTGAACCTGTTCGGGTCATTTTTCTTCTCAGACAGGTATCTGGCAAGGATAAAGATCACAGCTATCTTCATCAATTCGCTCGGCTGAAACCTGAAAAACCCGATGCTTATCCACCTGCTTGATCCTTTCAGGGGTTCCAGCAGAAGGACTACGACCAGGGATATGAGAGATACCCCGTAGAAGACCACAGCGCTACCCTCGTAGTAGCGGAATGGAATGGCAAACGCCACGATCATCGCTACGAGTCCCGCCGCGCTCCAGATGAGCTGCCGATGAAAATAATCGCGACCACCCATCTGAAAGGTCTCCCTGAGTTCCTCCGGCACATGCCCCACGGAATACAGGTTGGCAAGTCCTATACAGATCAGAATAAGTCCGGGGATCAGAATCCCCCATTCCATATTTCGCAGGTTTTTCTCAGCCACCCGATTCTCCTCTACCCCTGGATGCCACCATCGACACAGCTTCTCCTACCTGTCGGCCCCGGCGACTATGGTCTTGCCGTACATGAACTTTCCGTTCCATGCTGCTCCGGGATTGAAGTACGCTGAAAGGATCCTTCTCGCCATGGGCGCGGCCATAGCCCCGCCATGACCAGCATTTTCCATGATAATGGCCACAGCTATCTCAGGCGCTTCTACCGGAGCATAGGCCACAAACAGGGCATGATCCTCCCCCGAATTTTGTGCCGTCCCTGTCTTTCCAGCGCTGGTTACGCCGGGAATGCGGCTCGCCCTGCCCGTTCCATGTTCCCCCGAAACAACGGCGACCATCGAACGCTGAATAAACTTGAGTATCTTATTGTTCATCTGGGAGATCGGCACAGCCGTATTATCGCTTCGATAGATCTCGGCACCCTCGGTATCAACCACCCTGTCGACCAGATGAGGCTTGATCCTCTTTCCTCCATTCGCGATCATCGCGACCATCTGACAGAGCTGGATCGGTGTGGTGAGGACCTCACCCTGACCGATCGAGTAATTGAGCAGGTGCCCCTTAGTCCATTTTCTCTTTCCAAACCGTCTGTCGAAATACGAATGGTCGGGAAGGGTTCCCCTGGCTTCGCTGGGCAGGTCTACCCCGGTTTTTCTTCCCAGACCGAAGATACGGCCCGCGTAGGCAAACTGATCCGCGTTCATCCTCTCACCGATCTGGTAAAAATACACATCACAGGAGTTGACGATAGCATCGAACATGTTAGCATATCCGTGTCCTTCGGGTTTCCAGCATCTGAAATACCTGTTACCAAACTGGTATCCGCCATAACACGGTTCGAGCCAGGCATTCTTCGGCACAAGCTCAAAATACAGGGCTCCATAACAGACAATGAGCTTGAACGTGGAAGCAGGAGGATATGTTGCCTGAATGGTCCGGTTGAAAAGAGGCTTGGCCGGATCTCCGTGCAGCATGTTCCAGTCTTTTTCGCTTATCCCACCCATAAATATGTTGGGATCGTATGACGGCCTGCTCACCGCACCAAGGATACCACCGGTAGAAGGATCCATGGCAATAATGCAGCCCCTGTCACAGTCGAATTCCCTCTCCATGACCTTCTGAAGATCCAGATCGATCGTGAGATAGAGATCACATCCGGGAACTGGCGATCGGGATTGAACAAACTCATCGAAGTCGTTGTCGTGCGAGATGCCGTCATATTCACCGACCTTGATTCCTTCGGCGCTGATCTCGATGATCCTGACCCCGGCATCACCGCGAAGATATTCGTCGTACTTGTACTCTATGCCGGTCCTTCCCGTGAGGTCGCCGGGTCGGAACCTGTCGTCATCTTTCAACTCTTCATCGGTCACTTCGCCTACATATCCCAGGACATGAGTCGCCAGGTCACCCTCGGGATACTGCCGCCTGTGTTTCATTACGAGTTTGAAAAACGGGAATAGTGAACGGTTCTCCATGAGTATCGATATCTGCCCCTTTTCGGCGGACTGAACGACAGGCATCTCTCTACCGTCAGGGTATTTTTTCTTCCACTCGGCCAAGCTGTCGAAGAGGTTCTCGCTGTCGATACCCAGCCACTCACAGGCCAGTTCCAGTCTGTCCTCTCTTCCAGTGATCTTGCCCGGAACAAGGCTGATCTGGTAGACCGGGACATTGACGACCAGCTTGGAACCGTCAGACGCTCTTATCAGCCCCCGTGGCGCCACCATCCGTTCACGCTGGATCCTGTTTGATATGGCGAGTCTGTTATAATATCCATGATGGATCACCTGCAGGTAAAACAATCTCATCGTCATTATCGATATGACGCCGATCACCAGCAGCAACACGATCCTCCGCCTGTGATCGAGGATAAATTCACTCTGACGATCAGTACCTGCCACCGGAACGGACCACCCTTCGCGGAAACAGTTTCAGGATCAAGAATACGACGACTCCAACGAGAGCCGAGTATACGGCCGACAGGATGGAATGCCTGAAAAAGGAGACCAGCACTGTAAGCGGATTGAAAGTGGACATGATATTCAGGACGATGATGCTGGATACGAGACTTGCCACAAGGATCAACAGGCTCTTAAAGAAAATGTTTTCGGGAAGAAATCCCGAGGCATACCTTGCTATTCCATATCCTATCAACGACTTTGCGAGGGCGTTCATGCCAAGAAAAGAGGCGTTTCCAAGATCCTGGAGAAACCCCAGGGAAAATCCGATGATTATGGCCATAACCGGGTTCCTGTCCAGAACGAAGACTACAAGGAGGACAAGCATCAGATCCGGCCTCGCACCGACCACCGACATCCGATGAACGACCGTCACCTGAAGGATGAATACGACAAACGCCGCCACTATTGCCCTGATCAGAGTCAAGCCATCGACCTCACCTTGCCGGATCCTTTACGATATCCAGCCTGTTAAAGATATCCTCACTGTCCCAGTCCCTGCCTCCGACTACGATAAACAACTCCTCCAGCGTGTTCAGCTCGGTCATACATACCACACTGACACGCATCGAGAGTTCTGTCTTTTCTTCGGCAACCTGAAACACCGTTCCTACCGGAAACCCTTTGGGAAGTATCTTGCCAAACCCGCTCGTTATCAGAGTATCACCCTGGAGGACATCCTCTTCCCTTCCGATGAAATCGAGCCTGAACAGGTTACCTCTCTCCCAGTTGAGCATTCCGACCACCCTGCTCCTCTTGTCGAGACAGCTCACCGACATCGACTTGTTATTGAGCAGAAGCACGCGCGAAGACGAACCGAACACCTGCACGACCCTGCCGACCAGCCCCCTGTACCCGACGACAGCCATGCCCACTTTTATACCAGATCCTTTGCCGCGGTCCACTGTGACCGAATGATGAAATATGTTCGATGATCTGGCTGTGACCTCACACGGAATAAATTCGAAAAACGAATCTTTCCTGAACCCGAGAAGCTGCCTGAGCCGATTTCTCTCTTCCCTGAACTGGGTCAACCTCTCCCTCTCATGATGAAGGGTGGCGGCCAGTTCTCTCAACCGCAGGTTCTCCTCCTTCAATTGTTCCATGTCTGAAAAATACGAACTGGCCCGATCGACCGGATATAAGAGAAACGAGCTGATCGCCCTTGCCGAATTGATCTGACTGTCATCATCGGCCGAGAGCATCAGTATCGACAGTATCACGGCAATGACAAGCACTGTCTTATCGAGGTGTTTTTCAAAAAGAAAGGAGATTATCTGCATCTTTTACAATCGGCTGCTCTTCATGATTATTCGTTCATAAATATGCAGGTTGCTTAATATCTTCCCTGTTCCGAGCACTACACAGGTCAGAGGATCTTCCACCACGTTGATGGGAAGATTGGTCTCTTCCTTGAGAAGCATGTCGATCCCTCCCAGGAGCGAACCTCCCCCCGTCATCACGATCCCCCTGTCGACGATATCTGCCGCCAGTTCGGGAGGGGTCTGTTCGAGAGCGGTCTTGAGAGCTGCCACGATCTGGCTCATCGGCTCTGCCAGGGCTTCCCTTATCTCCACACTGGAGATCCTCAGGGTCTTTGGTATGCCGGACACAAGATCTCTACCCTTGATCTCCATCTCCTGTTCCTGACCGAGATTCGTGGCCGAACCTATGACCATCTTTACATGCTCGGCGGTCTGGTCACCTATCAGGAGATTGTATGCTTTTTTGATATGCTGGACTATCACCTCGTCCATTTTATCTCCGCCCACTCGGATCGATATGTCTGTAACGATACCGTTCAAAGCGATCACCGCTATCTCGGTGGTGCCTCCGCCTATATCGACCACCATGTTCCCGGAGGGCTTGTCCACGGGAAGACCCACGCCTATCGCGGCGGCTATCGGTTCGGCGACCAGATATACTTCCCTGGCTCCCGCGTTCTGCGCTGAATCGATGACGGCCCGCCGTTCCACCTCGGTAATGCCGGAAGGCACGCTGATCACGATACGGGGTCTGATGAAAAACCTTTTCTTCTGTGATTTTCGTATGAATTCCCTGAGCATCACCTCTGTCACTTCGAAATCGGCGATCACTCCGTCCTTCATCGGCCTTATCGCCACGATATGATCGGGAGTCTTGCCCAGCATCGATTTCGCCTCAATGCCGACCGCGTATACTTTTTTCGTTTTCTGGTCCATCGCTACGACAGACGGCTCGTTCAGGACGATCCCGCTTCCTTTCAGGTAAACGAGAGTATTGGCAGTACCTAGATCTATCGCGATATCATTTGAAAAATATGTTGAGATCCGCCCTAACAAGATGTTTCCTTCCTTTCAGACATTGATCAGTCCCCGCTCCCTCATGCTGACATATTCGTCATCGCCGACGATGATATGATCCACCACATCGATCCCCATCAGGTCACCGCACCGGGCAAAACGCTCGGTAAGATCCCTGTCCTCCCGGCTTGGTTCAGGGTTGCCGGTCGGATGGTTATGAACGATAATGATCCCCGCCGCGCTGGCAATGACCGCCGCCTTGAAGATCTCTCTCGGATGGACAAGTGCGGCATTCAATGATCCTATCGCCACGGTCACTATCTTCAGGATGCCGTTCTTGGTGTTGAGAAGGATAGCCATGAAGTGCTCCCTGTCGAGCCCTTTCATCTCAGGGATCATCAGGAAAGCCACATCCTCCGGTGACTTCACCCTCTTCAACTCGCGCTGCCTGCCGGAGACCATAACGCGTCTTCCAAGCTCGAAGGAAGCCTTGATCCTCAGCGCGCCGGCCTTGCCGACTCCCCTGAAGTCCATCAGCTCCTCAAGACCGGCCTTACCGACCTGGTCCAGTCCTCCGTAACTATCGACTATCTCGTGTGCGATAGAGGGGCTGCAGCAGCGCCCTGTCCTGCCCATAACGAGAGCCAGCAGCTCGGAATCGCCTATCCTGTCAAATCCCTGCAGCCATCCCCTGGCCTTTAACCGTTCCAGGGACGTATCGAGCCTTCCCTTCACCTTTCACCACCCCGCATCCTGGCCTGAAAACTATCAGAAGAATTTCCTTTGTTCAAGATAATTTATAACGCCTGCTGAGGATATTTCCCCGCCCCCGACTCCTCTCCCCTCACACCCAGTCTTTCCACTTCCGACCTCGCGAAATCAGTCCACCTGTCTTCGGGATAATCCGCGATCAGTCTGGTATAACAATCATATGCCTCGTCCTGTCTCCCGAAACGTCGTTCGTGAAGCCCCGCCATCCTCAGGAGAACGAAGGGAGTCTCACTGGACATGGAATATCTCTCGATGAAATTCCTGTATCCCGAAAGCGCCGCGTTGAACTTGAGCGACCGTTCCATCCCGAACACGATCTTCAGATGTATCTTCTCTTCCATCGTGAATCCGGGAATCGCCCTCATCGCCGCGCTGAACACCTCTTCAGCATCCCCTCTCTCCCCCTGTTCCACAAACCCGTTTATCGATTCTACATAATGGTATCTGGCTCTACCCTTCTCCCCGGTGCAGAGAAAGGCCCTTGCCGCTTCAGAATGTATCCCCGCGTCGGAAGGCATAAGGTCAAGATAATTGATATACTCTCCCTGCGCGCCAAACCAGTTAGCCTTCGCCACATGGTCCCTGGCCCTCTGCAGTCTCCTGTCCGCCCTGGCCGACGATTTCGCCCCGAATGCCAGAGCCAGAAGCATCCCGCAGACAAATCCGCCCAGATGGACACTGTACGCCACATGCATATATCCGGCACCGAACTGCATCACCGTGTATACTCCCTGGTAAACGAGCCAGAAGGCTATCGCCAGGATACCCGGCACATACTTTCTACCCGCACGATTGATTCCCTGCAGAGGCATAAAGATCCAGTACGCGATCCGGATCCTGCTGTAATAGAATCTCACCACATACGCGCCAAGCAGCCCCGATGTAGCGCCGGACGCACCGATTACACCGTAACCAAGGTATTCGGGCGCCAGAAGAAGGGTGATAGTCATATGAGTCCAGGCCCCGGCCATCGCGGAAAGAGCGAATAGTATGAAAAACCTGCCGGCCCCCAGCCTGTCCTCGATCGCTCTACCGAAGATGGCAAGGTAAACGACGTTTCCGACAATATGCATCCAGCTGCCGTGAAGGAAGACATGGGCAAAGGCGGTAGCAAGGTTAGGATATGCCGGTTGAAATACCAGATTATACAGGTTGAAGGTCCCGGACTGAGGAATATATCTGTATGCCACAAAAGAAATTAGGCACATCAGAGACAGAAATATCGTTATGACCGGCGTCTTCCTGACCTTGATGTCCAGGCCGACCGGGAAATAATAAAAGAAATACACGTTCTCCACCTTTTTGCAAGTCGGTGGGAAATAGTGCAATTACCGGACCACCGGCATAAATACGGTGGGGTTCAGGACCGATTTAGACGTATCGCGCGGGATGGAGCCTGGAAGACACAAAAAAAGGGGGACCGAAGTCCCCCTTCAATAACGCTATATCAGCCTGTCCTAGAAATGATAGACGGCGCTGATCATACCGATCGGCGTGGCATCGCTGTCATCCGGATCCTGCTGGAAACCGGTGAGCCAGTAGCCCATGCTGAACGGAACGTTCTTGTTGATGACACAGTCGATGTCGAAATCACCGAAGTGGAAACCAAGACCGAGATTCCAGGCAAAGGTGTCGTTGACATCCGTCCACTCGTCTTCTTCGGTCTCATCGGCATCTTCCCAATTCCAGGAAGCCTTGCCGAGGTCCTTCGACATACCTGTACGGAAGGTCAGCCAGTCGGTGACATCGCTCTCGAGAGCAAGGATGAAACGGGGCATCGCTACATACTTGACATCCCAGGTCTCCTCGAAGCCGTCAACAAAGATCGAAGGCTCAGCCTTGTACATCGAGTAAGGCTCGATGGCAAAGAGAATCATGTTGTCGTCGTTTACCTTCATATTGGCGCCGATACCGAAGGTGAAGTTCATCTCTTTGTATCCACCAGCGGTGCCATAAGGAGTGTAATTTTCGGTCTCTTTCCTGGCGAAGTCCTTGGTGTCCCAGTTGAAATAGGGAACGAAGGTGATCTCGTCTGACCACTGGTAGAAACCTCTGGCCCTGAGCGCCATACCCGAGTTCGGATCCAGCTCTCTGTCGTCCTCACCCGTTTCCTCGTACGTGTCGGTGACCATCGTGTAATCGAAGGCGATCTCGGCGGTCAGGTCGTCGTTGATCTCCATTTTGAAACCAAGTCCGATCGTCGTATAGGCATCGGTGCTTTTTTCTTCAGAGGCGGTACCATCGTCATAGCTGTACGTCCAGCTTTCGCTGGCGCGGCTCCACATGAGACCGAATGACATCTTCTCCATCTGGTAGCCATACATGAGGATCCACTTGCTGTAAAGCCAGTCGTCAGCAAGGCTCTGGCCGCTCCAGCTGCCCCAGATGTCGTTAGCTCTCCGGTAGCCCTGGTTGGGTCCCGGCATGTAGTTCATGAACATCATCGCCAGTGTACCCATGTCGCCGTCTTCGCCAAGACCGTAGGTCAACAGGTAGTAGGCTTCGAAGTCTTCCTGGTCTTCGTCGTTGTCATACTCGAAGAAGTCTTCGTCGTTCCAGGTGTTCATGATTACCAGGTTCTGGTAGGAAGGCAGAGTGGCATACCAGAAGAACAGGTTGTAATCGTCACAGATATAAGGCGCGGTATACTCGCCGAGAGCATAGATGCGACTCTGGGTGGCCATAGCGGCGCCCGACATCAGCATCAGTGCTGCCAGACTAAATAGAATAACCTTTTTCATTTAAAAACCTCCTGTAATACATCTCCCTCTTAAGGGGAAGAAGTGTCAGGAAACAAGTTCTATATCACCACGCACCATGCGCGGATTGTTCCCATATTTGCTCTGTCTATCACTTCAAAAGCGATTCGTCTTTTCCAGGTCCGTCCCCCTTTCCACAGTTCAAGTAGATCCTTGGAATCTGCGGCGTTCCCACAGCCCCGCTTTTAAACCTTATGCCGTGCATCCATGGCGCGAGTCCGGCTATCCAAATTCGATGTGGCCTCCTTTCAGATCACTCGAATACAGGTATCCAAATTTTGTGCGTAGATTAGAACTGCGCGAAAAACTTGTCAACATTTATTTTACAGAAATATTAATTTTTTATTAGAAAAGATTTCGGCGGCATTGAGATGGATCCGCGCCAGACTTCATCACGGGTCGATGATCGAACGTCCGAAAAGAAGTTTTCCGGCCAGCTTCTCCTCGTACAAGCTGTCATCCGGAAGGTAACTGTTGAACCTGACATCTCCATAGGCGTGGACGAACCTGCCCTTCCCCAGAGCTATCGATACATGAGTGATCTTTCCCCCCTCACCGAAAAACAGAAGGTCGCCGGGAAGCGCTGCGCCCAGATCTTCATACGGTATCATCCTTCCCAGCACAGATTGCTGGTCCGCGTCTCTGGGCAGATCGACCCCTTCCATCTCGAACACCCGCTTGACAAGACCGGAGCAATCGAATCCCTTCGCAGAGGTCCCGCCCCATATATACGGGATGCCGGCAAAGTGGCCCACCCGCTCCACGATCCTGGAACGCCGGTCTTTCGAGCAGACCGGATCGATGAGCGCGTCATCCTTCAGGAACCCCGATTTACCACCGGGAAGCTGAACGGTCGCAAAACCATTTTTGCGGAGTTCCACCTTTACACGGGTACCGGCAGTCACATCGGTCACCGGGATGCTGGTCTCTTCCGGCGAGCTGAGGACATACGCCACGCTGGCCTCTACCCTCGCGTCTGCCCGTTCGGCAAACAACCGGACAGCCTCAACGGAAGTCTCGCTGACATACCAGGATCTGATCCAGCCATGGTAATGATCGTCCGTCATGACAAAGAACCAGTCACCTCTCGTTTCAAGCAAAATCAGGGTCTCGCCCATGATCGCCTGGGTAAGAAGCTCGGCGCTGTGTTCGGGTTCTCTTCGAAGATCTGCCACACTGGAGACGACCCATAACACGGTCCCGCTCGAAGCACCCGCGACCCTCCCGATGACCTCGACACCGCCGCGGGACCTCATGACAAGTTCCCCGGGAGACTTGCCCATGACCCCAAAGTCGACAGAGACCGATTCGAGCACCTCAAGCTGCTCGGGCCTGCTGACATCCACGACGACTCTTCCATCACTTTCCGGTGTCACCCTCGACCAGCAGGTACGCCAGTCAAATCCAAGCTCATCCCGGGATCTGGCCAGGTTGTCGATCAATATTTCCAGCAGCCTCTTCATCGAGTCATCTCCTCCACCGACATGTTTTATCCTTCACCCGCCAACCATCACCCGTCCCCACGAATAATCTCATCCACATCCCGATTTATTGCAATTACAGCTTCATCCTGCCCAACCCCTTGAACCCCCTGACGATCGAAGGGTCGAGGGCGTCTCTCAGGCCGTCACCGACCAGATTCAACGAGGATATCGTCAGTGTCAGCACGAGGCCCGGGAACAGGGTCAGCCAGGGCGCGGTCCTCATGAAAGCTATACCCCCGGAGATCATTCTCCCCCAGCTCGGCACCGGCGGCTGAACACCAAGACCGAGAAAGCTGAGGCTCGCTTCGGCCATCACAGTCATCCCCAGCCCAAGTGTGTATACCACTATCACGGGGGAAATACATTGTGGGAGAATATACCGAATGATTATTTTCAGATCAGACGCTCCCGCCGCCCTTGCCGCCTGCACATATTCCCTCTGCCTCACGGAGAGTACCTGTGCCCTGACCAGCCTCGCCAGCGCCGCCCACCCGACTATGCCCAGCGCCATGGACAACGAAACGAGTCCAGGAGAAGCGACGGCCATTATCGCGATCAGGAGAAGGAGCGTGGGAAAGGAGAAAGTAATATCTGCCAGCCGCATGAGGACAGAATCGGTCTTTCCTCCATAAAACCCCGCCAGAGTCCCGAACAGAAGGCCAAGCACGAGAGATATCGTCCTCGCGGCAAATCCAACACTCAAAGAGACGCGCCCTCCCTGCAGAACACGGATCAGCAGGTCCCTGCCGAAAGCATCTGTCCCGAACGGATGGCTGAGAGAAGGGGGCTCGAGAGACCGGTCCAGATCTATTTCAGCGGTATCCGGATCACCGGCCGTGATAGAAAGTATTGACGACGAGACGATCAACATAAGGATGATCAGCCCTGCCACCGCGACGCGGTTTCGGAGAAATTTCGAGACAGCTCTGCTGCGGAAAGACCGCTCCGTACCGGCAGGTGACCGCTCCGTGCCGGCGGGTGACAGGCCCCCGGGATCCCTGGCATTCCCGTTTTCGCTCAACCTGGCCCCTCCTTCTCCCGTACCCTCGGATCTATCATCCCGTAACTCAGGTCGACCAGCAGGTTGACGAGGACGAACATCACCGCCATAAAGAGGATAGAACCCTGTATGACCGGGAAATCCCTTTTCATGATCGCCTGAACGATGAACCGGCCAAGGCCGGGCCACCCGAATATCGTCTCGGTCAGGACCGAACCACTGAGGTAACTACCGAAATCCGTGCCGACTATCGTCACGACTGGAATGAGCGCGTTTCTGAATACATGCTTGCCGATGACCTTCGATTCGGCAAGTCCCTTGGCCCTTGCCGTCCTGACAAAATCGCCGGCTCCCGCTTCGAGGAATCCCGATCTGGTCACCCGCGCGATCGTCGCCATCGAAGCAAAGGACAGGGTCAGCGCGGGAAGTACCAGATATCGTATCGACCCTCCACCGTATCCCGATGGCGGGAAGATACCAAGTTTTATCGAGAAAAGATGTATCAGAAGAAGCCCCAGCCAGAACACGGGGATCGAGACTCCGGCCAGAGACAGCCCCATCAAGGTCTTGCCGAGCCACGGATATCTCCCCCAGGCGGAAAGCCCTCCGGTGAGTACTCCGGCGATCACCGCTATCGCCATGGCACTCAACGCCAACAGCATGGTGCGTGGAAATCTCTCGGCAATGCTTTCAGACACCGGCCTTCCGGTTATGAAAGACCGTCCGAGATCGAAACGGGCAAGCCTGGAAAGATAGTCCACATATTGAAGATGAAGGGGCTTGTCCAGCCCGTATTCTTTCCTGAGACTTTCCAGGGTCTCTTCGTCATACCGTTCCCCCGCCAGGGCCAGCACGGGATCTCCAGGCATGACATACATCAGAAAGAAAGTCACCGTCACGACGCCGAACAGGATCGGGACAAGCATCAACAGTCTTCTGGCAGTGAATCTTAACAAAGCAGGAAAACCTTACCTTATGGAAATATCCGTAAATCTACGGCTGTTGAAGATAACCGGTATACTATACCCCTTCAGCCTGTACGATACCACCTCGTACCGGACGGGAAACCAGAGGAATATCCACGGAGCATCCTCGTAGACAGTCGACTCCACGCCCATATAGACGAGAAGCCTCTTATCCGCATCAGCTATGGAAGAGGCGGCATCCAGGAGAGAATCGACGAACGAATCGGAGTATAAGACCCTGTTGCCTCCACCTCCCCTGTTTGACGAATGGAAAAGAGGCATAAGAAAATTCTCCGCGTCCGGATAATCCGCGTACCAGTCCAGATAGAACGCGTCAGGGCTTCCATGATCGACCGCCTGCTTGAAAGCGCCCCACTCACGCGTGACGATCTTCACCTTTATCCCTACTCTGGACAGATAGGCCTGGACACTTTCAAGGATCCTGCCCGCCTCCGGATTCTCCCTCTGCCATATCTCGACCTCGAATCCATCAGGATAACCGGCTTCGGCAAGCAGGCCAGCGGCTTTTTCAGGATTGTACGGATACAGGTCGCTGCCACGCTGCCCGCCTTTCAAACCTGGAGGAATGCTGCCGTACGCCTTTCTACCCGCTCCGAAAAGGACGCGAGCGATTATCGTCTCGATATCGACGGCCATATTCATCGCCCTTCTGACTCTCGGATCATCGAAGGGCGGCCTGGAGTTGTTCAGTCCTATATATACGACGCTCAACTCCTCCCTCTCCATCAGGGCCGGGCCGGCAGACTTCCATCTCTCGAGTTCCGCTCTGGGCACCTCGAGTATATCGATATTGCCGATCTCGAATTCGGCGATCCTGGTCATCGGTTCGGGAATGATCCTGAGGGAGATTCCGTCCACATCGACATTCTTCACCGAACTATAGATATTCCTTTCCAGTGTCAGTTCATCCCCAGAGCTCCAGCGCGTCAACTTCCAGGGGCCACTTCCCCCGGGGGTCCTTCCATATTCCTTTCCTGCCGCGGCTACCATCTCATAGCTCACAATCGACGCTGAAGGCATCGAAAGAAGGCTGAGAAAATGCGCGGTAGGCCTTTCCAGCCTTATCACCACCGTCACATCGTCAGGCGCACTTATGCTGGCCTCGTCGAACGGCCCTCCGGAGTGATACTTTTTTGCTCCCAGGACGGGCTCAAGTACCCACCATCTCGGGGACAGGGTCGCCGGGTCAAGAAGCCTTCTGAGAGAGAATACAACATCGGAAGCTCTCACCGGGGATCCGTCCGCAAACCCCGACTCACCGAGCTTAAAGACATAGGTCAACCCGTCAGGATACAGTTCCCATGACTCGGCCAGATCGGGAGTGATCCTCCCGTCATCGTCAAAACAGACAAGAGTCTGATGGATCAAAGACACCAGCATCCCCGAAGAGACATCGACCGCGAAGACAGGATCGGCAGTGGTCGGTTCGGTCTGCAGGGCAAGTCTGATGACAGGAAGCTGCACTTCACTGGAACAGGAACCCGCAAGAGTCACCACAACCAGAAGCAATACCGGGCAAAGAAAGGGAACGAGTCTCCGATCAATAAATCTGCGTATCGATAAGGTGATACTCGCCACCTCCCATTGTGCTCTGAAAAATATAGACCAGATCGAGAGAGTCATAGTACCACAACTGATAATTGCTGCCTATTGCATACTGGTTACCCGATCTGTCCGTGATCCGGTCGGGGGTCCCGTTCTTTATGAAGACCTTCCCCATATCGGTCTCCCATCCGGGGCAGGTCCTCGAAAAGGCCCTGAGAGTGTATTTTACTCTGCGCAGGAATTCACCGAGGTCTTCGTTGACATCATCGGACAGGGTAGGATCCCGTTTCTCCCAGAATAGTTTCCACTGGCCCTTCCGGTCGATCGGAGTGGCGTTTATCAATGGCTTGAGTTCTTCGTCGTCAGCGATCAGGGAAAGAAGTGAGATGAGAGCGGGGAAATTCTCCCGGAAAAGCCCCCGGTTGAGAAGGATCACGAACGGCTCTTCCCTCGATGTCTTCCCCCCGCTTCCCGGAATCTCCGCTGTGATCGAATAGTTGTAAAATCCCACTTCGAGATCATCGACATTCATGTCAAAGCAGAAAACAGCATGCCTGCGCGGCGTTGTCAACCGCTGCCTGTTATAGGACACGGTCCTTCCCCGCGAGTCTGTGACCCGGCTTGTCAGGACACAGGAAAACTCACCGCCGTTACCGGGGAATATCAGTCCCGAACTGATACGAAGGTATGAATCGAAATCGGCATATACAGCCCCTGACAGCATGACAAATCCATTCCATGAGGTATCATCACGGATCGAGAAGGAAAGTTGCCCCTTCACAGGTTTTTCGCCTACCCTGATCCTTTCTGGCACAAAGAACACGGGAGAGGATAAGTGGATAGCGCCTTCCTCTCCTCCGACTATCCTGAGTTTTTCTTCTCTGCTGTACTTCCGCGATGTCCCGATGACTTCAAAGATCACCTTGATCTTGTACTCACCCGGCCCGGCCGGAAAACTTCTTCTTGTAATGGATCTGAGATTCGGAGACCGGGTCTCCTTGTAGGAATCGACAACGATGGTTTCCTCCCGGACTTCACCAGCCGGTTCATCGCCATCCTTGTTTTCGATATCGATGTAGACCCTGTATCTCGCCTCGAAATGTCCGTTCCTGCGGAAGAAAACGAGTTTTTTATAGTTTATCGCCGCGTTCACCAGTATCAGGGAACCTGTTTCGCCATCGAGACCCTGGCTGACCGACATCTCGAACTGGGCGTTTGCCGACCTCATCCTAAACTGGCCGCATGTCTCGGTAGAATAGAACATCAACAGGGCTGAGATAATAAGAAGCAATGGCATGGAATGTCCAGGTGACAGATGGGGCGCGTTTTTTCTGTATCCGGGTAGTCGCATGAAAAACCTCCCTCAACCTAGTATAGACTTCGGAAAGGCTTCAGGCAACCAATTACAACCTGCGACAGAAACCAGCCCCTGCGACAGAGACTTGCCGGAAGATTCCCGCAAAAAAGCCTCTACTCGTAGTGGAGAGCCTTTATCGGGTCCATCCTCGCCGCCCTGTTCGCGGGATATATGCC
>JAGLYV010000062.1 GCA_023131975.1 Candidatus Krumholzibacteriia bacterium | reverse complement strand
CGAGTAGCCGCTGAACGGTTCCGACTCCCAGAACAATGCGGAGCGGTGTGTGATGACCATGAAATCATGGATCCCATCGCTCGTCGCGGAGGAATCATATACTGTCGTAGTAAAGAAAGCATAGGCCGCCGTTGCAACGGCTGGTTCCTCGCCCATGTATTCCCAGCCGTAAGTCGTGCCGGCCACTTCTGTGAAATAATACCTCTCCCCGTCGCTGCCAGGAACGGCCTGCGGCCTGTCGAGTCCGCTCTTGCTGCTCGCGAGCAACTGCTGAACCATTGCGGGAGGAAGGCCTCGCCAGATCGTATATCTATCGACATCCTTCGGCCCTCCCATGTCGAGCCGGGAGGCCTGCCAGACAACATGTACCTGACCACCCTGGTCGCCCGGCGAGTCAAGGATCTGAGTCACTCTTGCCGATGGAAATCCCCAGAGCCCGTTTCTCTCCAGGCGCTGGGCGTATACATCACTGTATGTGCCGCCCCTGAAATCGTCCCACGCGACGATGGCACCACCGTCACCGTCTGAGACGATAGTCGGCCTCGTCTGTTGCTCGGGGCTGTCCGTGCAGAGCGAAGTGCCGTCCGACGCCCATGTCGTGAGTCCGTCCGTGTCGATATGCTGAATAAACAGATCTTCGTCACCGAATCTCTCATCCCGCCAGACGATGATCGCGCCTCCCGCCCCATCGGTCGTGATCTGCGGCATGTATTGGTATCCCGGAATAGTGCTTATCCCCGTACCGTTCGATCCCCATTGTGAGTTTCCGTTCGGATCAAGTTTCTGGGCGTAAATATCATTATCTGTCACCCTGGCGTCCTGCCAAGTAATTATCGCGCCGTGCAGGCCGTCGCTCACGATCTCCGGATAGTACTGGTGCCCGGTCGCTCCGCAGACGACCACAGAGCTCGATCCCCAGAGAATGTTACCGCCGACGTCGATATGCTGGGCATAAATATTGTAGTCGGCCGCCCTCCCGTCCCTCCATGTGACGATCGCGCCGCCGTACCCGTCGGAGATCAGGCGTGGCGCGCCGCGTACGATACTCACTGCGTCGCAGGCGACACCGGAAGATGCCCATAGCTTGTTGCTGTCCGAATCGAGCATCTGCGTGTATATGCTCAGAGCGCCTGCACGGTCATCACGCCAGGCGACGATCGTGGTGCCGAGTCCGCTCTCGATGATCACCGGGTAGAACTGATCTGCAGTATCGGAGCAGACCTGCAACCCCCCACTCATCCATCCCGGACCCAGGATCCCGTCGGAAGAGATGCTCTGGACGTAGATATCCCAGTTGCCGTTTCTGTCATCCGCCCAGACGATCACTGCCCCACCGCTACCGTCTGGTACGAGCCGTGGATGATCCTGATAGTCTGTAGTGGTCACTATTCCGATCCCGTTATCGGCCCATTGAGTGATCCCATCGGCGTCGATCTTCTGCGCGTAGACATTCCAGTTGCCCGCGCGGTAATCCTCCCAGATGATAATGGCCCCGCCCGCACCGTCTGAACAGAGGTACGGCTGGCTCATGGAACCGGATGCTGTGCAGATCGGAACACCATCTGTCGTCCAGACCTGGTTACCGTACCCATCGATCTTCTGCGCGTAGATCCCCTGGTAGGCTCCTCGAGAATCCTCAAAGGCAACGATCATCCCGCCGGCCCCGTCGCTGATAGCTTCGCAGTAGTCCTGGTTGCGTAATGCCTCGGAAACGGGCGAGCCGTCGAACACCCACATGGCATGCGCGGGCTGCGCCACGAATGGCAGAACCAGCAATGTGAGGAATATGGTTGTTTTAATGAGTCTGTTCACAGGAACCTCCCCGGCATCAAATGTAGACCATCCCTGCCGGCTCCACGCAAAGCGCGCGGGTCGGACAAGGGTCGCTGCTGTTTACGATTGTTTATATATAAAACCGGGGACGGGTGTGTCGGCTCAGCAATGAATAACGCTATATCCCCAATTACAGCAAACAAATGATACGTGGAAATCCCAGAGAAACATTGTACCATGCGGGAGGGGGAAAAGCAAGGGGGAATGGGGGGAAACCCCTACACCGTCCTGATAGCCGGATTCCTGCATCCTGTAGGCCGGGCTGAGACCCAAATGAAAATAATCGCTGACATAGTTGCGGATTTACATGAAAATCAGCATATGGGGTCTGGACTAGAGAAATTTCAGAAATTGACCAGCGTAGTAGAGCGGGAGAAAGGTTAATTTCTGTTCTGGGATCTCCCCATACTCCCTGGTTGAAAATACTATCCCTCCGGGACAATCGGGAAAGGTTTTCAATGCCAGGTGGAGACTCTTTAAAGATCCGGAACTCCCACTCTTCACCTCGACGGGATAGATCTTCCCATCCACAGCAACCACATAGTCTACCTCGGCTGTACTGCTTTTGACGCTTCTGGCCCAATAGTAAAGATCTCCACCAGTAGATGCCGTCAGTTCCTGCCCCACATACTGTTCCGCAAGAGCCCCGCGATACAGATTCATCAAGTCGGGTTCTGCCAGTTCACTCTCGATCGAGATCCCGCTCAGCTGTTGCCAGACACCGATATCCAACATAGTGGCCTTAAATTTTCGAGATGAGCTCTGAACATCCAGAGGAAGCTCCAGCTTTCCTACCGATGAGACCTTATTTATCATTCTCGCCTTCACCAGCAACTCAAATGCCTTCCTGATCGTGGGGTGAGAGAAGGAGCTGGAAAGGCCGGAGTAGGCCAGTTGATTCCCTATGTTCCTGGAAATATTGACAAACACTTCATCCAGGCAATCTTTATTGGAGTGAGCGGCGTATTTTCCAAAATCATCTTTAAAGGAGTGGATAAGCTCTTTATGGATTTTAAATGGTTCCATCAGGCTGCCGGTCTGGTAAAAGGTTTTGACACTCTCCGGCATTCCTCCGACAAGGAAATATGTTTTCAATTCCTGGAGCAGAGAAATGTGGATCGGTCCTGGTAATTTTTCAGGCCTGGATCGAATGATCTCCACCGCCCTGTCGTTTTCTCCCGCTTCCAGATATTCTAAAAAGGACATAGGCGTCATATGCAGATACTGGATCCTGCCGACGGGAAAGGATATCTCACCCAGGGCAAACTCCAGAAGCGAACCTGCGGCAATGACATGTAACTCAGGCATCTCCTCATAGAAATACCGAAGAGACATGAGCGCCCTCGGACAACTCTGAATCTCATCCAGGAACAGCAATGTTTTCCCCGAAGTGATCCTGGTGTTCATCAGTACTTCAATACTCCGAACAATATCCCCGGGATCCAGATCCCCTTCAAAAAGGGAGTGAAAAGCACGGTTTTTCTCCAGATCCATGTGAACAGTATTTTCAAAATGATCTGATCCCAGCTTACTTACGCTCCAGGTCTTTCCAACCTGCCGGGCTCCCCTCAAAATGAGAGGTTTTCTCCTGCTGCTGTCCTTCCATTCCAGAAGTTGTTTTTCAATCTGCCGTTTCATTATTCACCCCTTTCATTCCCTGATATATCCTTATTATACTTCTAGCCTTTCAAAACACAAGGGTCTTTTGAAACTATTTCTTTCAAAATCATAGGTAGTTCGGATATTTTGGTGCATTGAATGCCACGACCGCAACTGCAAACGCGAAAGAAGTGTCCCGAAACTTGTCCGGAATCCCCGCCAAATGCCGCCTATGTTGCATCCTGTGAAACCATATTGAAGTTTGTACATTATCGCAACTTTCCCTTCAACTTTTCCGTATTAGTGAGCATAGGAACTTCTCCTGAGAAAATCAGGGAGTCCATGTTGTGAACTGAACTCAAACTGTCGAAAGGAAAAATCATGAAAAAACTGAATTTATTTTTATCATTAATTCTGATCCTGGTAATGGGAACCGCTGCAAGTGCTCAGACGGTAGATGATGTGATTTCCAAAGCTACAGCCGCTATAGGCGGTCAGTCAGCGATTGATGCAGTCAAATCAATTAGAATGACCATGACAGGCACATTGATGGGCGGGGAATCATCAATGGAAGTTCTTATCGTGAAACCAAATTGTAAGATGATAAAATCAACCATTCAGGGCATGGAAATTATAACTGCAACTAATGGCACAGATTACTGGAGGAGCCAGTTGGGCCAGGTTACGGATATGACAGCATCTGCCAGGGAGCAGTTCGGGTCGAGCTTCAATCAGTACAGCGCTGATGGTATTGCTGACTTGATAGGAAACGGCACTTTCACCTACTCAGGAAAAGAAGTTGTTAATGGCATAAGTGCTGACGTTGTGAAGGGCGCTTTCACAGGCTCTGGCCCTGTGTCAATGTACTTTGATCCGACCGGCCTGCCATTCAGAATGCTGATGTATAATGACGAGGGTGATTTGGATATGTATATCACTGACTATCGTGATGTCGGCGGCGTGAAAATCGCTTACAAATTTGAATCCATCGTAAAGGGCTCGTCACTGATGGTTATGGAAATCACTAAGGCAGAAGCAAATGTTGATATTGATCTTTCAATATTTGACAAGCCTGCTCAATAGACCCTGATAATTTTAGAATTTGAAACAGCTCTGCCAGTTTTGGTGGGGCTGTTTATTTATTGACTCCTTTCCATCGATCGGTCCCTGGACAGGTCCGGTCATTTCCTGGTAAACGCCATGAACTTCAGCAAAAGCACGGATATGATGAATCCGAGAAAGGCGAATCCAAAATTCGGACCCGCGAACACTGTGATGCATTCAAAGACAATAGATGATTCGCTTTTCTTGACGAAAGTGTTGAGTAGAAGCGCTACAAAGATGATGTTCGCCAGGCCGAGGATCACAAATTCGAAAGGTATGATCGGTGAAAACCATTTCTTTATATTCAGGCTCTGGCTCTTCTCTATCGCCAACACTACGACGGCAGTGCAGCTTCCCAGCAGTAGTAGAAAATACCTGAAAAGAATTGAGAATCCTCCCTGATCCGAATCGTCACTATCTTCTATCTCCGACAAAGGTCCAGTGGAACCGGCCCCCGATGTCTCCTCCGTCGGATCCCCTGCAGGATCCTGTACCGTCTCCCCCGTCGTCTGACCCGTGGAAGGATCGGTTGTCAGCGGAGGAGGAACCATCTTATACAGCTTCCTCTCATAACGCTTTATGTCCTCAGGAAGGAAGGACACTGCCCATCTATTTCTGAACCTGCCAGCCATCCAGCCATCGATGTCCTTTCCATCCCATCCAAACGAGTTTTTGACGTCTTCCCTGTCGATGTGCACCCTGTACCAGACTTCTCCGTTGACGATCCTGATTTCCTTTATCGCCTCGAAGACTGTCCCGACGCCTACCGAGCAGATCTTGTCTGCAAGCTTGTAGGAAAAGGCGTTCACATCCGGCGGGGCTTTCCTTACTGTCAGGTTCTTTCCGCTCAGATTAATTATCACGCCCTTTACGGGAAATTTCATATTGGGCCTGACCGAAGCCCGCGCCGTCGTGGCAACAAGCACAAGTACAATGGCCACCATCAGCCGTATCGCGGATTCATGCTTCATCTCCTACCTTCCTTACGCAGAGGGATAGTCGTAATGAATACTGATTCGTCCATCTCGGATCGTCGATTTTCAGTGTTGTGCGAAAGGTGTAACCCATTAAACCGCAGAAACACCATAGCATAAATTCTGCAGAATCAGCAAGGAAAAATACCTGTAAATCATATGTAAACAAATGGTTACACGTGTGGGGACGGTCCGGGCCCAAGCCCGCATCACTTAACATACAAAAGAAAAACGACTTTGCCTGTCGTCGAGAGAGTAGTCGCAGCGATTGTCAAATATCGCTTCCATTATAGTTCTCGATCCGGCCACGATCATCAGGAACGAACTGAAAGAATCGAAACAGGACTCCGTCACCGTCAAGATCACAGCTTGTGATCGTCTTCAGGCCATTGTCTGTATATATCGTATTCGGTGCGCCAAATAAGAGATTTGCTACCGATGTGCCCGGGTATACGATACACAAAGACAAAATCGACTTGAGCTCTTCAGAACCTGCCGAAGCTCATCCATCATCTCCAATTCCATATCATCCACAGATCTTTTTCTCCCCCCGAAGGCCTGAAGCCAACACTACCACACAGTCCCAACACAGGCACAACCACGCATTGAAAAAATACTTGTTTTATGATATAATCCCCACATTCGATCAGACATTTCTGAGGGAAACGATTTACTACATATCCAGAGCCCACTCGCCAAGGAGGAGATCATGAGATCCGCCCGTGTACTTCCGGTTATTTTCCTGATATGCACTTATCTCACAATAGCGACTGTACCAGCCGGAGCCGAATGGCTCTATGGCGGCACTCCCGTATCTACTGAAAGCTACGATCAGGAAGGCGCCTGCATAACAGAGGATGGCGAGGGCGGGTCCATCGTCGTCTGGGAGGACGGGCGTCTCTCCGGCCATCAGATGATCTACGCCCAGCGCTTCGACAGCCGCGGTAACGCCCTCTGGACTGAAGGGGGAGTATCGGTCTGCAATGCGTCAGGATACAAGTATTACCCAAGGGCCGTACCCGGCGGCGACGGCGGCGCGGTGATAGTCTGGCAGGACGGCAGGTCCGGCAACTACGACATCTACATGCAGAAACTCGACGGCGACGGCATACAGCAATGGCTCGCGTCAGGCTTCGCCCTCTGCACCGCTCCGGACGACCAGCGAGAACCCAGGCTCGTCCCCGACGGGACGGGCGGAGCGATCGTAGCCTGGGAGGACGAGCGAAACGTCACCGGCATCGACATCTACGCCCGGAGGGTAGACGGCGCCGGAACCTTGTATTGGACAGTATGGGGAGAAGCGATCAGCACAGAATCGAGCAACCAGTGGAAAATCGATATCATCACGGATATGGCTGGAGGAGCGATCATCGTCTGGAGTGATGAAAGAGACATGGGGACAAGCTTACGGGATATCTACTATGCACATATAGAGGACGACGGTAATATCACGACCATTTCTGGTGGAACGCCAGTCTGCACCGCTGATGGATATCAGAACTGGCCTGAGATCGTAAGGATAGACGATTTTCACTTCGCCATATGCTGGTACGATGGCAGGAATCTTACGAAAGATCTCTACGTCCAGTATTATTACCTCTCTAATCCGCAACTGACCGAAAACGGTGCCGAGATCTGCTCGATCGATGGAGCATTGCTATTCAGCAACGAGATGACTGTCGACGATCAGGGACGGCTGGTCGTGTGCTGGTACGATTCGCGGTCAGGCCCCTACAGGATCTACGCGCAATGCTATGATTTACAACTGGGACCGGTCTGGACCGATGATGGCGTAGCTGTCTGCGGGGATTGGGACGGTCAGGAGGTTCCAAAGATAGTGCCGGACGGCGCGGGCGGGTCCATTATCTCTTGGGTAGATTATAGACTCAGTGATTACCAGGCAAGGATCTATGCGCAGAGGCTCGACTCAGACGGAGCCCGCCTGTGGAACACAGACGGCATCAAGATATGCTCGGAGAGAAACAGACACGATAGAATGGAAATGATCTCCGATGGAAACGGCGGCGCATATATGGTCTGGGAAGATCTCTCTCTGGATGGCGAGGACATCTACGCACAGAGAATAGACAGAAAGGGCTATATCGCGAGCCCCGAGCCCTCAATCAATGCCGCAAACGACGTGCCCGGCGATGAGGGCGGACAGATCGACCTCTCCTGGTACGCCAGCTACCTCGACCCGGTCCCCAACCAGGAGATCCCTCACTATACCATCTGGAAATCGCTCACCCCTGCGGCCGTCGCGCTGATGAAGGCTGGAGGAGCGAGAATGTCCGACGGCTTCGCCGACATCTTTGTCGATCCGGACAAACCTGTGATCAGGATCGAGACGCTGGCCAGCGCTACCTGGTTCTGGGAGCTGATCGACTCGCAGACGGCGCAGTATTACGAGAGCTACTCCAAAGTAGTAGCCACGAATTTTGATTCGTCCGATGCGACGAGCGCCTGGCACTACTTCCAGGTCGCGGCACATACTGCCGATCCTCTGGTGGTGTTCACCTCCGCTCCTGACAGTGCCCGCTCGGTCGACAACCTCGCCCCTGCCACTCCGATGGGAGTCATCGGCGAGCAGGAATACACTCCCGAGGGGCTCCAGCTTACCTGGGACGCCAACACCGAACCCGACCTCGGCGGATATCTGATCTTCAGGGGGGCATACCCGACCTTCGTGCCAGGTTCCGCAAGTTTCATCGCCACTATTGACGAGATCGAGTACTTCGACGACGCCTGGGACTGGGAATCCGGCTACTGGTACAAGATCGCGGCATTCGATGTACATGAAAATGTCAGTGGGTATGCCGTATTCGGCCCCGGCGAGTTGACTGGTGAGGATCTGCCGGATGTCCCTGCATCTACCTACATCGCGCAAAACTATCCGAACCCGTTCAACCCGACCAC
>JAGLYV010000061.1 GCA_023131975.1 Candidatus Krumholzibacteriia bacterium | reverse complement strand
TACTATCTCGATATGCTGACCATGCGGATCGACAGGGACTGGAGGGATCTGATAGACGGCAGGGACAACCTCTTTCTGCTCAGGTTCGGAAGTCTCAACGTTGAACAATGGTGCCTGATCGAATCACTCAAGTTCTCGTCGGACATTTCCCGCCGTTTCCGGATCTGGTACTGGATGGACCTGAATTATACCCTGGACGAACGATCTTCCACGCGAAACGAGATCGAAGTCGAATTCAACATTCACCGGAAATATTATATTTCTCTTTTTCTCGCTCCATCGTCATGGAAAAGGGAAAACGATATCGGCCTGGTGGTTCAGCGAAGGACCGCCGTGGACAAGTATGTAAAAATTGCCTTCAAGGTACACGACTTTGCCAACAACTTCGCCTGCGAACACGGTGACAATATCGAAGGCGAGAAGAACCTCTTTATCCGGCAACCTTTCGAACTTATCCTCGAGGGAAGGGAGCAGGCAGGCCGGTCTTTGCGTTTTGGGATCAGAGGGTTGCTGACAAACCGGTGGCAGAAGGAGTACCGATTTCTCGAAGGCGGCGGTGACTACGATGAGGAGGGGTATGTCAGGGATCTCAGCCTGTGGATCGAGAAAGATATGCCGGGTGGAGTGGTCTTCAATCTCGATATCAGGACTGCCGAGTATTTCCTCGAGCGGACCGAAACGGGCGCTGCCAGGGAGATGCATAATGTCAGGGAGTTTTTTCCCCGACTCTGGTGGCATCCGGCCGGTCGGGATCTTTCGGTAAGCACAGGCCTTCAGGTAAGGCGCGAACGCTGGACGGGAGAAGGAGCGGAAGATGGCGGGTTCAGAAAGAACGAACTTCTTCCCTTTATCCTTCTGCAGAAGAGGTTCTCTGATGTCCATATGCTTGAGTTCGGGTATCTCGCCGACAGATTCGATTCGGAGCGGACGGGGACCGGCGCGGGATCTTCCGACAGGTGGGAGAACAGGCTTAAGATATGCTGGGAGGCCAGGTTCCGGGGCACCAGCCGATTTCGCCTGATCGAGACAATTGACCTGGACCGTGAGGACTGGGGGGACTATTCCGTCCACGATCATTTTTTCCTGATGCTGGTCGTCGGATTCTGAAACGGCTGTGTCCTCTGAATATTTCGTCCACATTGCTGTTCTTGCAGTTAGAGTGACAACTGATTTAGATAAGAGTAATGTATTATTTACACTTACAGCCGAACACGTTGTGAGACTTGACATTATCATGAATTTGTGGTACAATTAGAAATCAAATCTAGGGTTGCCTACATCTTTGTCAAGGGGAAGACAATGAACCGTTCGCTAATACCGCTATTACTTGTCGGGTTGATTTTCGTCACAACAATCGATGCTTCTGCGCAGACATGTGATTCACTTTCATTTGATGTCAGCGCCGAGCTTACTTCTGACCCTGGATATGAAGGAATGTATAAATATACTATTTCGGGGTACTGGGGAGTGTCGGGTGTCGAGCAGGGCTGGGGTTTGAGCTACCTTATGTTTTCGCTGGGAACCGAATGCCCCTGCCTTTGTGACAGCACTTTTGGCCTGGTTGAGTTTCCCGATCCGGCCGGTATATCCACCGGTATGGACAGTTATACAGAAGAACCGTGTGAAGTAGTATACCTGGGCTTTGTTGAATGCGACGGATTAGAGGATATTACTTCCGACGTCGCTATCAAGTTCGAAGTCCCCGACTACCAGACATGCGAGCCGATCCATTATGGTACCGGAACATGGATTTTCTATTCCACGCTGCCGCCTCTGCCATGGAGTGAGCGTGCTAATGCCACTATGATCAAGTATGGTGAAATGGCGTGTTGGGGCGATATCTCGGGGCAGTTCCCGAATTGCTACGAGTGCGTTCCTGTATCGACGGAAGCTCGTTCGTGGGGTAGCATAAAGTCTATTTACCGGTAAACCCCAAGTCTATGTGAAAAAGTTATCAGGCCGATCAGGGAATGAAGGTTCCAGGATCGGCCTGATTGTGAGCAATCATATCCCCGGGTGGTCTGAAGACATCCACTATGAAACGCCTACTTCAGTAGGACAACCTTTTTCGTAGCCACCAGCCCGTCCGATTCAAACCGCACGAAGTAGATACCGCTTGAAACCGCTGTATTTGCCTTGTCCCTTCCATTCCAGATGACCTGGTGCGGGCCCGGATCCCGGATCTCGTCAACGAGATCTCTTACCAGCCGACCGCCGGCATCGTAGATGCTCATCCGGACCGGCTTTCTTTGAGCGAGCTCGAACTCGATGATCACGGACGGGTTGAACGGATTCGGATAGATCGAGCGAAAGAGAGGTCCCTGAGGCATGGAAGCCGGGTCGTCTCCGATACCAGTCGGTATGCACTGGACCTCGTAGGCTCCGATATCTACGTGCATACCAAAGATCCGCGCGTTGCCGTCAAGATCGGTTGTGATACCAGCCGGCACGGCCGCGTTGTCTCCCGCTTCAACCGCGGGTGACGAGGACCATATGCGCAGATTGCCCGTGGCCGTATCCTTGAACGATGGGTCGGTGTCGAGGTTATTTCCGCCATTGGTGCCAAGGGACGCGTCCCACGCGCCGCCGCTGACGCCGCAGTTTTCTATCAGCGAATATGAGATGACAGGCGTACTTGATACGTTATTGATCTCGTTACCGGAGGTCACTGCGGTATTGCCCCAGAGGATCACATTGGTGATTACGGGGGTACTGTTGAGATTAGATATCCCCCCGCCGCTGCCGTCGTCAGCGACGTTTCCCGAAAAAGTCACGTTGACCAGTTCTGGTGAATTGTCGCGGTTGAACATCCCTCCGCCGAAAGCGTTCGTGCCTGTAGCTTCGTTCTCCCAGAAGAGGACATTTACGAGTGTCGGATCACTGGTGTCACTGTACATTCCGCCGCCTCGCCACGCGGTGTTTTGTGAGAAGACCACACGAACAAGTGCCGGGGCACTGTTGCCGAAGCTGCACAGTCCGCCACCGTGCTCGGCAGAGTTGCCTGCAAAAGTCACATCGGTCAGCTCGGGTCTGCTTCCTGTGACGTTGTACATGCCTCCGCCCAATGCCGGTGTACCGATGCAGGAATTTCCCTGGAAAGTCACATGATTCAGCACCGGATGGCTGTCGTCGTTGTACATACCGCCGCCGTACTCAAACGCTGTGTTGTCGGCAAAGGTGACATTTGTCAGAATTACATTGCTGTAGCGGTAGTTGTACATACCGCCCCCGTCTGTATCGGAGTAATTGTTCAGAAAAGTCACGCTCAATAGTGTGGGGCTGCTGGCATCGTTGCGCATTCCACCGCCGGAGTGCGACGCATAGCAATCCTTAAAGACGACATTGCGGATCGTCGGGCTGCCGGCATCGTTATACATCCCACCCCCCGTGTGGTGGGGATAGACATCTGCCCTGCCACCGATCACCATAAATCCGTC
>JAGLYV010000060.1 GCA_023131975.1 Candidatus Krumholzibacteriia bacterium | reverse complement strand
CCGACCAGGGTCTCGTACCCGGCGAATCCGCCGTAGAGAGATACGTCGTTCAAAAGCAGAAAGGTACCCGTGCGGACGGAGCCGGGAGCCGGTTTATATGTGCCTGTCGCCACCCAGATCTCATCACCCGGGATCGCGACTCCCAGGCCACTCTGCAGATTTGTGTAGGCATCTGTCCAGGAAGAGCCGTTATTGGCTCCCGTAGCCGTTTCGTGGACAAATATCGTTCCTGCGTTAACGGGAATAAATGCTGCAAAAAGAATGAATGCTGCGAGAAAAATGGCTATGCCATTCGACGCGTGTCGACTCATCGGGGGACCCCCTTTGAGAATCAGGATTGTAGGATTAGACTTGCGGGTAAGTGTAAGAGATTTAATCTGTTTTGTCAACGGTAAACGGGGGGAGGGCTGTGGTGCAGAAGGGGAAATCGGATAGGAGAAAGGTCCGGGCTCAAAAGCATTTGCGAAACAAGTGACAGGAAATTTACCGCCCGCGCCGGCAGTTTTTCCAGAATAACATCTTGCCGCGTCACGATATTCATGACTAGTATGGGGCACGCATGGAAGCTTGTTGTTTCTGCCAGGAGCATATTTCTTTTGTTTCAGGAAAGGGGTTGCCATGAAAAAGGTACTCATAATTGTTTCGGTCATAATCGTATTGATAGTCGTGGGAGTGTTCCTGCTGCTGTCGAATCTTAACTCGCTGGTCGCGAAGGCCATAGAGAAGAACGGCACGGATGCCACACAGACAAGTGTCACCGTCTCGGGAGTGGAACTCAAGCTTCGTGAAGGTCGGGGCTCGATCAAGGATCTTAAGATAGCAAGTCCGGACGGGTTCAAGGCGTCCGACGCGTTTTCGCTTCATGATATCACGGTCGGTATCGATGTCGAGAGTCTTCGCGGGGAACCGATAGTCATCACCGAGATCCTTATACAGGCTCCTGTGATCAACGCGGAGATACTGAAGAATGGAGCCTCGAATATCGATGAGCTTCGCAAGCGGGTCCAGGCATTCTCCGAGAGGTTTTCTGGTGGATCAGAGGATGAAAGCGACCAGTCGTCCGCCCAGGCGAAAAAGATCCGGATCGATCGATTTATCTTTGAAAAAGGCAGTATAAATATCGACGCATCAGAGCTCGGCCTGGAAAAGCGCACGATAGATCTTCCGGAGATCAGACTTTCCAATATTGGAGGGGTTGAAGGTGCTACCCCCGACGAGATCACAAAGATCATTCTTGAGGCCGTGGTTGAAAAGGTATCTTCAGAGATAGCCAGTTCGGAACTCAGGGGACTGATCGAGGATAAACTGGGTGATTCGATCAAGGACAAAACGAAAGGGCTGCTGGACAAGATAGGCGGCTAGGATCGCCTGGGGCAATTGGAATCAGCATCGGCAGGAATGGAAAGGAACACTGGTGAATACAGCGCATAGGATCGGA
This sequence comes from Candidatus Krumholzibacteriia bacterium, assembly GCA_023131975.1. GTDB lineage: Bacteria > Krumholzibacteriota > Krumholzibacteriia > Krumholzibacteriales > Krumholzibacteriaceae > JAGLYV01. Next base: position 10,413 of record JAGLYV010000060.1, on the reverse strand, counting down.
GTCGTATTTTCCCTTATACTCATGTTCGTCCTCTCTGGATGTGTCACGCTCCAGGAAGACCTGGCCGCGGTATTAGGTGGAGATCCGGGGGAAGGTCCCCTGAACGAATCGACAGTGATAGCGGGGATAAAAGAGGCTCTGAAAGTCGGCACGAACAACACGGTGCTGTCCACTTCCAGCGTTGATGGATTTCTGGGGAATCAGCTTATTCGTATAGTACTCCCTGACCAGCTGCAATCTATGGCAGGTACTCTTCGCAACGTAGGGCTTGGAAGCAAAGTAGATGAGCTGGAGACCGGCATGAACCGGGCAGCCGAACTCGCTGCCGGAGAGGCAAGGGAAGTTTTCTGGAACGCCATCACCGGGATGAGTGTCGCTGATGCCTTCGGGATACTGAGGGGTCATGATACGGCAGCAACCGATTACTTCCACGAAAAGACACACAAGGCACTTCAAGCGAGGTTTCATCCGATAGTCCACGCGAAGATCCAGGAGATAGGGCTATCGCGTCTGTACGGACAGGTTGCGGACGCTTACAACAGTCTTTCATTTACAGAGGGCCCGCGTCTTGTGGATCTCGATGAATATGTCACCGACAAGGCATTGGGTGGATTGTTCACGGTCCTCGCCCAGGAGGAGCAGAAGATCAGGCAGGATCCTCTGGCACGGACGACCGATCTTTTGAAGCGTGTTTTCGGGAACTGATGGAGCTGATGCGGGCAGGCTCAGCCCACCAATCTGTCCACTAATCAGGACAGAATTTACTCTGCGGGGGTCTTTAATGCGGTCATCCGCGGAGCTTGCCTCACTCTGTAATATGTTGATAAAACAGAGGTTATTGGATATTTCGTGCTCAAGGTACACCTCATGCAATACAAATGGTCAGAGTCGCCACTTCGGGCGGCCTGAACAGGAGGTGTGTTATGAGAAGGATGCGAATGAGTCTGATGAGCCTGATAGTCTTTGCGATGATCGCCGGCCCCATGATCGCGCTGGATGCTGAAGCAGGAGTGAGGTTCGACGCGACCTTCAGGACCGACAACATGAGGGTCCGTGTAGGTAACATACGCTCCGATTATTACCGCATACACAGGAGAAGGCCGATGCCGGTCCGCAGGCATCGGGGCTATGAGGTCGGAAGGCAAGATCGACAGATCGCCTATCGGATAGGACGGTATACCGGTATCCCCGCGTGGGAACTTGTCCAGCTAAGGAGATACGGATACAGCTGGCTGGAGATCGGTCGCTGGCTCGAACTTCCTCGTTACGCTGTCCGGGCGGCAATGCACAAAAAGAGCTGGAAACGGTTTCTCAGGGAGGAACAGAGGTTCGCGATGCGCACTGCACCCAGGCACGGGCGGAGACGCTGAGCGGGCACACAGAACTGACCGCGAATATGGTGGCGGGATGACGGGTGGAGGCAGCGGGTAAGTTGAAAGGAACCAGAAAACAGACCAGGCCGGGAGGAATCCCGGCCTGGTTTTTATTTATCATCCGTGCTTCGGTCGAAGGTCAGGGATGTAAGCATCGCATATGTCAGGACCGTGGATCAGACCGTGGCCACACTGTCTGTGTTGCTCGTGATCACGCCTCTTTCCACCGAGAACAGATTTTTGTCAGCAGCAGCGCGGCCGATGATCTCAAGCGAAAGATTCAGGTAATCCTGTGCTCCGTAGCTTCTCGGTCGATAACTGAATATGTCTTTCCCGACTCCGGGAGACTCGGCGAGCGCAATATTCTCGCGGATTATAGTGTCAAGGAAGAGAGCTCCGAATCGTTCTTTCAGCGCTTCGACGACGGTCCTGCTCAGGACTTTCCTCTTGTCGAAACGTGTCGCGATAAATCCGCCGATCACCAGGTCCTGGTTGACCTCATCCATTATGAACTCGATTTTATTCAGGAGGCCTTCGAGGCTGCTGAGAGCGAGGTATTCCGTCTGGACCGGGATGAAGACTTTTCGGGAGGCAGCAAGGGCGTTGATCGAGATGAGACCCAGGCTGGGAGAACAGTCAAAAAGGATGTAGTCATAGTCGTTGCTGATCCTGCCCATAGCCCTTTTCAAAAGATGTTCCTTTTCGGACCTGTATGTCAACGACATCTCTGATTCGGCAAGGGTGCTGTCGGCCGGGATGACTGAAAGCGCCAGTCGAGATTCTTCTCCGTTGATACAGAGGCGCGCGCTGAGATCCCTCGTGACGATCGCGTCCCGGGGATGGATGTCGCCGCGCAATATATTTGAGATAGTACCGGTGTATTCATCGGGGCTGATCCCGAGAAAGCTGGTCAGATGTCCCTGTGGATCAAGGTCTACGAGAAGTACGCGTTTCCCGAGGATTGTCAGCCCCGCGCCCGCGTTGACTACTGAAGTGGTTTTCCCCACACCACCCTTATGATTGAGGAATGCTGCTGTCTCTGACTGATGCATTTTGCCCCCCTGATGAAATAACGACTAAGAATTCCAGCTAAACAGACGCCCCCCCCTAGGCGTTTCAATCTGTGCATCTTCGCCCGAATCGATGAATTAATCAATGATTATTTTAAACGGGCTTTATTTAAAAAGGCCGGCAGAGTCTCCGGTGATTTCCGGAATCTCTGCCGACCGACAAGGCGACACCTGAAGCTGTTTAAGAAGCGCCTGGTAACCTAGAATGCGTATCCCACATGCAGACCGGGCCAGATAAAGAAACTACCTTCATTGCTGATCAGGCCATATGCCGTTCCACTGAAAAGAAAACCTGCGGGAGAACGATATTCGAAGCCAAGACCGGCATAAAAGAATGTGTTGGTGCCATCGTCGCCGAAAGGTCCGCTATCGATAGCGGCTGTGACGATGTTAACGCCGCCGGTGATGAAGGGGGAACCGTTTTTCGGGACAAAATATACTTTCCCTCCGATGGGAATAAAAATCAGCATATCGGAATCATCGGAACCACCACCACCTATAGCCGAAAGGCCAGCCTCCAGGGCAAAAGGATTCCCAAAATTTCTCTGGTAGACAAAGCTGTACAAGGCTGAGCGGCCAAGCAGCTCTATCCCGAAAGCGTTGGGAAGATCGACCCTGCTCTGGGCGCTGAGCGATATCGGAGAGACGAATGAAACGAAAAGTACAGAGACGAGTACTACAAGGGCGAACCTTGCCATGAGAGCCTCCTTCGAGAGGGGAGTGTCATTGCCTGCGATTGACATGGAAGATTCTATGCGCCAGTAGTGTGTGTGTACAGAAAAACTTTTAACTATTAGAAAACCCGGCTTTTGGGAGCCGGGCTTTTCCATAATCTTTAAATCCGCGGGTTCAAAAATCGATCGGTCTATTTGTACATCGACTTTATCGAGCCCCAGGAAGCGTCCTCGGTCCCGACGGCGCATCCCGTTATCGACAGGGTCACGGTGAAGAAATCCCATGCCGCTCCTTCAGTGCGCGTAGCGCTGCAAGTATATATTCGTTTGTCAATGGTTCGAATGACCCTGGGAGACTTTTCAGAAACAAAATTGATTAATAAACGTACTAACTGTTATAATATGAATCACTTTGACGATACGATAAAAATGACCGAGGAGGATTCCGACAATGAAAAACCCGGGTGCAGCTATTATTTTGATCATGGTCCTGATCCTGACTTCCGGAATTAACGCGTATGCTGCTGAAGCTGTCGATATTCAAGATGAACTCGACGGGGTTCCGTACAGGATCCAGATTCCCGGGAACTGGAACAAAGGGCTCGTGATGTACGCGCATGGCTACAAGATGCCGGGAAGGCCATGGTCCCCGATGTCGGACAATATCGGACAGGTATTCATAGATAGAGGTTTTGCCCTGGCGCAGTCAGGCTATTCCCGTCAGGGATGGGCGCTGGAACAGGCTGTCGGTGAGACCGAATCGCTCAGAAAGTATTTCCAGAAACAATATGGCAGGGCGGATTCGACATTTATCACCGGCCATTCGATGGGGGGGCTGATCACGCTGGCCACTATCGAGATCTATCCGGAAGCCTACGACGGTGCCATGCCGATGTGCGGCCCGCTCGCCCCGGCGATGTTTTTTTTCAAGGACCGGATATTCGATATGGTCGTGAGCTTCGAAGCGATATTCGGTGACAATATACCGGTCGAATATCAGCCTTTGATGGAAGCCGCGATCCTTCCCCGGGCTGCCGTGCAGCAGGCTCTCGACGCAAGGCCCGGGATGGCCACGAAATATGCCCTTCATTGGGGAATAAAGGAAAAGGATGTAGCCGGGACTATAGCGATGAACCAGTTTTTGCTGAAAGAACTGGAAGAAAGGGCGGGAGGCAACCCGTTCGACAACAGGGGAACGATCTACATGGGGTTCGGACAGATCGATGGGCTGAACGATAAAGTATTGCGGTACGATGCTGATCCCGGAGCTGTCGATTATATCAGAAAACACTATACGGCGACCGGAGAGATCGAGGACCCTGTCCTGGCCCTTCATACGTCCTACGATTCGGGTGTGCCGACCTGTGTGCCCTGCTACTATGCGAAGATGTCAGCCCTTAAAGATAATGCCGATCTTTTTGTGCAGCTGTACGTGGAAGCTGAGGGACATTGCAATTTCACGGCGGGGCAGACCGGAAAAGTTTTCGATATGCTCAGGGGATGGGTCGCGACCGGGCAGAAACCGGAAGCAGGGTTACTTCAATAGCCGGAGAGTGATCGGGATCTTTCTATATCCGGCAAAGTCACGATTTTTCCTCCGGGCAGAATCTGCTAGTTGTTTTTCTTTTTCTGCATCTTTGCCCAGCTGTCACGCAGGCCGACGGTCCTGTTAAAGATGAGGGACCCTTCGGTCGAATCACTGTCGGTACAGAAATATCCGTGCCTGAGAAACTGGAAATGATCCAGTGGAATCGTTTTCGCGAGGCCCGGTTCCACCTTGCAGCCGGTGAGAGTCTCGAGAGCATCGGGGTTGATGTAGTCCATGAAATCCTTGCCCTCTTCAGCGTCTGCCGGGTTTTCGACTATAAAGAGATGCTCGTACAGCCTGACCGTGGCATCGAGAGCGTGGGAGGCGGAGACCCAGTGCAGGGTTCCCTTGACTTTTCTGCCGTCGGGAGCCTCGCCGCCGCCTGTCTCGGGATCGTAGGTGCAGCGAAGTTCGATCACTTCGCCCGTTTTCTCGTCCTTTACGACTGACTTGCACGTGATGAAGTAAGCGTGCTTGAGTCTCACCTCTCGTCCCGGAGCGAGACGGAAGAACTTGCGTGGAGGGTCTTCCATGAAGTCGGTGTTTTCTATATAGATCTCCCTTGAGAATGGAAGCTTACGAGTCCCGGCAGAGGGGTCTTCGGGGTTGATGATCGCCTCGACCTCTTCGGCCTGGTTCTCGGGGTAGTTCTCGATCACTACCTTCAGAGGTCTCAGGACGGCCATAACGCGCGGCGCCCGTTTATTGAGGTCCTCGCGGAGGCCGTGGTTCAGAAGGTCGATCGAGACTATGCTGTCTCTCTTGGCCACGCCGATGATATCCGCGAAGGCTCTTATCGATTCGGGAGTGTATCCGCGTCGTCTCAGCCCGGAAATCGTCGGCATCAGGGGATCGTCCCAGCCAGTGACATGTTTCTCCTCGACAAGCTGCAACAGCTTTCGCTTGCTCATGATCGTATATGTGAGGTTCAGCCTGGCGAATTCGATCTGACGTGATCTGAAGATATCGAGTTGTTCGAGGTACCAGTCGTACAGGGGCCTGTGGTCCTCGAACTCGAGCGTGCATATCGAATGTGTTATACCCTCCAGAGAATCGGAACAGCAGTGAGCGAAATCGTACATCGGGTAGATGCACCATTTGTCGCCGGTCCTGTGATGCGTACTCCTCTGTATCCTGTATGTGACAGGGTCGCGCATGTTGATGTTGCCCGAAGACATATCGATCTTTGCCCTGAGAGTCTTTGATCCATCCTCGAACTCCCCGGCTTTCATTTTTTCGAACAGATCAAGGTTTTCCTCGATGCTTCGATCGCGGAAGGGGCTTTCTTTTCCAGGCTCGGTGAGAGTGCCGCGGTATTCCCGGATCTCCTCCGCGCTGAGGTCGCAGACGAAGGCCTTGCCGACCTTTATGAGCTGCACCCCGTATTCGTAGAGTTGCCCGAAATAATCTGACGCGTAGAAAAGCCTCTCTTCCCAGTCGAAGCCGAGCCAGCGGACATCCTCCATGATCGAGTCGACATATTCGATTTCTTCCCTGCTTGGATTGGTGTCATCGAATCGAAGATTGCAGAGTCCGTTATACTGCCTGGCTATGCCGAAGTTCAGGCAGATCGATTTCGCGTGGCCTATATGCAGGTATCCGTTCGGTTCGGGAGGAAACCTCGTGTGGACCCGGCCGTCATGCTTGCCGGACGTGTTGTCTTCCTCGATTATCGTTCTGATAAAGTCCAGAGATTCTCCTGGGGAACCGGTATTCTTTTCGTTCATATCGGGCATTTCGTTTATTCCGTTCGTAGAGGGCTGAAAATGTCAGGCTGCCCGGATGCCGCTGTGGAAGTTTTTTCCGCCAGGGTCGGCATCGACGGGCACCCGGGTATTCTAGTAAAAAGAACGATTCAATGCCATAGATTTCAGCGGAGGGCCAGTGATAGATGGGTTGCCTTTATGATGTTTTGTGGCAGCAGGATCTGTGGTATGATGCCGGAAGTGGCAGATGAGATCCACGAAAGGCATAACCACATGGATAATAAAGTGATAACCTTGATTGACAGTCCCATGGGGGAACTGTTTCTCGAGCAGAGGGAGGGGATGCTCACTCGCCTGCATTTTGTCGCCGAGGGAGAAAAACCGGAACTGGAAAAGAGCGGGAACTCCGACCGGCCAGCTTTCAGGGAAGTGGTCTCGCAGCTCAATGCATATTTCAGGGGCGAACTCAGAGAGTTCGATATCCCGCTTCTGCTGGAGGGAACGGAGTTTCAAAAGAGGGCATGGAAGGTGCTTCAGGCCATTCCCTACGGTGAGACGATCAGTTACGGAGAGCAGGCCAGGAGGATGGGCAGTCCGAAGGCTGTCAGGGCGGTAGGAGGGGCCAACCACAGGAACCCTGTCGCGATAATCGTACCGTGCCACCGGGTCATCGGAAAATCGGGCGACCTGACCGGGTTCGGGGGAGGACTCGCCATAAAGGCCCGACTGCTTGCGCTGGAAAAAACGTAGGGAGCATATCTCCTGATCGTCGGTCAGTCCGATCGAAGGGCACTGGTACCATTGGCAGCCCGGCTTACATAAGTTCACGCCAATTCTTCCGGGCAGTCTTCAACCTTGCGCAGAGATACGATAGTAGCTCCCCAGCCACCACCACTTTCCCCCGCCAGACTGAACGAATCGACTATATCGAGTTTCCGGAGGATGGAGTGGACCGTCGCTCTCAGGGCACCCGTTCCCTTTCCGTGGATTATTCTTACCTGGAAGATGTTTTTCCTGAGGCATTCGGCCAGGTAAGCCGGGATCAGCTCTTTCGTATCGGAAGGCGCGAACATGTGAAGGTCGAGAGTGCCATCGATCGGGTATTCGATGGAGTCGTCAGATTCCGGCATGGGGGGAACCTTCTTTCGTCAATGGTGTCCGGACCGCATTCCTGAGCTGTCGAGTCACCAGTCCGGGCTTCCCCGGTTTTTTTGCCGCCGCGGATATATGCAATAAAAAAGGGGAGGCCTCACAAGCCCCCCCCCAGAGATTTCCGGCAAACACTCCTTAACAGGAGCAGCCGGTAAGGCATAGCCCCCTATACGATCACATCTTCCAGAGGCGTGTACTTCATCCTGAAGGCCTGCGCCACGGCCGGATCGGTGATCTTGCCGTCGATGATGTTGATGCCTGTCCAGACCGTCTCGTTTTCGAGCGCGGCTGTTATATAGCCCTTGTTCGCTATCTCGACAGCGAATGGGAATGTGGCGTTGGTCAGTGCGATCGTCGAAGTCCTGGCAACCGCGCCGGGCATGTTGGCCACAGCGTAGTGGATGACACCTTCGACGACGTAGGTAGGCTTGGAGTGAGTGGTCGGCTTGATCGTCTCGATACAGCCGCCCTGATCCACCGCTACGTCTACGATGACCGAACCGTCTTTCATGGTCTTGAGCATCTTTCTCGTTACGAGTTTCGGAGCCTTGGCGCCCTTGATAAGGACAGCGCCGATGAGCAGGTCGGCCTTGACAAGCTCGTCACGGATATTTGCCGGATTCGACATCAGGCAGGTGACGTTAGGCGGCATGACATCGGCCAGATAGCGCATACGCTCGAGGTCGAGGTCGAGGATGACGACATCGGCGCCGAGGCCAGCGGCCATCTTGGCAGCGTGTGTGCCTACGATTCCGCCACCCAAAATGGTTACATGCGCGGGGGCCACTCCGGGAACACCACCGAGGAGCATGCCGAGGCCGCCCATCGGGCGCTCGAGATACTTGGCGCCTTCCTGGGTCGCCATGCGTCCGGCGACTTCACTCATCGGAGTGAGGAGGGGAAGGGTCCCGTCCATCTCTTCCATCGTCTCATAGGCGATGGAGATGGCGCCAGTCTTTGCCATTCCGGTGGTCAGGGGACGGTTCGCCGCGAAATGGAAATATGTGAAGATGATCTGTCCCTCTCGGATCATCTTGATTTCTACCGGCTGAGGCTCCTTGACCTTGATGATCATCTCTGCTTTGGCGAACACCGCTTTTGCGGTGGGGATGATCCTGGCACCAGCGGCCCTGTATTCAGCGTCAGGAAAACCGCTTCCCACACCAGCATTTTTCTCGATAAGGACGGTGTGTCCCATTTTCGTCAACGTCTCCGCGCCGACCGGAAGAAGAGCGACACGATATTCGTCCTTCTTGATTTCTTTAGGTACTCCGATAATCATGAAATCACCTCGGGTTAAACCGTAAAAGGTTGAAACGATTGATTAAACCATATTTACTTCAACGCTTAAATATATAGTCATTATGCATAGTTTCAACAACTATTTTAAATAAAAGGTGATATCTCGCCGCGGTAGCGTAACTGTTGACGATATAATGCGTTACAGGACAATAACGGTGGCAGAATTATCACCTTGACAAAATACATGATTAGTCTATATTCATATGTCCCTGCGACACTTGCCGGGATTCTCCGAGCATCTGCCAGGGAAAGAAATTTGTCACAGTCAATCAGTTCCCAGTTCTTGCACCTGGCCCGAAAGCCAGCATAAGGAGGCCCGAATGTCCGACGTTACCAAGTTCATGGATTATATTAAAGCCAGGGACCCTCATCAGCCCGAGTTCCACCAGGCTGTATTGGAAGTCGCCGACTCACTGATGCCTTTTATCAAGAAAAACCCCAAATATTCGAAGCACAGGATCCTTGAGAGGATCGCCGAGCCGGAGCGCGTGATCCTGTTCCGGGTTCCCTGGGTGGACGACAAGGGTGAGATCCAGGTCAACAGGGGTTTCCGTGTTGAGATGAACAGCGCGATCGGTCCGTATAAGGGTGGGCTGCGTTTCCATCCGACCGTATATCTTGGCATGTTGAAGTTCCTGGCCTTTGAGCAGGTATTCAAGAACTCTCTTACTACGCTTCCGATGGGTGGCGGTAAGGGTGGATCAGACTTCGATCCCAAAGGCAAGTCGGATGGCGAAGTCATGCGTTTCTGCCAGTCCTTCATGAGCGAACTCTTCCGTCACATCGGCCCGAACACCGACGTTCCCGCCGGTGATATCGGTGTAGGTGGCAGGGAGATCGGTTTCCTCTTCGGTCAGTACAAGAAACTCACGAACGAGTTCACCGGCGTTCTTACCGGCAAGGGCCGCAACTGGGGCGGAAGCCGCATCCGTCCGGAAGCCACCGGTTACGGACAGGTCTATTTCGCGCAGGAGATGCTCAAGGTCAAGGGCGATTCTCTGGAAGGCAAGGTCTGCACGGTATCCGGATCGGGTAACGTCGCTCAGTATGCCACCGAGAAATGTCTCGATCTTGGCGCAAAGGTAGTCACCATGTCCGATTCCGCCGGAACGATCCACGATCCCGAAGGAATCGATCGCGACAAGCTGGCGTGGGTCATGGAGCTCAAGAACGTCAAGCGCGGCCGTATCAAGGAATACGCCGACGAGTTCAAGTGCGAATACCACGAGGGCAAACGCCCCTGGTTCGTCAAGTGTGATGTCGCTCTTCCGAGCGCCACGCAGAACGAGATCAATGTCGACGACGCGAAAGAACTCATCAAGAACGGTTGTTTCGTAGTCTCCGAGGGCGCCAACATGCCCAGCGAGCCGGAAGCCATCGAAGTCTATCTCGAGAACAAGATTCTCTACGGCCTGGGCAAAGCTGCCAACGCCGGTGGAGTGGCCACTTCCGGTCTCGAGATGTCGCAGAACTCGCTTCGTCTCAGCTGGAGCCGCGAGGAAGTCGACGCCAAGTTGCTCGGTATCATGCAGGCCATTCACGAGCAGT
>JAGLYV010000006.1 GCA_023131975.1 Candidatus Krumholzibacteriia bacterium | reverse complement strand
CGGACCGGCCACGTAATCTACAGCCTCTGTATCTGTCACAGCGCTACCGTCAATAGTCGCGCTGATGGTCTTAATCTCGGCCACCGTTGACCGCAGGCTTCCGGAAGCGATACCGTCATTTCCCGTCACACCGACCGGTTGGGTGATATCGTTCCCTCCCCCTGTGTCGGTAGCATCGATCACTACCGCGACACCCCCGACGGGGTTACCATATTCATCCATGACATTCACGGAGACAGATACCTGATCGATCCCGTCCGCGGTGACTGTCGGCTTATCAAGAGATATGGTTGTAGTAGCGGCATCTGCTGAAGAGTGGTCGACGTATATAGTCGTAGCCGCTGCTTCCAGACTCGGTGATACCCCATCGGTATCGAAAAAAGCGATAAAATAACCACTGGAAATATCCATGACCGAGTGACTGTAATCGACTTCAGCCGAAGTGGACCCGGAAGAAATAGTGATCGAAGAGACTGTCGTCCCATGGTCGTCCTTGTCATAGAAATTACCAGAAGCAGGTAGCAGCGTAACGGTCTGTGCGGCCGAAAGCGGACTGGCGTTTCCGTTTGCATCGACCACCTTAACGAGGAATCTCGCGAATTCTCCCGCTGTAATGGTGGTGTCCTCGGGCGAAACGACCAGGCTTACAGCGTCTCCCGGCTGTACAGTCACTGACTGGACCGGATCGACCCAGGACTGACCCTGAGCTGAAGCTGTGACATCCGGAGTACCGGCAAGCGTATCTCTGTAATAAAATGAAACCGTATCTTCTCCCGACAAGATCGTAACCGAAGTCACGGCGCTCCAGCTGCCCCCCCCAAGGTGGGAAAAGCTTCCACCACCGGAAGAAGAAGAAAGATCTATTGTCTGATTGCCAGCTACACTGCTCGGGTTGCCGAATTCATCCCGGGCCTCGACACGCATCACGCCACTCTCACCATCAGATTGAAATGTCCTTGGTGGTGTAGTAAAAACGAGTTCCGTTATGGAGGCGGCAACAACATCCACGGCAGGCGATGCTGCAAGATCGACTGGAGATCCACTCGCGGGATCGGAACTGACCATAAAAGCGACAGCGTCTTCAGTAGTAGTCTGTACACTGGCGTTACCGGACGATGATACGGAATCATCTCCGTATACGATATCGACCGTCTCTCCGGTCGAAAGAGTATCAATATACACCTGAATCGCCATCCCCGAGATGACGACTGGAGTAGCTTCAAGTGTACCTTCGCTCGTGACTGTCACATATCCGGCTGATGTTCCGTTCGAGATCTGCGGCATGGTCCATCCAGCCGGAATAGTCAGATATACTACTCCTGAGGAAAATGCTTCAGCAGCAGTATATGTGATCGTCCATTTCCCTTCGCTTCCAGCGATGACCTGTCCGGAAGGGGCGATTACCGCCGTTCCGCTTCCGGGAGCTGCCAATACGAGGGATGGTAGCGTCAGGATAAGCGATACAATAACAAATGCGCACAACCCTGCCTGTACCCGGCAGGAAATGTGACGGAATTCTTTAAACGAGTTCTTATTTGATACGTTTCCAAACATAATCTTACCCGGGAAGGGCAAACCGCATGCCACTTGCATGGACAGCAGCCCCTTTCGAATCTGCTACGGATACAGCGACTGGATAACAAGGCCCCGTCTTAATCCGGGTAGTTTCTCGCCAGCCTTGATCCGTCTGGCATAATTACAATTATGACAACAGGATACGCACGCCTTCCCCCTCCAGAACAATCAGAGGTATCTGCCTTACACAGACCCGTCGTGTAATAAAAGTTCTGCTGATTCCTTATAATATCCAGTCGTTACTCCACACCTGCGGTAATAAATAGCACAGACCAGAGCAAAATGCAACACCGGTAACTGCCTAACATTCTGGCAATATGATTGTTAGATTCTTACGGCACAGTTCTTGAACGGATCAGCTCACTCGACGACTATCAATGAATTGACGCCCCCGAATCCGTCATCGATCTGCTCGGGATTTCCCGGGTCAGGCATCCAATTCTCTCCATCGATAACGAATTTGTATTCGTATCTTCCCGGGGAAAGAGGTAACAGAATAGTCCAGGTGCCAGTTCCGTCCAAATCATGCAGTGGATCGGCTGTCATAGACCAGTTGTTAAAATCGCCAGCTATACAGACTTTATCGATCCTGGTGGAAAAAATGGTGAATCGGATTCCGTCGTCAGTGACATCCGGACCTCCGGCAGGCTCTATCCCCTTGCCGAATCTGTTTGTGACCGAACACCCCTGGCTTATTACGGCAAGAAACATGAATACAAAAAGAATAAAATTGATTCTTCCTCTCATTTCTACGGCATTATCAACAGACTTGCCTTCCCTCCCCTGTTGTCATTGACAGACCTCGGATTCTCAGGATCAAGCACTACACGGACTTCATCCACAATAAAAAAGTATCTATATCTGCCCGGTCTCAATTCCACAGTCAGCTCCCAGAGACCTTTTCCCCGATCTTCCATGAGTCCCTCAAGTATTTCTCCACTCCCGGCGTCACCCTGTCCCCAATTGTTCCAGTCACCCGCGAGCTGTACGGTCCTGGCCGACACAGCTCTGTATCTGAAAGTCACCCCGACATCGTCGATCAGGGGAGAATCAAGCCTCTCCTCAAGATATTTCCCACATGACACGGACATCAATAGGAAAACAATCAGAATATACCGCAATTTCATACCATCTCTCCACATGGTTCGACACTAGAATATAATACCTGCATTGATTGAAACGGTCCATTCTTCTTCGAGATCATTCTCAGCCTGGATCAGGCGCTTCGCGATCGCATCTTTCTCGGACATTCCATCCACCCACGGCAGGACGCGCTCCAGCAGATACTTCTCTCTTCCGAAACCAGTATATGTGGATGTCCACCTGTCGAACGAGAAAGGAGCCAATCCTGCCCCAACGGATATCCAGGAAGCATTTCCCAGACGTTTTCTAAGTCCAAACCAGCGGTCCATAAAGTCCGGACGGCCCTCCCAGAGATTCCCACTATAGACGACACGCCTGAGGTCGATATGAGCTGATATCCCTTTGTAAAGATAAAGACCTTTCTTGAATTGCAGTTCTATCACCCTGTTATCATCAAAGCTGTCAGATCTCATCTTAACTATAGCTACTCCCCCGACAGGACAGGGACAAGCAGTATCGCCCTGATTCTCCCGGCTGATTCTGATTGTAAGATCACGATAGCCTCTAGAAAACAGAAAGGGAATATCCACCGGTTCGAAATTGTCCCCATCCAGCCAGAAATCATATTTCCTCATCCTTGACTGACTGGCGTATCCCCCGGAGAACGAATGATCTGAAAAGTCGATATCGAATGACAGGATTCCCGGCGTGAATCTTATCCCCATATCCAGACTCATATGGGTGAATCTGGACCTGTCGTCTGAATATCTGAGATTCCTGCTCACCGACTCATGGAGGACAGACGCATGAAAATCGAGTCCTGGTGTCTCAATCGACAATCCGCCATAGAACCGGCTACCTTCGTCAAGAACAAAACTCTCTCCATTTCCGTCACCGAACCCCGCCGAAAGAGTGTCATCCGCGGAAGAAAGGCTGGTTTTCCCATGGAGATATTCAGACTCCAGCACTATTCCATCAGAAGGCAATAATCTCATCCAGACCCCGTGAATATCCATCGATTCGAGGCCCGCTATATGACCCTCCCCAGGGTCGGGAGATATGTCGAATCTTCCTCCACCTTCGTCATGTCTGAAAAGATAAACCGCATTGAACCCCTTGCCTTCAAATCCTGCTGACAACCCTATAACATCGGAATCGACGGGATTCCTCGAAATGAAACCCGTGGAATCAGGCATAACGGGATCTTCCGGAAGTCCGCGGGCTCCTTCCAGTCCTGAAAGCCCACCTTCCATCCTGTCAGCGTAGAATACCCGCCCTCTTATATACTTTCCAGCTCTGCCGCTGAGATCTATGCCCCTCATGAAGGAACCATTCCTCAGGCCGAACGAAACGGGTCCTGAAAATATCGACAGTGGATCCTCGGTTCCCGGTATATCGACACGACTGAATGAAATCAACGAACCACTGTCGCCCCTGTAGGCAGCGCTGAAACTGAAGGGATATGAATCGACTTTCTCGAGTTCCTCGATGTCGACACAGAATCCCGCCTTGAAAACAGCCTCTACCTTAGATCCGACTCTTCCATCTATCGATGGAAATATTCTCAGCATGTTAACGTCTCCACCAAATTCCGGATAGACCGCGATCCCGGGAGAGTAGTTCTCTGTCTCGATATGTTCACCACTCTCAATGCTTCCCTCGAAAGCGATCTCATACGAGCCATCTATCTCTTTGAATATAAAGAAGGTAGTACCATCAGCATCCCTCCAGGGATTGTCCGGGTCGACGATCGACTTACCATCAACACTGAACATATATCTGTATCTTCCCGGCAGAAGAAACAATCTGATCTCAAATATATCTCCACGTCGTATCATGCCGTCAAGTGTCGGATTCCACCCGTTGAAATCCCCGACCAGGAATACTTTTCCCGCCTCGACACCACCCAACCTGAAAATAATCTCCTCCTCATCCACTTCGATGGACGCCAGAACGACTGAGGACGTGAAGGTCAGAATCGCCGTTAAAATAATGATCACCTTATACGAGTCTTTGTTCAAAATCAGATATCTCCCAGAGCTACACGTCCATAGAAAGATATATATCGGTTTTTTTCGATCGATTCATTCTCGAGGCCATACAATAGCCTCGCACCGATATCATAGTTAATAAACGATCCGAACCCCGCCCTGAACAGAAACCTGTTGCCCGACCTGAATTCCACTTCGGCGCTGTACAGACTTTCAAGTGAGTTCTGAAGAAAAAGGGAAGTTCGCAACGCCAGCCGCCCGGTAAGATTCATCTGCCCTTCTGCCAGAAAAGACAGAATATTTCTGTCACCGGGATTTTCGAGGCGGCTCGTGAAACGCATGCTTCCGGCTTCACTGTCATCCATCATGGACAGCAGAAGTAACGGGTCGCGGCTTTCTCTCAGGATCATACCCTCTGTAATAGACAGGCCGTTCCGGAACCTCTCCTTTATCATGGTCCGAATAAATCCCTGACCTTCCGTATAACCGCTTCTGTAACTGTCAACAGCATCGATGAATATTGACAAGGCAAGATCTGGATGTTTCCACCAGGAAGTAAGCCTGGTCTCTGTCAGCCCGGGAACGACCTCGCCACAGGGAACGATCAGATCAGCGCCATAATACTTCCATGACGGTATGATTCCGATTTCTCCCCATTTCCTGGATCGGCGCTCGATTCCATGGATCTCCGCAGACATTGCCATGCTACCGGGAAGCTCGCTGCTGATATCCGCGAGACTCATCCTCTCGTAATCTATGTCCAATACCTTCCAGTCACCAATCGATTCCAGCCGACCCCTTCGGGCTTCGAGAATGTCGAGAAGAATCCCGAGCCCTCTGTACCTTATCCCGGCATCGACACCTGCCATCAGGACATCACCGTATTCATCAGACCTTGTTTCAGAAAAGATCAGGCCAAGCCTGGAAGACCGGCTGGAAACTCTGATCTCCAGTAGATTGAACCTGTCATTTGTTCCATGGAGAACCGGGAACCCTCCATGTCTGATTATCGACACTCTTTCGGGAATCGACACCCCCAGATAGGTTATCTTCAAATTCTTGCCGGGGTGAACCGATATCCCTACTCCTTCCCCATTATTCTCAAGAAGTGGTGCATCGGAAGATACGGGCTTCAGGAGCCTGTTTCCCGTTATGTACACCCTCTCTCTGGAGAACAGCCGGGCCTTCATGGCCATCGCCGCCCAGTCAACCGAAATATGTCCCTGCTCGATGATCAGCTGTCCATTCAGATCCTCTTCTGTTCCATTCCTCGAAATACTGGCGAACTTAAGGAACAATTCGCAGGATTCCTTCCTTTGGAGTGACAATGAGAGAGACAATCTTCCGTAACGCCATTCATCATTTGAAAGGACGTTCCATGGGAATCCTTCCCCTTCCTTTTCCTTCAGCAGCCGACCTTGATATATCGCCTCCCATTGAAAAGTATACAGAGAATCCCGAGTCACGGTTACCTGCTCAGAGTCCTGCGACCATGCGGTCGAAAATACAGTCATTGTCACAAGAAATATTATCAGGAATGAAACTTTCATCGCCCTCACTGCTTTACCTCTAACGGTATCCCTTTGAAGAGGATTTCGAAAGATGCATGAATATCTACTCCTCCACCTCCGTCAGGCGTGAAGGAGACAAGAAGATCAAAACGACTATCATCCCACCGCAAGCCACCGGACACTTTTTCATCGTGAAACCCTGACATGAATTCAAGCGGTGTATTCGTCATTACAATCAGTCCGAAATGATTCCCTGTCTTATTACCAGCAGTCTCTTTCTGCCAGGCCAGGATAACTTTTTCTCTCCAGAAGACTGACCCGCCCCATCTCGTATTCCTCTCCCAGGATAAAACGGAGCCATCGCCATATTCCAGTTCCGGTTTTTGGAGATTTTCAACGGAATATCCGAAGGAGACCATTGGAAGAGGCCGTAGCATAATACCGAAATCAGTCGAAAAGGCCGAATCCGAAAATCTGGTACTTCCGCATGAAATACAGTCCCCAGAAACACCCCTGGACAATCTGCCACTCTTCAACGTCAATCCCGCCGACAGAAATGACCCCTGCGTCCCCTGCAGTATCCTCACTGCTGTACCAAGCGCAAAGATATCAGCAACGATATCCTCTCCACTTTCTGTACGATAATACCCGGCACTGAAAACAGCCTTCTCGTATGGTACCGCTGCCACGGTCCGTACCGCCCGATACTTTGTATCCCTGGAATTTGCGACATATTCCCCGTACAGGACAGAGCCTTCAACCGTGATCAGTCCTGCAGGATTGATAAATAGAGTCGAGGGATCGTCCCCGAGTGAACAGAATGTATTTCCTGTGGCTGAAGCCCGGGCACTGTTACCCGCCGAGGCAAGCAGTTCCAGAAAATGATCTCCCAAAACGGCAGCATTTACACAGGAGGATAAAAACAAAAAGGCAGCGAACGTTGAGAGTACACGGAATATCTCATTTCGCATTTTCCGAATTATCCATTTCAGCCTCATCCATCCTCCTGAGACCTTCCAGAATCAGATGATCGACCCTGACATCCAGAAGAATATCTTCATCCATCGGTTCGGCGAGGTTAAAGAATACGAACTGTCCTTCTTTCCACGGCAAGACCTCGTAAACTACTTCCTTCATCTGCTCCCGCATGGCGGATACCAGGGCTTCGCGTTTCAGGAATCCCTTCTGCAGAAGTATGTTTCCTATTCTATCTTTGCCATCGATTTTTCTGTATTCAATTAACGCTTTATCGAGTTGCTCTTCCGATATGAAATCATTTTCGATGAGAAATTCCCCGATCTTCTTTCGCTGTGTATCTATTGTCGCGTAAAGAAGCTCCCCATTTCTGAAAAAAAAGCTGGCCACATTATCGACCGTGATCAGTTTCAGACGACCCGTCAGCGCGCAAAACGCTGACACCTGGAAGATCATCGACGGATCGAGCACTCTCAGGTCTCCACCAAGATCCATTCATCTACCTCCCGCTTTCAGCTTATCCGATCCAGCCGCCCTCACACCAATGACAGTCTGTGAGACTATCGTTGAAATGAAGGCAAGAGCCAGGATGGGAAATATGACCATTCCTACAACATCACTGTAAAATGGACTGGGCATGATCCTCTGCAGAACGAGGATCAGGATACCGAGCCCTTGGACTACCCCGGCCGTTTTCCCTGCGATAGTAGCATGCAACTCGGGAAGACACCGTTTAGTCGATAGATAGACCATTCCGAAAAAGAACTCTGAATAACGCAATACGAGCAGGAGATACAACCATCCAGGCACACCACCCTTCAACCACAGCCATGTGAAAATCGCCATGGTCGAAGCTATATCAGCGAATGGATCGAGCATCAGCCCGAATCTCGTTTCCTGCCCTAACTTCCTCGCCGCGCAACCATCACCTACATCTGTAAGAAGTATCAACGCGTAAAGCGCAAAACCCCAGACATTCATGCCATGGCTCAGGAACACCAGCACTGGAGGAACAAGAAAGATCCTCAAGGCAGTGAGGATATTTGCAAGTTCAAATTTTGATACCACCTGGCCTGAAGGTCGACGAAACAAGTCTGGCCTGGAATAGACAAAAATCGAAAAACCGCCTACGACGAAAGCTGTGTATATAAAAAGGTCCAAAGCTACACGCCGTCCGACCAGTCTGCCAGTAAGAACGGAAACTACCAGAAGAACAAGTAGCGCACAGGTCATAAAGAGAAGTACAGACTTCCTGAGTTTCTTCCCTGCCTTATCGATACTACTATTCATTTACATTTTCCATAGCTGCCTGAGCTGCCGCCAATCTCGCTATCGGCACTCTGAAGGGCGAACAACTCACATAATCCATTCCACTTTTCTCACAGAATTCAATCGAACTGGGTTCTCCCCCGTGTTCTCCGCAGATACCGATCTTAAGATCGGGCTTTGTCTCTCGCCCCTTCTCTATCCCAATACGCACAAGACTGCCCACTCCCTGCCTGTCCAGTTTTTGGAAAGGATCGGCATCCCAGATGCCCTTGGCCAGATAATCCCCCAAAAACTTACTCGCATCATCACGGCTGAGACCAAAGGTAGTCTGAGTAAGATCGTTCGTTCCGAAGGAAAAGAATTCAGCTGTTGACGCAATCTCATCGGCCGTAAGCGCGGCTCTCGGAATCTCTATCATCGTCCCCACCAGGAATTCCAGATTTACTCCCTTTTCTTTTTGGACCTCATCCGCCACACGCCTCACTATCTCTTCCTGCAATTTCAATTCGGATAATGACCCCACCAGCGGGATCATTATTTCCGGATGCGGATCCCCGCCATCCATAACCACATCACAGGCTGCCTCAAACACTGCCCTCGCCTGCATCTCGGTTATTTCAGGATACACTATTCCCAGTCGACAGCCCCTGTGCCCGAGCATTGGATTCGACTCTTTCAACGATTCTATTTTCTCTTTTATGATTGCAACTTTTATCCCCATCATCCTCGCGAGTGCTTCGATTTCTTTATCCTCATGTGGCAGAAACTCGTGTAGAGGAGGATCCAGAGTCCTGATAGTCACGGGCCTCTCGCCCATTATTTCGAAAATTCCCCTGAAATCACTCCTCTGCATGGGAAGAAGTTTTTCCAGGGCCTTTTTTCTTCCCGATTCATCCGGTGCCAGAATCATCTGTCTGAAATAGTCTATCCTGTCACCCTCGAAGAACATGTGTTCCGTCCTGCACAAGCCTATTCCCTCAGCACCAAACGCAATCGCGTGAGCCGACTGGTCCGGACGGTCCGCGTTGGCGCGTACACCCATTCTTCTGATATCGTCAGCCCAGTTCATCAACTCTTCATAATCCCTGTATGTCTCGGAATCTCCAGCCTCCAGCGTCTTGTCGATCAGAACCTGCAGCACCTCGGAAGGCCTGGTCTCTATCTGCCCACTGAACACTTCACCCGTCATTCCATCTATAGAGATAAAATCTCCCTCATTTATCGTTTTTCCCTCAGCCTCGATCGTCCTGTTCCTGTAATCTATCTTTAAAGTATTCGCTCCAACCACACAGACCTTCCCCATCTGTCTTCCGACCAGCGCCGCATGGGATGTAGCTCCACCAGCGGAAGTAAGAATCCCTTCAGCCACACTCATTCCTCTGATATCTTCCGGGCTTGTCTCTATCCTGACGAGTATTATCTTTTCACCTCTTCGGGCCCATTCCTCCGCGTCTTCAGCATGAAACACGACTTTTCCGGTAGCCCCACCGGGTCCCGCGTTAATCCCCGTTGCGAGCAGGTTGCCCTCTGCAATTGCCTTTTTCTTTCCGTTCGGATCAAATACCGGTCGCAGAAACTGATTGAGCTGTTCGGGGTCTATTCGCCTTATTGCCTCTTCACGAGAGATCTTTCCCTCTCTGACCATATCGATAGCGATACGGATAGCGGCAAAGCCGGTCCTCTTTCCAGTCCTTGTCTGAAGCACCCATAACCTGCCATTCTGTATCGTGAATTCCAGATCCTGCATATCTGAATAATGATCTTCCAGCTGCGACCTGATCTTCTCCAGGCTCAGATACACCCCCGGCATCTCCACATCCAGAGAGGGAAGATCTCGCTCCCCCTTCTGCAACCTGTTGATCGGTTGTGGGGTCCTGATACCCGCCACAACATCTTCTCCCTGGGCTTTCATCAGGTATTCTCCGTAAAAAACGTTCTTTCCGGTAGCCGGATCTCTGGTAAATGCCACTCCAGTACCAGAATCATCTCCCAGGTTACCGAATACCATGGCCTGTACGTTAACCGCAGTTCCCCATGCTCCGGGAATATCATTCAGCCTTCTGTATGTGATTGCCCTGTCATTGTGCCATGAATTGAAAACGGCCCCGATCGCTTTCCATAACTGCTCGAGAGGGTCTACTGGAAAATCGATTCCGAGTCTTGATTTGATTATCGCCTTATATCTCTCTATCAGATCCTTCAGGTCGGATACGGACAGTTCAACATCCTGTTCCACCCCTGCTTCGACCTTCTTCTGCTCCAGGATCTCTTCGAATGGATCCCTGCCTTCCTTCGACTCCGGTTTCATCCCGAGAACGACATCCCCGTACATCTGGATGAACCTCCGGTAACAGTCGTAAGCGAATCTCTCGTCGCCACTTGCCTTAACAAGCCCCTTCACTGTATCGTCGTTCAATCCCAGATTCAGGACAGTATCCATCATACCCGGCATGCTGACCCTTGCTCCCGACCGGATCGATAAGAGAAGCGGCGCGTTGACATCGCCGAACTTCGCCCCCATAACATCTTCGATTGAAGCAAGTTTCCCAGTTACTTCTTCCTGAAGTGACGGTGGATATTCCCCATTATTTTCATAGAACCATGTACATACTTCTGTGGTAATTGTAAATCCAGCTGGAACCGGCATACCGATCCCGGCCATTTCTGCAAGGTTGGCTCCTTTTCCGCCAAGAAGGTCTTTCATTCCGGCATTACCATCCGCCTTCCCTCCACCGAAGAAATACACGTTCTGCCTGCTCAAGGGAGTACCTCCTATCCTTACTCATAACAATATGTTATAACAAACAACCGACACCATCCATAAACTGCTACTGTATCTCGAGAAACATGATCCTGTAAAGAATAATCCTTATAAACTTCCCCCGGGAACAGATTATTGTGGATGAGGCCGGGATCCTCCCCTTCCGGAAAAATCGACCGTCATGACTTCAAATAAACTACCTTTATAGTCTTCGATGTGGAATCCGAAACGAATCGGGCGAAGTACACTCCGCTGGCAACCCTCGCACCCGATCTGTTACGCCCGTCCCAGACAACGCTCTTTCCCCATTTTAAGGGATAATAATCAAGAAGCGTAGCTACCAGTTCACCAGCACAATTATAGATCTTCAGATCAACAGTCTCCCACTCTGGTAAAAAAATATCGAATCGTATATTTCGACTGAAAGGGTTAGGATAACCGGACTGGAACAGTATACCTGCCGACTCTGTCTCTGATGAAAGTCCCGATACGATCAATCCTGAAGGAATCCCGTATCCATAATAATTGTCGGGATCATTCGATTTTGAAGCGGATGCCTTGAGTTCTTCAAGAAGAATGCCGGGATCCCATTCCGGATGGATCTCAAGCAATTGGGCGCAAAGACCGGCTATCAAAGGAGCAGCAAAAGAGGTGCCGTCATACTGGCCATAGCCTGAAACGTTTTCATAAGCGACAGAATGAACGTCGACACCCCGGGCTACAAGGTCAGGTTTGATCCTCCCATCCGCGGTGGGGCCTCTGGAACTGAAACCTGCTATCTCACCATATCTGTGAAGAGCGCCGACCGCTATCACATTTCGGCCGTCCGCTGGAGCTATGAGAGAAGTATCACCATCCCATCCATAATTACCCATAGCGTTTACGACAACAATACCCCTCGAAACGGCGATGTCGGCAGCGATGGTGCAGAGAGCAGTCTCCCCATCCATGGACTCAGACGTATACCAGTCACTATATCCAAGCGAGGTCGTTACTATATCTGCGCCAATGCTGTCAGCCCACTCGATCCCCGCAACCCACTTATCCTCTTCGATCTCTATCTCCTGCCCAAGGATCTCTGTCTTTGCAAGAATATATCGTGCCCCCCAGGCCGGGCCTATAAGATCTCCCTGATGATAACCCGCGATCGTTCCCAGAACGGTAGTCCCATGCCTGGCCTGGTCGGGAAAATCATTCTCTTCCTGAGCTGTAACCGAATCGTAATCGACAAAATCATATTCAATCAGGACATCTATAAAATCAAATGCCTCATGATCGAGATCGAATCCCGTGTCCATCACGCAAATCAGGACAGGATCTCTTCCCGTAACTGTACCAGACCCGTTGTACCCTGCCTCAAGAAGATCGGATGACCCGGTCATCGCGAGTTGCTCAAGACTCTCCCCATATTTTGTGAACCACGGATCGGATAGCATCTCATTTGAAGGGTTCCCGGTCGTCTTCAGATCCAGAAATCTACCGGCACGTTCATATTTTCGAACGGACCTGACGTCGATGACAAAATCAAGATTGAGAAGCGATTCGATGTCCTCCACCTTCACATCCACACTTACAGCATTGAAATATTTTGAAATATGGCGGATCCTGAAGACAAGGGCCCGAACCTCCCGGATTCTTTCTTTCGGCAGAGCTTTCAACACCCTCAAATCCGTTGACCTGTTCCCTCTGGCTTTCATTCTCCATCTCGCCCGGGACGAGACAGGCTCAGGACCATATATCGGATTATTTGGCAGAATATCTGTTGTAGGCCCATCCTCGAAAAAGACCCATATCGCTACAATAGCTTTATCGTCAACTCCCCTGACAGCCTCTTGCAGACTTACGGGAAGGCCGGAAAATGCGGACCTCGTGACACTTTCCGATGAATACCCTTTATTAAGCCATGAAGAAACGATGACAAAAGCGAGGATCAGTATCGTGCGGATAATCTTCTTTTTAAATCGATTTTCCGTCATAATATATCTCAGGACCCGGAGGCGGATCGCTTCGATGCCGGGTCACATCTGCTATCTTCTACGTCGTCTCTGTGGTGCCCTGCTTTTCTTTCTCGCTACCCCAATATTCAGGTAGTCAGCGATATTCGCCGATTCCTCCATCTTTGGTACAATAAGTTTTTTTGCGGTGGTCATCAGAACCGTTACTCCGGGTCCATGACCGTTCGTGATGCATGAACCATGAACGATGATACCGATCGTCATCGCTCCGTTTCTTATCGTTCTCCCGAAACGACAATCAGCATCATTGATAGCGATGATATCGCCTATCCTCAGATTCTGAAGGCCAAATTTCTGGACCGATTCTCTGTCAGGCAACTGTATATCGTAGTCTCCGCTGTAACTGTGCCTTGATCCAAGGCCACTTCCCATAAGAGAGGCCGGAATCACATGCGTAACTGGAACGACCAGCTGATTGTTTTGAGTAGTGATATTCATTCGTACTAAAAAAGAAGGATCAAGATTCATGACGTGTATATCCGTAAAACCTTTGATCTCCAACCCCTGCCCATATGCTTTGATCTGAACCTTGTCTCCCACGACAAGTTTTTCAAGGGTCAGGGATGGAAAATCAATCAGAACATGCTCCACCCCACCATGCTTCCCTGTTACGACGCCTTTATTCCCGGCAGCAGCCCCACTTACTACTCTGACTTCATTTCCGACACAGGTCAGCACACTCAGTCCGCCACCAGAATTAATGTCCGTTCCGGATACAACCCCCAGGCTCACCCCCGGTTCAACGTGGTCACCACGAAAATCAAGCGCAGAATCGCCGACAGCGACATTATATGTTATCCCACCAGTGCCCGGGACTACATGTGCATGACCTGTCGAATCGACAAGATATGGATTTTTCAGCGCCATCCGGGGCTGTGATATCGCTCCAAGCACAGACTGAATGATAAGATTCTGTTTGTTTGTCCTCAACATTAGAACCCCCGGTCGATTATTCTGAATCGTTTAGACTACCACTATGTTCTGTCATATTCCAGGACCACAATCTGTTCCAGCGATACTGCAAAAACCTTAGACTGTCAAGGATAATGCTCCTGACAACATACATGATCGACATACAAAAAAAGCCGCTCCCATTTTATGGGAACGGCTTGAAAAGACACTGATTATCACCTTATAACAACAATCCTGCCATAAACAGAACCACCGGCAACTGACTCACATTTGTAGATATAGACACCCGACCCGACTTCATTATGTTCCTTGTTCCTTACATCCCAGGTCATTATGCCGTCTATACCATCATCGGAGTAATTCGATTCCCATACCAGGTCTCCAGATACTGTGTAGATCCTGATCTTGGAATTTTCAGGTACATTAAAGAACTTGATGGCGTTGGGTTCATAATTATGATAAGCAGGTGAAGTCTGTGCGGATGTTCCCGTCCTGAACGGATTAGGAACGGCATAGACATTCATCATCTCTTCATCGCTGTCTCCCCCGGCATCGACTGTCATCGTGATCTTCTGTGCTACCTCTTCACAATCAAGGACATTACCCGGATCGAGAGGGTTTTCCAGATCTTCATCACATATATGATTATCTTCCTTGTTATGCTGGAAAAAATTCTTAAAGAATCCCCGGTCATAACAAGTCACATGATAATAATAGTCAAATCCGGGATAGACGTCCCCATCGACCCACTCGTAATATTCCCGCCCCTCATCATCTACTCTCGGCCAGCTATCTTCTTCAGCAGTTCCCCTGAAATATTCCCAGAGCCAGAGCCACTTCAAAGGCACATCACCGGCAACGTCAATATTACTGACATCGAAATAATCCTCTTTCGAGATCTCTACGATCGATATCATCTCCGAAGGATAAGGGGACAATCCACGCCAGACATGAAATCCCTCGAAATCCTGTAGATCCATCGCGATGAGAGCACCCCCACCGGCAAGACTTGAATCGATTATTCCGGTTGTAAACGAAATTGAAAAACCAAGATCGAGAAGATCCTCTGCATCCTCCTCGTTTCTCAGAATCAGCGGGATCAGCTCGCCGGGGATGTAATCATCAGTTCCAATTCTTATGGTCTTTGAGTAACTCCTGTTGACAGCATCGATAGTCTCGACTCGCAGAGAGATAAAGGGATCAGTACCGACCACCAACGGAACAAGAGGGCCGATGACCTCTCTTTCAATCCTGACATTCATATCAACCGAACCTGTGTAGTCCCCATGAGTATTCATCTGCGATATATCTGCAGGATCGTATCCGCTGTACCAGCTCCTGAAATCCATCGTGCCGATACCACTCGAAATGCTATCATCTGGTGAATACCAGCGGATGACTATATCATCCCCCCGCTTGTAAACGGAAACGGAGTCGGGCGGTACAGTCTCAAGAAACAACGTATCCAAAACGCTACTCTGAGCCAGAATATCGCCAGATAAAGCAACCATGATCCCCAAAATTACCAGTATCACCCTAAGCGGCTTGCTGTAAACCACCTTTCCTCCTTTATTGTCCGGCCATAGGCCTGGAATCTGTCATCAATCTTCAGTATGTTCAAGCTGCCAGTCTTCAAATATCACATTCATGACCTGATCCACATCTTCTCTGTCAAAGAACCACAGAGGAAATCCGAAGTGGAAACTGTACGCTGGAATGAAACTGATATCATCCCGGCCATAGAAAAGATCCCTGTATTTTGTAATGACAAGTGCGACAGGCTGATCGTACAAAGGCGAGATCACGCTCATCGACCTCATCCTGTACATCGGATGGAAACAGCCCTGAGAGGCCGCTATCTGCCTGAATTCCATATAATACTCTACATCATACAACTCAACATATGAGAAACCTCTGTCCCGCAGGTTGAAGAAACAGACTGGACAATCTGTCACTTCGCTCCACAAAGCAAGGGTATCGGGCAGGCCGACAAGTGAGGTCTGGACCACTTCGTCCTCCTCGTCCCTGACAGCTCGCATCATCGCATCTCTATCGACAGACCTGTTGGCTCCATCCGGCATATCTTCAGCAGTGTGGAAGTTTCCGGTGACCTTGTCTACGATAGTCACACAATAATCTTTGTATGGCATGGAGTTGACTCCAGAGGTATCTGTATTGCTGACAGTAGACATATCATGCTTGAACGAAGCTGGCAGCTGAGGGTTAGCGAGGAACGCCTCAACCAGTCCCCCCGGCCTTCCAAGTGTCAGCAGATGCCCACCCTTCGCGAGGAAAAGAGACAGATAGTTGATACTAAGCACCCCTCCGGATCCGACCATGCTTTCGGGAGTAAACGGTATGATCTGGTTCCAGGCTGTGATCGTAGTAGAGCTGTATGTCCAGATGATGTTCGCGTAACGGCCTATCAACGTAATCTCGGGCACCTTGTTGTTCGCGGCCTGAACGTCATATTGATCTCTGTCCGGAATAAAGCTCGGAACACGAGAACAGATGTCGAGCCAGAATTCATCATGTTCAGATTCCAGAGGCAGGGTCCTGGCTGGGTTAGGGGCGTCTGTTGAAGCAAAATCATCTACCCACAGCAGGTCTCTGTCCATAGTGAACTGAATGATCTCGATCTCGATCCTTGCTCTTGATATTCGGCCCCCATCGTCCTTGGCTTCGACAAATAATGTGTGAATCCCGGAGTACAGAGTCCTCTCGAGAGCACACAGGGTAAAGGGGCTGAAAGACCCCGCCCACTGCGCAGGATCGTTAAGATCCTGTATATCCCATCCATAACGGAACCCCACAATCTCACCACCGTAATCATCAGCTGTCGCTTTCCAGCAGAAATTCAACGGAATGCCGGGCGGAAGACGTTTCTGAATCGGATTCATGCCTGTTCCGAGAAACTGAAATCCACCAAGGAACGGTTCTGTCAAGGTGAGCAGGGGACCTTGTTTCCATGAGACAAGAAACTGCTTGATATTGACATCATTCTCGAAAATAGCCGTTACCGCACCAGCTTCATCTTTGGCCTGAACGGCAAAGAAGTGTCGCCGGTTCAGTTCAAGGACCTCATCATCACCGATCTTGGTAGTTTTCCCGGAATCCCCGGAAGCCCTGTACCAGATCCAATTGCTCCACAGATGCTCGTAGTCCTGTGGATTGGCATTAAAATCATCGAGGATCCGAAAATTCGGGCTGTATATCCCGTCCTTGTCAAGTACCTGACTGTATAGATACCTGATTGAATCAGGATCCTGAGAGTTCGAGGGACTGTCGATCGGATCCCTCGCCGTCCATCTGAATGTGATGACCGTACTGTATGTAGTTGTTCCAACAGGCGGATGCTCGATAAAACAGATCGGAGCAATAGTCCAGGCGGTAAACGACCTGTGGACCACTTTTGAACCCCTCCCCTGAAGATCGACTGCCCGCAGGAACAAAGTGTGAGTCTTGTCATACCTTGTATATATCGAATTCGGGTCATCGGGTTCGTATGCCCTGGGATTCTCATCAGCCTCGACCCTGAAAACACTGTCATGGACTGCCGTGGATCTCCATTTATCCGCTCCCGCTGTATCCGCGGGATTGAATCCTATTCCCAGTTCGCTGCTACCTTCAGCGACAACGAATTCAAAATGCGAGATCTCTCCATCCGGATCCCATCCACTCCAGTAGAAATGCACCTGATACCCGGTTGTATCTCCCTCAACAGGGCCGCTTGAGAGCCACACTTCAGGCATGGCATTATCATCCGCTTCACCGGTAAACAGTCCGTCTGAACATCCTGTATATACCAGCGCCGAAGAGATAATACAGAGCATTACCGAAGAAATCAGAATCTTTCGCATTATCCCGTACCTCCTGCCCCCCGTTTTGAGGGAACGGTCTTGCCCTGGCAAATCTAAAATGCCGGAACGTGGTATATCAGCTTGATGTAAAAATTCTTTGTATATTCATCGCTTCTCGCGTAGTTAGCCGGATATCTCCTCACAATACACCATGTCCCGAGTTCGACCATCTCACAGGGGTCATCATCGCTGAACGTCGGGCTGGTACATCTCATCCCTTCATCAAACGTGTCCGTACTTCTGATATCCTTACCTCTGACCAGGAGTTCCTGGTCTCCCATCCATTCCGGAACATCATTCACATACAGAGAGTCAGGCCAAGGGTAGGAATATGAAAGATCATAAGGAACTTCAATCCTGAAAACACATTCCTGCAGCAGTACGTCGTTTTCCTGGTTAGATATCCACTCATCCTCGTTCCTGTAGTAGTAATCCTCATTCACTCCATCGATAGAGAACCACCAGCTTCTCACTCCCGATCCCGGAGGATCCCTCTGATCGTCATGCCCGGAACAGGACAGGTAATATTTGAACATATATGTGAAAGTGTTGTCTTCGTCGTCCGGAGTCCTCTCGTACGCATTACATGTGTCGCCCATGGGAATAAGAGGCGTTGCGATGTTCACATAAAGAGTATCCCCTGAGATCGGCAGAAATTGCAGGCCTGGAATGAATAAGTTGGAGTCTATACCGACCTGCACATCATCGATGGTCGGTGAGTAGTTCCCGAAGAACCTTACCGTATCGGGCGTACCGTCGGACCTGTACTGCTCGTCAAACGATCTCACGGCAACGAAATACTCGTAGGAGCCGATCCTTATCGTTACGCTGTCTTCATCAGCATAACAGTTTGTATCCTCGGCCCTGTCCGTAGGATACCATGGGGTCTTGTGGCTCGAAATACTTCCATTCTGGGCAACGCCGATTCTTCCGTACATAGTCTGGAATCTCATTGGGACCGGAGGATCGGAGAACTCCAGGATATCCCTGTCATCATCCCACCCCAGATAGTGCAGTTTGAGCCTTGACTTATAAGGGAGGGTATCTATCTCACCCTCATTGAAATCGACCGTCCTGATTGCGGTATCCCCATTCTGCTTCGTGAAATAATTGTCTCCATAGGTAACCCTGGTATCTGGATCGTAGTTAATAACGATCTGGCAGACTCCCTCACCTGTAAGGATATCTGACCTTGACCTGGCGCCTGCTTCATCCCTTGCGATTACCTTGAAGTAGAAATCACCACTCGGCAGGTAACTATCAGGATCGTTCTCCAGAGCGACCGTCATCGTGTCCGGAGGTGGGATCCTCCATTCGGGAATTCCGTCATTGTTCTCGTCGGGATAGGTCTTCCCACTATGTATCCACTGGTAACCCGTAATCATGCTGTTGCAGGTAGTTCCTGTAAACCTTATGAATACATCGGTAAACATGCTCATCGTGTCAAGTTCACCTGCAACATATGGTTTCCAGCTGTTACCATCCTTGCTCGTCCAGAAGAAAGTTTCGGGCAGACAATCTACTTTGGCAAAAAACTGAATACGGGAAGGGGTCGGATCCATTTTCCCCATATCGTCTATCGCAACAAGATGAAACGACTGTCTGTTAAGCAAAGCACCGGTCGTGTTATCATAGCCCTCAAATATAAATACTGTGTCTGTGGCGTGAGTAAAATGTCCTCTTACATAATCTGAAGCCCTTACTTCGGGATTCCAGTCCAGAAACTCGACATCCTGATCCAGATCGGGCCTCAGTGTCCTGATTGTATCCGAATGGAACCACATATACCTGGTAACTATCCCGTCCTTGTCCTCTCCGTGCCAGTAGAGATGTACTTTGTAATCTGTCTCAGTGGTCTCCGGCGGTGCTATAGTCAAAAAAGTCTCCGGCGCCCTGTTCCTGTCCAGAGGCTCCCTTTCATCCCTGCAGGCCGGAAGCAGTATCAACAGCGTCATCGCAAACAGTAACAGTATACCTATGCTATTCCCCGAGTTAAAGTGTTTCATGTCCACCCTTCTCTTGACAATTTTATAAACGGATATGCTGGCTCCAATCTACATGTAATATATGTATTTGTATTTTTGGATGTCAATGAAATTCGATACTCAGAATCGATGATAAACACTGGATCGGTCGATTTCTCCGCAAGGAAATAGCCAGACAAAAAAAGGGGCCGGATAAATCCGACCCCTCAAGGCATCAC
The DNA here is from genome assembly GCA_023131975.1 of Candidatus Krumholzibacteriia bacterium. Taxonomy (GTDB): domain Bacteria; phylum Krumholzibacteriota; class Krumholzibacteriia; order Krumholzibacteriales; family Krumholzibacteriaceae; genus JAGLYV01. The sequence goes on along the minus strand of JAGLYV010000006.1, from coordinate 2,478 downwards.
ACCTTCAGACAAGTACTATCGGAGCAGTACCATCTTTTTGGTGCTCTGGAATTCGCCCGCTTCGATTTTGTAGAAGTATACTCCACTTGCTACACTCGAACCGAGATCATTCTTGCCGTTCCAGTCTATCGTATGCGATCCGGCTTCCCAGACTTCGTTGGTCAGGCTTCTGACCAGCTGACCCGCTACGTTGTAGATCTTCAGACTGACCTGGCCCTTGCCGGGCAGGTTGAACTGAATACGCGTAGTCGGGTTGAACGGGTTCGGATAGTTCTGCATAAGCGCATACTTCGCAGGTACGGTCTCGCCAGTGATGTCTTCATTGACTGAGTTCTCGAAGAACTCCCAGGTGGCGTTGACAAGAGTGTTCCTGGCAAGCGTGCCACCGTCGCCATTACGTACATACATGAAACTGTGACCGACCCACGACGTGCGCATCGGCTCAGCAACTGCGTTCACCTGACTGTTCGATATACCGATGTAGTACTGCACACCGAGATAATCGGGCAGCTGCAGCGAATAGGCACCGGTACCAGTGATATCGATCACGTCGAAACCATTGATGACCGGGCAACCCGCAAACGCGTAGTACGAAATACCTGCATATATACCAAGGCCAGTTACCAGAGGAGTAACAACACCGCCGGCCACACGGCCACCGGTAAGCTCATAGTAACTGTCGTTCACGTCGTTCGCCATGGTAACACCGCAAGCGTTCAGAAGCGCCAGCGCTGAAGCGGCAGGCGACTGCCAGAGATCGTACGCAACATTGTCACCGAGTACCCACAGACCGACCTTATGGCTTGAATTGTCCAGCCAGTCGACCAGCAACTGAGCATCGTCGCTCTTGTCACTCCATGCGGTACCTTCGGTGATGGTTCCGGAGTTCAGGTTGCCTGAATCCCAGACGATCTTCTCGTAGATCTCTCCGAGAAGGACGTATCCTACGCGGCTTCCAAGACCATTGCTCACGAGCGAGGAAGGGTTATTGGTGTCATAACGATCCGGCATCGAGCCAGGTACTACAGCGGCGAATGCGGGATCGAAATAGGTCTGAACCGTTCCTATGATCGACCCACGTCCGTGGACATCATCCACGAAAAGGATACCGGTGTTGAGCGAAGGCAGACATGTTATCTCAAACATGACGCCACCAGTCTCAGCATTCGCAGGCAGAGTCGACGAAGCGCCGTCGAAGTCGTAGGCCTTGAAGTAATAATGGATCACATAACCCCTGGTGAACAGGGAGTCGTCGAGATCGATCATGTACTTGTCTTCAGCTTCGTTACCGGCGCCTGTGATGGCCGTCGGGCAGAGGAACACTGTCCACTGCGAACCGTCATCACTGACATAACTACCATAGGTACCTTCAAGAGTCGCACCATAGAGGTCCGGCTTCGCGAGGTCGTTACCAACATACTCGGCCCATACGTGACAGTAGACCATTTCTTCACCAGTAGGAATGGTGTCGAGTCCACCGGCAAGAGGAGCTGAGCAGGTGACTACGGCCGAGTCGCCCGGATCGATGATAGGATCATCGTTGCCTCTAAGGTCGTTCGCGGCATCGATTCGGATATCGCCTTCGACATCGAGTCCAGCCGGGAAGTTGTCCTGGAAGATATCGAGATCACGCCACGACCACTGAGGACCCGACGTCTCATAGGTGTAGAGACGTACATTGTCGATCCACGGTGAAGGCGTATGAGCCGCACAGTCGCCATAGCTGTCGAACCATGCGTCGCACATATCAGCTACACCGATCGTGACCTGAATATCACTCGACTCGAAAAGGTCGCTGACATCCTGGCCGACCTGGATGTAATCCTTGTCTCCACCATAGTAGACGTAGTTACGGTCCATCCACTGACCAGGGCATCCAAGAGCATCGATCGAACGGATGCTCCATGTGTAGAATACCAGGTTAGGCAGAGGAATGTCGCGATACGCCGTGAACCTGTACACCAGTCCACCCAGATTCGGCAGAGCCGCAGCTGGAATCGCAGCATCCTGAACTTCGTCAGTGTTGGTGCTGTACATGGTCATGTCGATTACCGGCGAAATCAGAGACTCGTTCTGACAGGGAGCCGATGTTCCACCGGGACCTGTGCAGAAAGGAGTATCGAACAGGCCGGGATAATCGGCACTCGGATACGAAGAACCCTGATAGAAGATGATCTGCGAAGCGAAGTTGTCGCCGCAGGGATCTTTATCGACCAGGTTGTTCGCCAATCCAACAAAAGCACCGAAAGCATTCTCGACACCGGCGGTCCAGAAACCGTCGTCTGACGCTAAAGCATCAAGTGCCTCGCCTTCCCAGTCTTCAGCATTGATCTGACCGGTTCCATCGACGACAAGAATATCATCGATGATACAGGCACCGTCTGTATCCCACAGACCGTCCTGATCCGACCATGCTCCGTCAGCAATAAAATGGAAACGAAGCTTCGTGGCGACCGAGCTCAGAAGCAGCGAGTGTGT
>JAGLYV010000059.1 GCA_023131975.1 Candidatus Krumholzibacteriia bacterium | reverse complement strand
CGATCCTCGCCATGATGACATAATCGAATGCTCCCATGTCATCGATCGCGATCTCGCAGTTCTCTATGCCGAGGCTTTCCAGCGTCTCCCTTGCCGTTTTCTCGATCTGCTTGCCGAACATGTGGCCGACGGAGCTCTCGATCGATATATCGATACCGCCGGCGTTCTTTCCCGTCAACCGGACGGCAAGATCGCCTTTCTTGCCTTCCCTGCCGGCACGGGTCTGCACAGAATTACTCATTGTCCACTTCCGGGATTAATCGTAAAAGCGTGAGTAAGCCGCATCTTCCTTCGTGATAAGGGGTGAGTCATTCCCTTCCTCACAAGGTGAAACAACAGGCGGCGGCCGTCCGGTCGCCGCACCAGCCGATAATCTAAACAATACGAACCGGTTTGTCTATAGGGATACCGTAGAAATACTGCTATGGGAAAAGAAAAAGGACGGACCCGATATGAGTCCGTCCCCAGGTCCCGAAGGTCTAGTCATGCGTTTCTGCTGCTTAATGCCCCCTTCGGCTACGTGGCAACCTGTAGAGCCTTCTCTTAACGTTGGGGGGGGAGGCCCCGTGATTTGGTAAGAGTTTCCGCGGGCTCAAAAGGTACTTGTATATACAATACATCAATTACCATGCCAGAATGGGCCATTTGAGGGGAGTTAAGAAACTGAACTGACACGCCGAACCCGCCCCTATCAAATAGCCCACCAACTTGTGTGTTTTATGCTGGTTACGGCTGCGCCAGACTGCTTTACAGGACGATTTCAGGATTATAAAAGAAAAATGGGGGGATATCCCCATGCTCCTGTGGAATAAAAATATTTAACGGTCGCCCCGAACGCGTAAAGTTTCTTTCCTTAAATGTCAATTACGTGGACAGTATTGCTCGGCCTTCTCTGTCTCGTGGGAATGCCGGCAGTGACCACGACCTTTCCGCTGAATCCCGCTTTTTTCACCATATCCTTGACAATGGCGAAGATAGCCTCGGTCTCCTCTATACATTCGACAGCGATTCCCCTCACCCCCCACACAAGAGCCATCTGCCTGACAACAGGCAGAAAATCTGTCAGTGCCAGGACAGGTACATCCGGCCTGCGCCGGGATATCAACCTGGCCGTATGCCCCCCATGTGTCAGGACAGCTATCGCCGTGGCATCGATGTCCCTGGCAACGGCTGCCGCACCTGAACAGATGGCATCGGTGAATAGGATATCCCCATCGGAGGATATCACTTCATCCCCGTTGGACTTTTTTCGCCGGCCCCGGTTGAACTCCTCGGCCTTTTCGATGATCCTGCCCATCACGTCGACGGTCTCCACCGGATACCTGCCCGTAGCCGTTTCGGCGGAAAGCATGACCGCGTCGGTACCGTCTATTACGGCATTTGCGACATCGCTCGCCTCGGCTCTCGTGGGTCTTTTAGACGAGACCATCGACTCGAGCATCTGGGTCGCGGTGATCACCGGTTTGCCTCTTTTCAGGCAGGCATTGATCAGTTCTTTCTGGACGATCGGCACTTTCTCCGCCGGAATCTCCACCCCCAGGTCCCCCCTGGCGATCATTATTCCGTCCGTGACTTCCAGGATGCTGTCGATACAATCGAGCGCCTCCTGTTTCTCGATCTTCGCGATCACACGAGCGGCGGAATCAGCTCGCCTGATAATACCCTGTATTTCCAGGACCTCTTCGGGGCTTCTCACAAATGACAGAGCGACATAATCTACACCGATATCAAGGCCAAAATCCAGATCTGCCCTGTCTTTTTCTGTAAGAGCCGGGGAGCTGATCCTGACTCCGGGCAGATTGACTCCCTTTCTCGAAGTCAGCAGTCCCCCGTGGATCACTTCGCAGGTAACATCCCTGTCCCTGACGCCCTTTACCGCCAGATGTATCAATCCATCGTTCAGAAATATGTTGTCCCCTGGAACGACATCGTCGGGCAGGCTGGCATATGTGACAGGAATCACCCCGTCGCTGCCCGATCCGTCGACCGTGGCCAGGACAGTCTCGCTTCCGGTGGTGAGGACCACACCCTCCTCACCGAGTTCGCCGACCCTTATCTTCGGACCCTGCAGGTCCTGCATGATAGCGACTGTGCCGCTGATCTCACGTATCCTTTTTACTACTTCCAGATGTTCTTCGTGACTTCCGTGAGAGAAATTGATCCTCGCCACATTCATTCCCGCTTCCACAAGGTTCTTCAGTGTCGCTTTATCTCTCGATGCGGGACCGATCGTACATATTATCTTCGCTCTTCTCAACATTCCTCCATCGACAGGGTCATCGACCAAAACCTTAATCAAATCTCCGTCCGGCATCGATTCTATGTCTCACCCCTGATTTAATCAAAGGTTATTCTTTATCGAAAGAATATCCTGATCGTTGTACTGGCAAAGACGCGACGATTTCGTTATTCTCCTTTTATGAAGAAACGTATTCTTGGTAAAACAGACATGAATGTATCTGTAGTCGGATTCGGCGGGATCCCGATACAGGGACTCACCTTCGAAGAAGCAGAAAAAGTCCTGCTGCACGCCGTTGACCGCGGAATCAATCTCTTCGATTCGGCCAGGGGATATACCGACAGCGAGGAAAAGATCGGCCGGGCCCTGGGGCGGCACCGCGACAAGATATACCTGGCCTCGAAAGCGATGTCTCGGGGCGGGGAATCGATGAAAGGCGAACTCGATACAAGCCTGAAGAAACTCGGGACAGAGATGATCGACCTCTATCAATTGCATGCCGTCGGCTCGGAGGCGCAACTGGAAAGAGTCATCGGCCCCGGAGGCGCGTATCCCACCCTGGTCAAAGCCAGGGAAGCGGGCAAGATCAGGTTCATCGGAATCACGGGACATTCGAGGGATATTCTTCTCAAAGCGGTGGCAACAGGCCTTTTCGACACGGTCCAGTTCCCGTACAACCCCATAGAGACCGAGTGGGAAGACAGCCTGATCCCGGCGGCGGTGAAAGCCGGAATGGGAACGATAGGGATGAAGCCTGTGGCCGGCGGAGCCATTCATAACGTACCGCTCTCGATACGTTTTACCCTCACCAGGGGAATGACCGTCTCGATACCGGGCATGGATTCTATCAAACAGGTAGACGAAAACGTCACCGCCGGCGAGAACCTGGACGAACTTACCGAAAAAGAGCTCTCTCTTCTCGCCGAAGAAAAATCTTTCTGGGGCGAACAATTCTGCCGGCGCTGCGGATACTGCATGCCCTGTCCGTCCGGGCTGAACATACCCTTCCTTCTTCTCCTCGAGGTGTACTTTTCACGCTACGGGTTGGAAGACTGGGCCAGAAGCCGGCTTGCCACCCTCGACACATCGTATGACGCCTGCACCAGCTGCGGCGAGTGCCTCGAGAAATGTCCCTATCACCTCCCCATCCCTGAATTACTTGAAAAAGCCGGGAAGATCTTCGGCTGACAGGGCATGGAACTTGTATACGTTTAATATCAGAAAAACAAAAATGGGTTGACAACCTGCGGCTTCTGGATGAGAATTGCATGAGGAACGGGTGTTTCTTCAACCAGGGCCTGTCTTACTGCGCACCGCAGCAGCAGGAACACCCCGGTGGCCATGGGTGATATTCACCCGGCCGATGAATGGAAAATTGACAGGGATCTGTCAGTTCAAAAGGAGGACCCAGGATGAAGAAATGCTTATTGATGACCCTGGCCCTGATGCTGATCTCCACCGCCGCGTTCGCGCAGGCGCCTCCCGTCGGCTATATCGGCCTTTTCGTGGATACGGAACACACGAGCTGGTGTGCCTCGGGCACCCCGCCCTATACATTTTTCATCTATATCTGGTGCCTTCCGAGCGAGAATGGCCAGATGTGCGCCGAGTTCGCGGTAGACTACTCTGACGATCCCGGCGTCATCCCGACTGCGCCGACACCTGCCTCTTACATCTCGGTCGCTCTCGGCAGCCTCGACGGCGGAATGAGCGTCTGCTTCACCGAGTGCCAGACCGATTGGCACTATCCGTTCTCTCAGATGCTCTTCATCAATACACCCTCGAAGGCCACGGTGCGTATAATCGAGCACCCGGACATTAAGCCTGCGCCGATATACCAGTTCGCTAACTGCCTGGAAGACTTTCCGATGGAACCATGCAAGGTCTTCACGAACGTCTATGTGAACTCCGTGGACGGAGTCGACGCGGAATGCTCGACGACCGCGGCCGAACCATTCAGCTGGGGAGCGATCAAACACCTTATGACCGAATAGGCAGCCACCCCGCGGACAACGGTCCGGCCCGGGAGATACTATAGAAAAAGGCCCCTCATGAGGGGCCTTTTTATTTGAGGGACCTTATAATTTTTCTGGCCTGTTCCTTTTTCTATATGAGACACCGGGCCATTATTGTTTCGGCTTCATCCTGGCAACAAGCCTGCCCGCCATGGTGTCGGCACTGGCCGGGTCACCATCGAACCCCGTGACCACAGCCATCCAGCTGCCGGACTGTACGGCTACTACCCGGCCTCTGTATGGAGCTTCACCGTCCACCATCAGACAGCTGACCCCGGAAAGTTCCACCTTCTCGACTCCGGCGCCGATCATCTTCGCGTAGGAAGCGATAAGTTCCGCGGATTCGTCAGCGTCCCGGGATGCGAACAGATATACCTTCCCCTTCACGGAATCTTTTTCATACCTCGCGACGAACGCCGGCGGCAGCTTCGAGCTGCTCATGACGCCTTTGGTCATATATGTGATACTTTTTTTCACAAGGTCTTCTTCTGGAAAAAGGTCCGTCTCGGAAGGCTCCCCTCCCGTACCTGTTATCGTTTTTTCGATCTCACCGGCAAAAGCCTTCATCGCCTCTCTCATCCCCGGCCCTTCGCTGTATGAATATACTTTTACGTAAAACCTGTCTTTCCAGAAATGGAGAGTATACTCGTCTCCGAACGCTTCACAGCCGATAGCCAGATATTCCGCGTCGGGACTTCTCAGCATGGAATAGATGCCGAAGGTCATCAACGGACCACCGTGATCATAGATCTCTACTTTTATCTCACGTTCCGATGGATCGAGATAATGCATGGCAACGACCTGCCTGAAGTCATACATGAGAAAATTCTCGGCCGAACCGTTGATATATTCCCACAGGTTGTCGGGGAAGTACTCGATCATGTCCCCGTCCCTTACCCAGCCTTCGAGTTGCCCGGACCCGGGGAGAAGGCCTTCGGCCATCAGTTCTTCCGCCTGACAGGAGCCACTCCACACGATCAAAAGGATCACCAGGACAGGGATCATCAGTAAAATCTGTTTCTTCATCGTTCTACCGCCTTTTTGCCTTCACAGAAAGTTCTTTGCTTTTATTGGTTCTCTGCCTCTATTGATTATACGGTTGATGCTGCCGATTTGTTCAAGTTTTTTTACGAGATCCATGGAACACCTCTTTTTATGGAGAATACTCATCCGAAATGTTATATTGGGCTGGTACAGAAAGGGGATCCGATGGGATTTTTTAAAAGGCTTCTCGGACTTGAGACCAAACCGGGAGAACCCGCTCCGCTGACCGACGACCAGTTCGACGAGGAGATGTCGAACGGCGAGCTACCCTGTTTTGTCTATTGTTTCAGTCTGTGGTGTTCGTCCTGCCAGGTAATGGGAGGGCTACTCAACGAAGTCGGCCCCGATTACGCGGATCAGGCAAGATTTTTCAAACTCGACGTCACAAAGAATCCGGTAACCGCTTCCAGGCTCGGAATAAAGGGTGTGCCGGCGATCTTCTCCTTCCGTAACGGAAAACCGGTCGAGAGCCATGTGGGGCTGATCCCCCTCGATCCTCTGAAAGAATGGATCGAGAGGAACATAGCAGGAAAAGAACGCCCAGCGCTCCAGAATGATCCCTCATTGCCCAGCGAGGAACCGGACGCGGCGGACGATATCATCCCCGGCAGTGGACCGGTGCTGTAAAGATCATCTGCCTGAGCCCGCGGGAGGTACTGTGAAAACGTTTCGCCTGTTTATCATCACGACCCTGATAGCGGTGATCCCAGCCATGTCGTCCGCCAGGGAAAGTCGTTTTTATCTCAAGGCTTCGGGAGGCGGCAGTTACCCGATGCTTCCCTCCCTTACAACCGAGCTTTCGATCCAGGGCAACGAGGCCCTCTCTACCGGCTACAGCTTCGCGGTCTCCCTGGGAAAGACTTTCCGGAACGGAGGCTGGGCGGGCGAGGCCTGGCTCACCGTATCGCGCTATCCATCGATACATTATCAGAATAATTTTGAGGATTTCAACGCGAACCTCTCGAAATACAGTTATGCTTTCGTTTTCAAGAGATGTCTTCGCCCCGGCAGCAAGTCCTTCGTTCCCTGGGTCGGCGCAGGCCTCGGTTATGGTTCGGCCAGCCTCGTCTCAGGCGCCGTCAAACTTGACGGGTTCGAGGGATTGACACTCCTTCAGCTTGAGCACCGGATCAAGGATAATATCAGCCTTCTCGTAGAGGGCATCTATTCGATATCCTTTTCTGAAAAACGTTTCAGTTCGTCATTTCTGGAAACCAGCCATTATGACACGATCCTGGACAGTATGGAAAATCCTCTCAATGACAGGTTTTCATCTTTCGATCTCAGGATCGGTGTAACTATATGGCTGAAACCTCCCAGGCCCTACTGAGAGCGCGGGAGATCCTTTGGAGGAAAGAGCGTGACCATGATGAACAGGATGACTGTGCCGGCCTGCCTTTGTTCCTGCGTTCTGATCCTGACCCTTACCTGCTGCAGCGGAGCCTCTTCCCAGAAGCAGAAGGAACCCGAACGCGAAAAAATGGTCGGAGGATGCTCGAGCGATACGATCCTGATCGGACTCGCGATCCCGGATGTCCCCGGATCGACCGGGATAGGCCGGATCGAAGTGAGATCTATCAAGGACCGTGGGGAAAAAGTCTTTCGGGATGCCGCGATCGAGCTCACCGCGCTGATCGATTCTGTCGGCATCGATATCACGGGCAGGTCCGAACTGATCCATATCACCAGCGGCCCCTGCTGGCCGGCATTCCGGGTGACGATAGGAGCCGTCCTGGAATCTCCGGTTCTTTCCGAAAAGTTAAAAGAGCTTCTTCTATCTACTCCGGTAGCAGGGTTCACACCATATCCTGAACGCGGCCCGGATTATGGGACATTCTTTATCACGGCGGTAAGAGGCTCCAGCGACCTGTGGACGGTATGGTACCGCTGACAAAATCCGGAATATGGACAAAAGACTACCTATATTGATCCTGGTCACGCTGGCCGCCATTTTCTTCTACGGCCGGATCGACTATTCCTCCAGTCCATTCGCCAACATGGACCTCAAATATTATCGCCTGATGGCTGACGCGTCTCCCTCAGTCTCGCTGGAAGCGCCACGGCCTTTCTCCTACAGGCTCCTTGGCCCGTACCTTGCCGGCCTGACGGGAGATAGAAGCATAACGGGCTTCCTCCTGCTCACTATATTCTCCTCTCTGGCTATGGTCATCTGTCTCTATTTTCTGTTTGTCTCGATGGGGATCTCCCGCTCATCCACCTTCCTCGCCCTTATCATATTAGTTCTCAACAAACATCTCTTCGGGATAAGCAACTGGAACATATTCCAGGTAAAAGACACATTATCCCTTGCCCTGGTGGCCATGATGTTCCTTGCCCTGCGTCATGACAGAAGAATTATATTCTGCGTGACTCTCGCTGCCGGGGCGGCAGCAGGAGAACTGGCACTTCTCATGATACCGGTCTTGTTCCTGTATGATTTTCATACGGGGCGGCTACCGGGAGACTGGAAAAACCCGATAATCGCGGTCCTGCCGGCTTTGATCGTATTCACCGTCATCCGACTTGTGATTCCGCCCGTTGGAGGCCTCTCTCTCTTTGAGGCCGCCATTCATTACGGCGGAAAACTAAGATACCCTATGACCTGGTTCGGACTTCTCCTGAATCCGTTTATCCCTCTGACATTTCTTCCTCTCATATTTTTCAGGGAGACGGGCCGGTTTGTCAGGAAGAATCCTGACATCGCCCTCTTTTTCATCCTGGTACTGGTCAGCGCGTTCTTCGGTTCCAACAACGAGAGGCTGATGGCTCCCGCCTCGATCTCCTTCTTCGCTCTGATCGCGGTGATACTTGACAGGCCGGATATGGGCGGAAAAATGGTCAGGACCATGATCCTCGCGGCAGGGCTGCTTTCGTCCCTTCATCATGCCATCGCGAGATTTCCTCTACCGGAGAGAAAATACACCATCATACTTTCAGCTGGGTCATTTCTTGTCGTCTCGATCGTTCTGACCGCACGCGAGATACATAAACGCGTCCGTTCATCCTGACAGATCGATTTACGTCATGAAAAACTCAGGACTATCGTGAAAAGCTCGGGATTATCGTGGAAAGCTCAGGGCTGTCGCGAAAAACTCAGGACTTCTATCCGTCCTCAAGCCATCGGGGGACAGGCAGAGGAGAAAATCCGGCCCCGTAGACGACATCGTCTCCCTTTACGAGGGCCCTCCTGATCCACGGAAGATTGACCGCCGCGCTCGCGACGCTCCTGTGAAAGATATTATGCGGCTTGGTCCACGGACATACCGTCTGGCATATCCCGCAGGTATAGCCTGTATGTCCCCAGTACTGGAGGCAGGCTTCGGGGTTGAGCTTCCACCGCCAACTGCCGTTCACCAGGGTCTTTTCAAGAGGTATCGCGCCGGACGGACAGGTCACAGCGCATTTTTTACATTTATCGCAGAAATCCTGCATCCCTATATCGACCGGATCATCGAACTCCAGCGGCATATCGGTGGTCACGGTGGCCAGACGGAGATTCGCGCCTGACTTTCGGCTGACGATATATCCACACCTGCCGAGTTCGCCGATCCCGGAATCCACCGCGACGGGAACCAGCATGATCAAATAATTTCGCAGGTGGTGGGCCCTGGCGGGATACCCCAACGCCCTGATGAACCTGGCAAGCTGAACAGATGCCAGCACACTCTTCGCGTAGACCCTGCCGACCTCGAAATCGACCGCCCTGGTCGAGCCGGTACCGACCAGGTCTTTTTTCTGATCGAAAGCCATCGATATGGCGCCCGAATGTCCCAGCTCTACAGGGTCGCCATACCTGGCCCCCTGGTACCCTTCCGGTATCCCGCTGAAATACGGGGCGTTGGAATATCCGCCTTCGAAGAAAGGTCGCGATCCCCTGTGGCTGTATACCCATTCCTGCTTGAGTGGACCGATCCTCACATCATCGGCACCTATGGCGCGGGCAAAGGCTTTCACCTTCGCGGCTGCCTGGGCTGGTGACCAGTCGGTCTTTTCGGACGCTGGCTCGCCATCGACCATGTCGGGCAACGCGAGCGCGGCGGAACTCTTGAAATGAGCCTCATATATGGCATCGGCAAAATGATCGTCGCTGCAACCCGGTTCCATTTTCAGGGTTATGAATCTGGCAAGTTTCCTGTCGATCTCGATCTTCTCGGGGTACATGGTGTGATAGGCGATCTCATTGGGCGAGCCTTCGATAAGCGCCTCCCTGGAAAACGCCGTATCGCGTTCATCAAATCGCCTTATTTCACCTTCGATGACATATGTAGGGCCAGCACTCATCCATTATCCCCCTGCTCACATAACTGCGCTGATGGTAACGGATTCCGGGGAGATTGGCTAATCATTTTTTAAGTGTCAAATTTAACTGGTCTATTGAAAAAAATTTACTTTTCCTTTATGGTGGATGGGCTATCTTTAGCGCATATATATAGGAAAGAACTTTGGCTTTTCATAAATGAATCAGGAGGAGTAAGAATATGGAGATGCTGCTTTCCGGCAACCAGGCGCTTGCCCGCGGTATGTACGAATATGGCGGCGAATTCGCCTCGGCCTATCCGGGCACTCCGAGCACGGAGATACTTCAGACTATAGCCAGGTTTTTCAAGGACGACATATACGCCGAGTGGGCGGTAAACGAGAAAGTAGCTCTCGAAGTGGCGGTGGGCGCCAGCTACGGCGGCGCCAGGACACTGGCCGCCATGAAGCATGTCGGCCTCAACGTCGCGGCTGACCCGTTCATGACTCTTTCATATACGGGAGTAGGGGCGGGCCTGATCATCGTCAGCGCCGATGACCCGAGCCTCCACTCATCCCAGAACGAACAGGACAACCGGTATTTCGGAAAAATGGCTTCGGTCCCGATACTCGAGCCTTCGACAAGCCAGGAAGCGAAAGATTTCGTCAAAATCGGGTTCGAGATGAGCGAGCAGTTCGATACGCCAGTGATAATCAGGCTTACGACCAGGATCTGCCACGCGAAGGGACTCGTCGAGATAGGCGAACGCGAGACCGTCGAAAACAAGGGCTTCGAAAGAAATATCGAAAAATACGTGATGGTCCCGGCTTACGCCGCCAAAAGGCACGCGCTGGTGATCGAGCGCCTGGAAAAGCTCAAGGAATATGCCGAGAGTTCGGAGATCAACTATACAGAATGGAACGACAACAAGGTCGGCATCATCACCGGGGCGATAGCTTACCAGCACGCGCGCGAGGCGATGCCCGACGCGAGCATTCTCAAGCTCGGCATGGGATATCCGCTGCCGATGAAAAAGATCCGTGAATTTGCTTCAGAGGTCGACAAGCTTTTCGTCGTAGAAGAGCTCGAAGGGTTCTACGAGGAGATCATAGCCGCCGAGGGAATCAAGGTCGAGGGCAAGAAGTTCTTTTCCAATCACATGGAGCTCAATGTCGACCGCGTCAGGAAAGGCTTCGTCGAGGCAGGAGTACTCGATTCATCTGTCATACATGAGACGGTGGAGACAGAGGCTGTGCTTCCCCGTCCTCCCGTTCTCTGCTCCGGATGCCCTCACAGGGGTGTGATGGTGGCGCTGAGAAAGGCGGGGGTCTATACAAACGGAGATATTGGCTGTTACACACTCGGCGCTCTTCCTCCGCTAAGCCAGATCGATTCCTGCCTCTGCATGGGCGCCTCGATCGGCAACGCTTTCGGCATAGAAAAAGCCGGAAAGACCAAAAAGAAAGCAGTCGCGCTGATCGGGGACAGCACTTTCCTTCATAGCGGCATCACCGCCCTGGCCAGCGTAGTATACAATGGCGGCACTACGACGAATATCATCGTCGACAACAGGATCACTGCCATGACAGGGGGGCAGGACAATCCCTCGACGTCGAAGACTCTTATGGGAGACGCCGTTGAGCCTGTCGATCTTGCGGAGATCTGCAGAGCTGTCGGTGTAAAACATGTCCGCAGCGTGGATCCCTATGACATCGATGAGACATATACGGTCCTTAAAGAAGAACTGGACAGGGAAGCTGTATCGGTGATCATAACCAACAGGCCCTGCATGCTCTTCCCGAACAAGGTCAAGGACGAACCCTACACGGTAGAAGCCGACAAATGCATCGCCTGTGGCGCCTGTTTCAAGGTAGGGTGTCCATCGATATCGATATCGGAGGAGACAAACGAGAAGGGGAAACATAAAGCGGTCATAGACCACTTGACCTGTACCGGCTGCACCATATGCGCCCAGGTCTGCCCCGCCGACGCGATAGTCAAATTCGAGTCCTGATCAGGACTGAAATAGAAAGGAACTGCGATATGAAAAACGGCATTACTAATGTTCTGATCGTTGGAGTTGGCGGGCAGGGTGTACTCCTCGCGAGCGAGATCCTCACCGAAGTCGCAAAGGAAAGCGGGCTGGACGCGAAAAAAAGTGAAGTCCACGGGATGTCCCAGAGGGGCGGGATCGTGACAAGCCACGTAAGATTCGGAGAAAAAGTATTGTCTCCCCTTATCCCTTCACGCGAGGCCGGCGTTATTCTCGCATTTGAGTTGGCCGAGGCGCTTCGCTGGGTCGGCGAACTTAATCCCGAGGGCAGGATCATCGTCAACGACCAGAAGATCATCCCGACGATCACTACGACTGGCAAGTTCTTCTATCCCGAGAACGTCATCGAAAAGATCAAAGCTCACGTTCCCGGAGCCACGGTCGTAGACGCCTACCAGATCGCCACGGACCTCGGCAATCCGCGCCTGGTCAACACGATCCTTCTCGGTGTGCTGTCGCAGTCGCTCGACATCAAAGAGGAGATCTGGCTGAAAGTCATCGAACGTATGGCACCAAAAGGGACGGGCGAACTGAACAAGAAGGCATTCATGGCGGGCAGGAAAGTAGAATAGATCCGCGTCTGCCTGTGGAAAAAAGAAAGCCGCGGAGATTCTTCTTCGCGGTTTTTTTATCAATCCTCTTTTCGGGCCTGGCCGGCCTCGATCAGAATATCCGTCAATTTTTTTACTCCCGCACTCACCTCTTCACTCAGTCCATCTCCGATCCTCATCTCTTTGGGCTGGATCCCGATCATGATCGGGTCGCCTTTCCATTCTTCTCTCAGATAGATGATCATATAATGCAGAGACAGTGTGTGAGTGCTGCTCGCTGTCACCATCATCTTTTCCAGGGGAATTATTCTCACTTCCCCCGGCTCGCCTCCGAAATCAACGGCATCGATATAGATGGCACTGTCAAGATCCTGCCTCTCTACCCATCCCCCGTAGTTTTCCGGGACTTCAGCGCAATCGACGATCGGAAGATCGATCTTTCCCTGCAACCCCTCCACGACCACACAGCCGGCGCCATCGTCGCCCTTGATCACGTTTCCTATGCCGACTACACCGAAACGTTTGCCCTCAAGGCGTTTCAGTAGTTTTTCCTTCAACTTCTCCATAGATCCAAGCACCTCCCGGGTACGATTCCCCTGACAAGGAATTGTCAGCATCTGCCGTCCTGCTTAATGAAGTGCCATTCCCGTTCATTTACAAGACCAAAAAAAAAGGCCCCCGATGGGAGGCCTGTAATAGCGTGGCGCCACCCGGATCAGCTCGCCCCCCACTCATCTGTAAGGATGTAGGCGGCCCTGCAGTTCGGGCAGAGGACCCTGATGAAATTATCTCTTTCGAGATTCTTTCTCGGATTATCCCCTGTTCCCTCTTCCACCAGCTTTAATTCTCCATATTTGTGTACTGTGAGGGTCGGGTTCGCGAACGCGAGCTCTCCAAGCTTTTTGTTTATCCACTGAATATGGTCTTTTGCCGTGATCGGCGTGTTGCAGTGCTCGCAGAAGAGCAGTTCCTTGTCATGTGTGTTGATCGCGTCAGCCAGATCAAAGCATGATTTCTCGAAATCAGGATCGAGCTCGATTCCCTTGTTCGTGATGCAGTACTCGTAGCACTGGCTGCAGAATATGCACGCGCCCCAGTTTCTCTCGATCCTGCGCACCATCTTCCCTTCATCTTCCCTGTATTCATCCACGATCGTGAT
>JAGLYV010000058.1 GCA_023131975.1 Candidatus Krumholzibacteriia bacterium | reverse complement strand
GGCCCCTTGATCAGGGCTGTGATAGCTTCCTTGAGCTCTCTCAGTTTTGGATAACGCATTGTATCTACCAACCCTCGCTACAGTTTTAGCATCCCCTGTCAGGAGGAGCTGTCGGCACCCTCATGGTCATCGGCATATTTATCCATTACGCTGCCCTTCCATAGCCGGACACCTGACTTGTGCGCGGCTCTCGCTATGGCGTGAGCGCCCGTTGGAGAAGTGATCAGGACAAACCAGATACAGAGCAGGGCTTTTACACCGATCGCGTTTATGCCGGTATAAAAGACTACCGCCAGCAATATCATGCTCGTCCCCAGAGTGACGCATTTCGTGGCCGCCTGCAGGCGGTTATATACATCGGGCAATCTTACCAGGCCGATACAACCGATTACGTCAAAAGTGATACCGATGATAAGAAATGTCAGGCCGATCGTCTCATTCATCGAAACCCCTCCCCTCAAGATATTTTGACAGGGCAAGTGTCCCGATGAAACTCAGAAGAGCCCAGGATATTCCGATATTCATATACAGATCTTTCTTGGTGATGATCGAGTATATCGCGCAGAATCCGACTACGAGGGTTCCAAGAATATCGATCGCCACCGTCCTGTCGGGTGCTGTAGGCCCCTTCCCTACCCTGTACAGGCAGAGGAAAATGCAAAGAATCAACAGCGCGATAAAGACACTCACTCAAATATCCTTTCTAACAGATTTTCGAAACGGGTTACGATGAGCTCCGTTTCCTTTTCCGGATCGTCGGTCGTAATGTTTATCCAGTGAACATACAGGGTCTCATCTATACAATCCACCGTCAGCGTTCCAGGCGTCAACGTGATCGAATTCGCGAGGAAAGTCCTGGCCATATCACTCTTCAGCCTCGTTTTGACCTTGACGATCCCGGGACGGATCGGCATGTAAAGGTTCAGGACCCTGTACGCGACATCGAAGTTCGCCTTTATGACGTAGGCTGAAAATACGACAGCATAGACTCCCATCCAGAAGAGCCTGACCGGGTTGAAGATCTTGACTGCTCCTATAGGAAAGATATCTCCAAGCAGGAGCTCCGCTATAAGAGCGACAACGACACCGACCAGAATCTCCTGCCAGGCGATGGACCAGGTCAAAAGCATCCAAATGCCCAGTAGAATCAGAAAATGTAAGAATCGTTTCATCGCTTACCCTTTTTCATTTACCTGCCCAGAAAACTGATGTACTGCGCCTTGTCCAGCAACGCGTCTTTCGCGGCCTCGATCAGGTTCTGATCGACCAGCGGATAGAAGACACCTATCGCAAGACACAGGGTCGCCAGAATGACCAATGGTAGTACCATCGCGAAAGGCACTTCCTTGATCTTCGCGAATTTCTCCGGAAGCTTTCCGAAAATGACATTCATCTGGAGCCTGATGAAAGAGATCATCGTCATAAAGGCGACCAGGATCGCCAGGATACCATAGACGGTATATCCGGCTTTCATGAACGCGACGATGATGATCAACTTGCTCCAGAACCCATTGAATGGCGGCACACCTGAAATCGATAGCGAGGCTATCGAACAGGTTGCCGACGTAAATGGCATACGCCTGATAAGCCCACCCATTTCCGTTTTGTCTTTTGTCCCTGTGCGATACTCGAAAGCTCCGGCACAGAGGAAGAGACAGGACTTGAATACAGCATGATTGACCATATGAAAGAGACCACCGAACAGCGCGAGCGCCGCGAGCGCCGGGGGCACGTTCGGATTGAGTCCCAGGCCGAGCCCCATCATCACATATCCCATCTGGCTTATCGAGTGATACGCCAGCATTCTTTTGAAGTCATGCTGCCCGACAGCGAGGAAGACGCCTACGAGCATCGAAAGTGCCCCGAGGAACATGAGGATCGAAGAGACCATCGTATCGGAGCCGAATATGTTGAACATGATCCTTGCTATCGCGTAGATGCCAAGGGCCTTTATAAGTACGCCCGAGAGCATGGCGGATATGGGAGCGGGCGCGCTCGGATGCGCGTCGGGCAGCCATGCGTGGAACGGAACAGACGACGCCTTGAGCCCGAACCCCATGATGAACAGGGCCATCACAAAGCCCATCGCGTGATTGTGCCCGATCTCGGGTATCTTGACTGCCAGGTCCGGCATGTTGAGCGTGCCGGTCATAGAGTAGAGGAAGGCGATCCCGAAGAGTACCGCCGTACTCGCCACCCCACCCAGGATCAGGTACTTGAACGAGGCCTCGAGTTCGTCTTTCTCGCAACCGAATCCAACGAGAGCGTACGAGGCGATCGAGGCGATCTCGAGGAAGACATACAGGTTGAACATATCTCCCGTGATCACTACGCCGTTCATCCCGGCGATCATCAGAAGGAAGAGTGTGTAGAACTTCGGCTTGGCCGTATATGTCGTCATGTACTTCGTCGAGTAGATCATCGAAAGCAGCCCGATCACGTTGATGATGACCAGCATCACCGAACTGAGGCCGTCCGACACCAACAGGATACCTATCGGCGGTGCCCATCCACCCACCTGATAGGAGAAAGGAGATTCGAAAAGCATCATGACAGCCATGGAGGCCAGGCTGGCCATCGCAAGAAAGGCCAGGAAATCAGTTACCTTCTTGTTGACCTTCGTGACCAGCAGATTGATGAAGGCCATGGCCAGTGGAATCGCTGTAAACAATGGAAAATATGCCTGCATTTGTACTCCTGCTTGTACCCTATCCTCGAAGCCTGTTAATCTCCGACATATCGAATGTCTTGTATTTTTCGTAAAGTCTCAGGCAGATCGACACCATCAGAGCCAGCACACCGAGTCCGATCACGATCGAAGTCAGTACCAGGGCCTGGGGTAACGGATCTACGCCTTTCTCCACGATCTCGCTCTTCTGCATCCCTTTCAGAAGAATCGGAGCTATCCCGCCTTTACGCCAGCCTACAAGCACCAGGAAAAGGTTGATGGAATACTCGGTGATGACGATCCCGATGATCTTTTTTATGATATTCTTTTTCGCCACGAGACAGTACAGCCCCATAACGAAAAGCACCAGCGCCAGAAAGTACAGGATCATCAGGCCTTACTCCTTTTCAGTATCATCTTCATAATCATCGACAAGTTTTGAAACGAACCGGCCAAAGATCGAAAGCGTAAGAAATACCGCGAATACGGACGCGGTGACCTTCAGTCCGATAGCTATATTGCACAGGGGTATGGTTCCCGCGCTGAAAAGAGCGAACTCCTTGCCCTTTCCAAGTATGTTCATAAAGAAGTATCCACCGCTAAACCCTATAAACCCGATCGTGAGAAATATCAGGGCAGCGGAATTATCGATAATGGACGCCCATTTATCGCTGAACTTCGAAAGCGCGAGGCCCTTGCCGAAAGCAAGAGTAAGGATTATGAATCCGCAGGCAAGTATTACTCCGCCAGCGAAGCCTCCGCCCGGGGTGAGGTGGCCATAGAGAACGACATAGGCGCCGAAGATAAAGATGATACCCATGACAAAACGCACCACCGTCTTGACTATCGGGGTCATCCCGCTCTTGCCGTCCCTTATGTATTTTTCCATCTTATCCATAGCGCGCTCCCTCTAGAATCCCTCAAAGTTCTTTTTGATATCCTCATCTTCGAGGATCCCGACCTTTTCGGTATCTTCATCTTTCCGGTGTTTTCTCCCGCGTCTTCTCAGGATGACAAACGCACCGACTATAGAAGCAAAAAGCACAGTAGCTTCCCCCATGGTATCATAAGCCCTGTAATCGAGAAGAACCGCTGTAACAATATTCATAGCTCCTGTCTCTTCCGGACCATTGTCGAGATAGTGAGCTGCCGCTTCTCTGGGAAGAGGATCTCCGAACTGCGGAAGTTCCTGAACCGCAAAATAGGCGAAGATCAGGAACAGCCCGAAAAAGATCAGGCTGACCACAACAGGAAAGGTGTCCTTGTGCTTTTCGATAGCGGTATTGTCCGTAGTGATCGTCGCCCTGATAAGGATAACGAGTATCAGGATCTCTACCACGACCTGGGTAATAGCGATATCCGGCGCCCCGAGCATAAGAAAGACGATCCCGAGACTGAAGCCGACTATGCCGACAGAGATCACCGACGAAAGAAGGTTCTTTGCTTCTATCGCCACAATCGACCCGACGATCATGAATATTGTCAATACGAGGAGAAAAATCTCCATTCTTCTGCCTTTCCCTTACCCCGCTCTTACCAACGGAACATTAGTATGAATGCAAGCACGCCGAGACCTATCACTGCCCACGATAGATAGGTGGACAGGATCCCGTCATGCATGGATCTGAGAAACTGGACCACCAGATCTCCAAGACGGCCAAAGATATTGAACAGATCAAAGGCGCCTTTCTCTCCATCATGGAACGCTCCGGTAACAATCGGGTTCAGTTCATCCGTCACTGTTTTATAAAAATGCGTGCCGGGGATCCTCATCTCTTCGTTCTCGAGGATGTTTCCCCCTATCCACGGATTATCGTCATATCTCAGATTCTTTTTGATACGCCCGAACGCGAAGATTATTATTCCGACTACCAGGCCCACGACCATAAGGATCGTAGCGCTGACCGGGCTCCAGAATCCATTTGTACTCTCTGTGACAACTTCAAAACCAGACGTCGAGATCGCCCCTGCCCCGCTTACGACAGGAAGGATGAAATTCTGCAGCGGGTAGCTGGCGAATATCCCGAAACCGATACAGAGAATGGCTATGAAGATCATGGGAAGCTGCATCGAGAAGCCGACTTCACGTACTCCATCGAACTTTTCGGGCCTGCGTCCGAGGAAGATCGAGTGTAGTACCTTGATGAACGAAGCCATGGTCAGCGCGCTTCCGAAAATAGCCGCTATCAGGAAGATCATATATTTTCCCTCAAGCATCCCCTGATATACCAGCCATTTCGAGACGAACCCGTTGAACGGCGGCACACCGGAGATCGAGAAAGCCGTAATGATCATCGTGATAAAAGTCACCGGCATCAACTTTGCCAGCCCACCAAGATCTTCGAGCTCCGTGGTCCCTGTCATTTTTTCCACCGCGCCAGCTCCGAGAAAGAGCCCGCTCTTGTATATCGCGTGGTTGACCATATGGAAGAGTCCACCAGCGATAGCAACAGGAATACCACTCCCCACTCCAAGCACCATGTAGCCTACCTGGCTGATAGCATGGAATGAAAGAAGCTTCTTCAAGTTGTGCTGTACAAGAGCCATCAGCACGGCAAAGATTATCGTGCAGACACCGACGATCATCATCATCATCGAAAGAGCTCCGCCCGGTTCAATGGCGAATATCCTCAGCGTAAGCAGCCCCAGCAGATATATGCCGAGAAGCTTGTCGAGCGAGGCCGGAAGAAAAGCGATGACCGAAGCGTGTGTCGGCTTGGCGATCGCGGGGATCCAGCTGTGAAAAGGCATCCCGCCGGCCTTGGCGATGGCGCCGATGAACAGGCATATGAAAGCGGTTATCGTCACCGGTGACGAAGGCACTATCGGATTCGCCGCCAGTTCGGAGATCGATATCGTTCCGAAGGTCGTCCATATAAGTATGATCCCGAGAAGCATCGTCGCGTCGGTGAATCCGAGTATCGTAAAGGTCTTTGCCGCCGCCTTCTCGTGTCCTTCTCCGCCCATGTTTATCAGGAAGAAAAGGATCGCCGTCAGAATCTCCCAGAATACGAGAAGAATCAGCAGGTTGTCTGCCATGACTACGCCCGCCGCGGCAGCAAGGGTCCACATAAGATACGAATAATAGATCGAAGCCTGCCCCTTGCCTTTCATATAACCTAGAGAATACAGGATGATAAGCACCCCGAAGAGGCTGATAAACAACAGGACGAAAGAGCTGAAACCGGTCAACCTCAACGCGAACTCGAACGGTATCTCTCCTCCGAGGTTGAACAGAGGGACGCTCCACGCGATCTCTCCAGCTCTGAAAAGCTGCATCGAAAGGATGAAGATCCAGACAGCTGCTATCAGGCTCGTTACTCCGGCTACAATGCTGGCCTTCCTTGGAACCAGAAGAGGGATAATGCCAGCCACTGCCGCAACGATAATAATATACAGAAGATCATTCATATTTTTTTTCTCCGGAACCGTCGTCTGTTATTCGGCCTCAGTTACCTTCCAGCTCTTTTCTTATCTGTTCTGTCTTTTCCTGGGAAAGCCTGATAAGGTCTCCCTCGCTCATCATATAACGATCGCCACTGTCTACGTCCACCCGGCCGACCCTCTCTGTACACGAATAGCACGGATCGACGGCTGCTGTTATCAGGCCGGCATCCGCGACGGTATTCCCGACCACGCTGTGTTCGTTCGTCAGGATATTGTTGAAACTCGGCGCCCTCACCTTGTGCCTCATAGGCATGTTTTTTCCGTTCGAACGTATGTAGTGCAGCACCTCGCCCCTCGGCGCCTCGTACACACCGATACCTTCTCCGGGGGGAATCTCGCCTATCTCAAGACAGAGATCCTCTTCGGTGCCCGGGCCCATAGCCTCAAGTTTGTCTAGACACTGTCGGATGAGCTTTATCGATTCGAAGTTCTCCATCTGCCTTACGACAGCCTTGTCGAACACATCGCCGTTCTGGCAGACTATGACATCAAAGTCGAGCTCGGGGTAGGCATCGATCGGATGGTCCCGTCTCGCGTCTACGTCATACCCTCCGGACCTTGCTGTTGGTCCAAGAGCCCCATATAGCCTGCAATGTTTTTTATCAAGAATACCGACACCCTTTGTCCTGGCGTGGATCACCGGGTCATCAACGATGGCGCCAGTAAGCAGCTCGTTCTTTTCCCAGAGATCATCGAGCATTTTTCTGATATTTCCATATTCCCCGGTCGGAATGTCGCGCCTGACCCCGCCGATCCTCATCATCGCGTAGTGATTCCTGTTTCCTGTAGTAGCTTCAAGGATATCGAGAACCGGCTCACGGTACTTCCAGGTCCACATGAATACGGTGTTGTAGCCAATAAAATGACCGGCAAGACCTGTCCACAACAGATGACTGTGAAGCCTTTCCAGCTCAGCGACGATCGCCCTGAGATACTGGGCCCGCTTGGGCACCTCCACCTGCAGAAGGTCTTCTACAGCTTTTACATAGGCATATGGATGCGAGCAGGAACAGATGCCGCAGATCCTCTCCACCAGGAACGGGACCTGATCCCAGGTCTTGTGCTCCGAGAGGATCTCGATCCCACGGTGGCTCCAGCCGATCGTCATGTCAATTTTGACCACTTTTTCACCATCGACATGCAACTCAAAGAACTCGGGCTCTTCGAGGATCGGATGAAACGGACCGATAGGGATTTTTTTTACCATTCGTTCACCTCATTATCAAAACGGCACTGAATGCCGGAACTGGCTAGGGATTCTTGCCCTTTTCAGGCTTGCCCCAGATCTCGTTGAATCTATCGTCTCCGTCGTTCTTCCTTCTCGCCATCTCGTGCTCGTCCTTGTTCTCTCTCTTGTGCGGATAGAAATCTTTGGGACGCGTATCGCACCGGAGGACAGGCCGGAGGTCAGGATGATTGAGAAAATTCACCTCATACATCTCGTAGATCTCTCTCTCTATCCACTTGGCACCCGGGATAATATTTGAGATCGATTCTATGGCCGGATTAGGCTTTTTAAGGAAGGTCTTGATAGTCACAAAATAATGTTCGCTGTCGACCGGGAAGAAAAACATTATCTCGACTCCATCCCTGTCATCGAGCCCGACACCCGTATCGAAACGGATGTCCATATCGTTGAACAGGAAATCGGCCAGGTCGACCCAGATATCGTTCTCCACATAGATATATACGCGTTTTTCCGAGCGTTCATCTATCGTGACCTTCTCTCCGAATTTTTCGGCTATTTTCTTTTTCAGTTCTTCTTTCTGCATCCTTCGCTCTCTCTGGCGCCTGAGTCGCCCTGTTATCCTCTACAGCGTACTGAGTACTTTTACCACTCCAGCAATCAGTGTTTCCGGCTTCGGTGGACATCCCGGTACATACGCGTCCACGGGGATGTGCTTGTCGACCGGACCGATAATGTTGTAACCATCCTTGAAGATCCCGCAGGTGCACCCGCACGCCCCTACGACGATCACCTTTATCGGCTTGGGAGCCTGATCATAAAGACGTTTTAATCTGGGAAGAATATTTCTCGTGACCGGACCGCTGATCAGAAGGACATCAGCATGCCTTATGCTGCCGACAAGGACGATGCCGAATCTTTCCAGATCGAACCTTGGCGTCAGAGCGTCCAGGATCTCGATGTCACAGTTGTTGCACGCACCCGTATTGACATGAAACACCCATGGTGATTTCTTCAATGCTTTCAAAGTCAGCGACATACTTGCCTCCGCGGCCTAGTAACCCAGCACCGCCAGGATCAGGGCTATTATCGATAATACCAGCATGGGCCCCCAGAAGAACCTCACTGCCTGGTCTATCCGGACTCTTGGATTCGTATTTTTTATCAGGACCATGATAACTATAACCGCGACATACTTGAGGATGGATGTGAGTATCTTCCATCCGACGAAAGTGAACCCACCCCAGAACATCGTTACGATGAATACCGGGACGATGAAAAGCATGATCGCCATATTCAATCTGACTACCGCGTATGGAGCACCGGAATATTCGATATGAGCGCCTCCGGCGAGCTCAGTCTCGGCCTCCGCGATGTCAAAAGGCAGGAGCGAGCATTTTGCCTGGGCGCAGAAAATAGCTACTATGAACGCCAGTGTCCCCGAAAAACTGCCGAGAAACTGTCCTGAATCCGCCTGCATACGGAGAATATTTTCAAAAGAGAACGACTCAGCTTTGTATACCGTTGTGAGCATAGCTATGACGAGTGGAAGCTCGTAGGCGAAAAGAAGCTTCATCTCTCTGGCCCCGCCCAGAATAGCAAGCGGGTTGCCCGAAGCGCTGGCCCCGAGGATCATCGCGATGGCCGGAATCGTCATGATATAAAGGACCACGATAGAATCACCGATAAAAGAATTGCCGGGATCGAGATTTGCTTTCCAGAGAATAGTCGACGCCAGCGTCGCGGCGGCCAGGCCTACGATCGGCATGAGAAGGAATCCCGTTTTTCTTGCCCCGGCGGGAACGATGACTTCCTTTCCCAGAAGCTTTACCGTATCGGCGAAAGGCTGGTACCAGGGAGGGCCTACTCTCCAATGGATTCTCGCCGTGACTTTGCGATCGACCCAGGTGGTAAGAAGCCCGACTACCGCGGTAAACAAAAACCCCGGAAATATCAGATAATCAACCAGATACCGTGCTGCGTCCATGTGTCCTCTCCACTAACGAGTCAACATCCAGCGGGTGAAATACCGCCCGCCCTCAGTAACATTCCTGTTATTTTTTTCTACTTCAGTGAGCTCTTCAAAGACCAGCGCACCGGACGTGCAGGTCGATACGCATCTCGGCTCCTTATTCTCTTCGAGCCTGTCATGGCAGAGATCGCACTTCGGTGATACGTGCCACGTCGAATGGACAAACATGACTCCAAAGGGACATGCCATGATACATGATTTGCAACCGATACAGAGCTGGCTCATCCTTATGATCGTCCCGTTCTCGTCCTTTTTAATCGCATCCTGGGGACAGACCTCAAGACAGAGAGGCTTGTCGCAATGACGGCAGTGCAGAGGCATAAGCGCTGTCTCTTCGACCGGGCCATGCTTTAAAAGCCCTTGCTCAAAGTGCCCGTTCGCGCAGGCCGCCGCGCAGGCTCTGCACCCGCTACAAAGATTCATGTTTATGTATATTCTTTTTTCCATGATCAGCTCTTCTCGCTCTGACTGTCAAGGTTGACCGGGACCGGCGCAAGCAGCACCTCTCCGCGGCGGTCGTCCAGCTTCCATGGGAAAAGCTTTCTCACCGAGGGAAAATGTATCGTCGCGGCTACCGTCCCACCCTGCAGTTTTTCGGTCGCCTCAACCGGCAACATAGTCTCTCCACCCTCGGAAGAGACCCTGACCAGGTCGTTTTCGGTAAGATCAAGCTTATCCATAATCTCTTTCGATACATAGAGTCTTGGTTCCGGACATGTCACTTCGGACCAGTGAAGGTTTCTGCTGGTCGAACCGTCCGCGACATGAACTGCCTCGCTCCAGGGTATCAGGACCAGATCTGACGCGTCCAACCCCCTGATAGTGTTTGAGAATGCGGTCCAGTCCGCCACTACACCCTCTCCCGAACTGCCTCTCGAAGTCTTTCTCACCACATCGACGGAACCTGACAGATCAGAACCCATCTCCCTTGCGAGCGCTACGAGGAATTCTCCATCGGTCAGCACTCCTCCAGGAGGATCTATAACGTCTTCTCTGACAAGGTCTTCACCGAACGAAGGAGAAACAGTCCCTTTCTTTTCCATCAGGCAGGCCGCGGGAATCACCACATTCGCTCTCGAAGCGGTCTGACCGAAGAACATCTGCGAAGCGACTGTGAATTTCTTTTCACGAAGGGCGTTCTCGATCGGGCCCGCGGGGTATGCCGAGAAGATATCCAGCCCCAGGATCACCAGCGCCTCCACTTCGTCACCTTCCAGCTTGGAAAGGAACGGAGTGGTTTCGCCCGCCGCGAGCACCGAATAGATTCCCCAGGAATTCTGCTGCACAAACTGGGCATCGAATTTTGAATCACCGGGACAGATCGCGGTAAGCGCCTCCGCGAAGAGGGACACGAGCCCCGGCATCGCGAAACGACCAAAGATATTGGACACATAAGTCTCTATATTGACAGCACCGAGGATCGAAGTCGCCGCGCTTTCGATAGCGTCTTTCTTCACACCCCCGAGTCTTTCGATATCATTCCACTCGATCCCGTCCATCAGCTTTTTCAGCTCCGGCACAAGACCGTTTGCCGTCGTCTGGGCAACCGACTTGAGAATGCCGGCTACCACAGCAGCTTCTCCACCCGGCCTGCATCGCAGGTGCCTGCCGGCGAACCATGCCGTGTGGCTGATCTCGGGACTGATCACTATTATCTCGTTGCCCCTTCCCGAATTCTTCGCGGCCAGAACAGGCTTTGCCGTACATGGATGCTCCGAGAAAGAATCGCCGATCATGAGAAACACCTGCCGCGTCCCGGAAGGTTTTTCCGTGGATGGCGAAAGGCCGGAAAGATCACACCCCAACCATGAGCGGAACAGCGGGGTATCGTCAGGAGCAAACAGCTCTACCTTCGAAGTCCCGATGACTTCCCGCGCGAACTTCAGGGCCAGGGCAGCTTCTTCGTTTGTAAGATTCTCTCCGATCAGGACACCGATCTTCTCGCCACCCGATTTGTTCTTTATAGCGGAGAGACTTTTCGCGGTTTCCTTGACGGCCGCATCTATCCCTGTCCTCTCCCCGAGAACGAAGGGATAGTTGATTCTTTTCGGATGGGATACGAATTCGACCGCGGCATTTCCACGAGCACAGAGACTACCACCGTATTTGGATTCCTCGCGGGTGTCCCAGTCGATCGTCAGAATCGAATCTTTCGAAAAAATGGGCCCTCTTTTCCCACCCCTGAAAATAACGGGACAGGCAAGCGAACAAAGAGAGCAATAGTTTGTTATCTCACTCATAGACGATTTTTCTTCCCGGCTCCGGTTCAGGTCCGAAGCCCAAACAGGATGATTCTAACCGAATACATTCGGAACATGCTTGATCTTGTCGTAACACATGTCTGGACCATCAACGCAGAGATAATAATGTCCGACATTGCAACGCCCACACTTACCCATTCCGCAGGACATCTTTCTGTTCATGGAAAGGTATATCTGCGGCGGTTTGTATCCAACCTCGAGAAGCTTCAGAGTAACGAACTTGAGCATGATCTCGGGACCACAGGAAAGCGCGTAACTGTCCGTGATATTGATATCCAGATCGTCCAGCAGAGTCGTCACAAGGCCGACCTTTCCGTCCCACTCGGGATGGGGAACATCGATCGTCGTGGTAAGATCGATATTCTCTGAAAGATTGACCCATTCGTTGTACTGACCCCTGAAACAGAGTTCCGCCGGTTCACGCGCGCCGAATTTTATGGATATTCTTTTATATTTCGAAGGATCGTCGAAAAGCCCGTAGAGCAGGGACCTCATCGGGGCCAGTCCCACTCCACCGCCTACGACCACCACTTCCTTGCCTTCAAGTTTCTCCAGCGGGTATCCCTTGCCGAAGGGACCCCGGAGTCCCAGTTTCGCCCCCGGCCCCAGTTCGTGAAGGGCATCGGTCACTTTACCTGTCTTGAGGATGGTGATCTCCATCTTCTCCGCGATGTTCGGATCGGAACTGGGAGTAAAAGGAGCTTCCCCTACACCGGGAACAGTCAACTGCATGAACTGACCCGACTTGAAACGTACGGGACGCACGGGCTTGAGACAGAAGGTCTTGATCGTGGGTGTTTCCGTTATTACATCTTCCAGAACCGTATCTATGGGATAATACGGGTTGTTCATACCCTTCTCTCCCTTACTTGGCTACCCTGCTGAAGACTTCTCTCATATCAATGCTTGCGGAACAGGCATCTATACACCTTCCGCAGCCTGTACAGAATATTTCTCCGTGACTGAGCACGAGATAATCGTATTTGTGATACAGGCGGTGTTTCATGCGATCAGACAGTCGCGGCCTCGGATTACCCATTCCAGCCATTCTGGCGTAACCCGTGACCTGGCAGGAATCCCAGGACATTATTCTCTTGAATCCTTCTCCGCTCTCGTCCTTCTGGTCGAACAGCAGGAAGCAATAGCATGTAGGACATATATTCGTGCAGGCTCCGCATTCCAGGCAGCGGGCCGCTTCATCTTGCCATAGTGGGTCTGACAGGGCTTCCCTGAGCGGTTCTGTGACTTTTTCTCCGGAGGGGTATTTCTTGTTCGTGGCCTTGAGCCCGGCAAGGACCTTCATCCTGACTTCGTCCCTGCTCTTTTCCTGGCCTTCGCGCAGGTCAGTGAACAGTTCGCTGTTCTCTTCCACGATCGTCTTTCCCCGGTCACTCCCCGTTTCTACCAGATAACCGCCATCGACCTTCGAGATCGAAAGATCGAACCCGTTTTCCGGCCAGGGATTGCTCCCCAGGAGGTTACAGAAACAGGTTTCGCCTGCCTCAGTACAATCCGACGCGATAAGGATCATCTTGTCTCTGCGGGCCTTGTAGAAAGGATCCGTAAATTCACCCTCTACCTGGACCTTGTCCACGAGCTGCATCGCGCGGACATCACAGGCCTTGGCCCCGACTATGACGAAAGTGGGAATCAGCGCCTCCACATCCATCTCGTCCATGCCTTCGGTCGGATATCTCGCTACCATAGAGCGAACAAGCTGCGCAAATCCCTTGAGAGTCTCGACCGCCCTGAAACCTTCGAAGTTCGTTCCTTCAGGAAGGGGGAAAGCCTCTACCCGCTCGAAGTGATTCTTCTGTGAATCCTCGTCCAGTACAGGCACGAAAAGCTCACCTTCACCGGAGAGCTTTTTCAGTAGTCTTTCAAAATTTGTAGAGTCGATGAATCGCATATAATTCTTTTCCTGAAAGAATGTTACGGCTGCCTTACGGGGCGGCCCTTTATTTGATTTATCAACCGATGCATAACGCCATCGCAATATAACAGACGGCAGTCTGTCATAAACGTTCGGCAGGTGTCAAGATAATTTATTTAAGTTATTAAGCAAGTAGAATCTGGCCCCTGGCATTTAAAAATGCGGGAACCCCTGTGGCGCCGGGTCAAAAGACAGCAAAAACCTCAGGCCATAGTAGTAAATTTTTGTGGTTTCACCGGGCCCATTCCTGCTTCAACACCCGGGGGGTATCTCTCTTCCCCGGGATTCCTATAACAACCCGAGTGACTGGTTCACCATCTCAAGAGTCTGAATCTCCTTGAACCCGAGCTGCTGCATCGCTCCCGACGGACAGACCGCCCCACAGCTGCCACAACCCTTGCAGAGCGCTGTATTGATCTGGCAGACCTGCCTGCCTCCGAGCCAGACCAGCCCGGGAGCCCCGTAAGGACAAGCCGCCACACACATTCCGCAGGCCGCGCAGGTATCAACGTCGACCTCGGCAATATTCGCCACAGAGACATACTCGTCAGAACTTATTATTATACATGCTCTTTCGGCCGCCGCTTTCGCCTGGGATACCGTCTCATCCATCTGCTTGGGAGAATGGGCGAGTCCGGCAAGGTAAATACCCTCAGCGGAAAAATCGACCGGCCTGAGCTTGACGTGTGCTTCCATGAAAAATCTGTCTTCATTGAGGGGGATCTTCAGCATCTGAGAGATCGTCGAAGCATCATCCTGGGGGATCATCGCCGGCGCCAGTATGACCCTGTCCGGCCTGATCTCCACCTCACCCCCGAGAACGATATCCATAACGCTGACCGAGATCAGTTTCTTCTCGTCATCCATGTACTCCACGACAGGCTTCGCGTCTTCCTCGTACCTTATGAAAGTCACGCCGAGCGCCCTTGCCTCCTGATAATATATCTCGTTGAACCCGTAAGTGCGGACGTCGCGGTAAAGGATGTAGACATTCATCTTCGGATTGAGTTTTTTCAATCGGATCGAGTTCTTGACCGCCTGTGTGCAGCAGACCCTCGAACAGTATGGATGTTCCTCGTTACGCGAACCGACACACTGGATCATCACGACATTTTTCAGTTTTGAAAGAACCTTTTCATCTTCTTCAAAGACATCTTCGAGATCGAGCTGAGATATCACCCTGTCATCTTCGTAAAGATATTCCTTTGGTTCGGTCTCTTTCGCGCCGGTCGTTATGATGATCACTCCGTGTTCATAATCTTCGATGTTTTCCGATTTTTTATTACGTATCGATGTCACGTAATTACCGACATATCCGTCTATGGCCATTACTTCCGAATCAAGGAAGACCTTGACCTTCGGGTTGTCGGCGAGCCTCTGCTTGTAATCCTCGAGGCAATCATCGACTTTCTCGCCGTTCGGCCTCCTCTTCAACCTGTTCAAGTTGCCACCCAGCCTGTAGTCTCTCTCGACGAGCGCCACCTCGAAACCCTGTTCCGCTATCGAAAGAGCGGCGACCATCCCGGCCAGCCCTCCCCCGACCACCAGAGCCTTCTGAGTGACGTCGAGCGCTATCGTATGGAGTGGTTCGAGCAATCTCGCCTTGCCGATCGCGATCCGGGTGAGGATCTTGGCCTTATCGGTCGCTTTCGCGTGGTCGGCCCTGTGTACCCAACTGCACTGGTTACGGATGTTTGCCATATCGAAGAGATAGGGGTTCAATCCCGACTCTCTGAGTGTCTCCTGGAAAAGCGGCTCGTGAGTACTGGGCGAACATGATGAAACGACTACCCTGTTCAGCTTATGCTCCTCAATGATCTCTTTCATCTTTTCCTGTGTATCCTGTGAGCATGTAAAGAGATTCTCTTCAGCATAGACTACATCAGGCAGTGATTTTACATATTCGACTACAGACGGCACATCGACGATGCTGCCGATATTGGTGCCGCAATGACACACAAAGACTCCGATCCTCGGCCTCTGCCCCTTCACTTCTTTTTCCGCGGGGTATTCTTTTACGGTTATTTCCGTGCCCCTCACATCCGAAAGCAGCTCCGCGGCGCCCGCGACGGCAGCTGAAGCCTGCATCACCGTTTCGGGAATATCTTTAGGCTGAACAGCAGGGCCGCATACGAAAATGCCCGGCTTCGTAGTCTCGATAGGAGAATTTCCGATATGCTCAATAAAATTAAATTCGTTCAGTCGTATCCCCAGCCTGTCGGAAAGTTCTCCGGCATTTTTCCTTGGAGTAAGGCCGATAGACAGGACGACCATATCGAATTCTTCCTGCTTTACCTCTCCGTTCTCGGCTGTATAGTAGAGTACCAGGTTGCTGGAATCGGGGATCTCCCTGATCTTTCCGACTCTGCCTCTGACAAACTCCACTCCGGTATTTTTTGCCTGCTCGTAATATTTATCAAAATCCTTCCCATGCGCCCTCATATCCATAAAGAAGATCTTCGGTTCCACTGTAGGGACATGTTCTTTCGCGATTATGGCTTCTTTCATGGCATACATGCAACAGACCGAAGAACAATAAGGCATACTTGAGTCTTCTGTCCTGGATCCCACGCATTGCAGCCATGCTATCTTGACCGGGACCTTCCCGTCCGAAGGTCTCTGCAGATGACCCTCAAACGGACCCGACGCGGCGAGTATCCGCTCAAACTGTATACTTGTCAGAACATTGCTGTATCTTCCATAACCGAGCTCGTGCATCCCGGTCGGATCGAATGTGTCGGCTCCGGTAGTGATGATGATCGAACCGACATCGAGATCGACCAGCTCTTCTTTCTGATTGAAATCGATCGCTTCCGCTTCGCAGAATTCCGTACATATCTGACATTCGCCCGTGGTCAGGTGCACGCACAGTTCCGGATCGATATTCGCGTAATTCGGCACCGCCTGCGCGTAGGGAATATAGACGGCAGGCCTGCCGACCAGCCCGGCGTCGAAATCGGAACTTATGGGCTTTGGTTTGTTTTCAGATATCTCGTCAAGCTTGATGCCTTTTTCTACGGGACATATATAATAACAGGCCCCGCATGTCTGACACTCTTCCGATTGTTCGTTATAGGCGGGCGACACGATTCTTTCGCTGCCCCTGTTGGAAAACCCGAGGACTCCCTTACCCATCCTTTCCCTGCACATACGCACACATAGACCACACAGGATGCAATCCTCGTGCTTTAAGTCCATTCTATTTCCTGTCACACCAAGCGCCTTGGCCACACTCTGGATCTTTTTGGAATCGGGACACCTCGCAAGGAGAAGTTCCGCCATTATCTTTCGATTTCGAATAATACGCTCTGTATCGGTCCTGACCTTGATCCCTTCAACGACTGGATAATTGCACGAGGTGCGTATCGAAGTCCTGCCGTTTTCTTCGATCTCTACAAGGCACAGGCGACATGCCCCGTAGGAAGAAAGCGCCTTGTGATAGCAAAGCGTTGGGATTTTGATGTCAAGCTTGCCACAAGCCTCAAGGATCGTGGCACCTTCCGCCATTTCAACAGGTCTATCATCAATAGTCAGACTGATCATTTCTGTTTTCGCTCCCATATTTACTCCACAATGACCGCATTGAATTTGCAGACTTCCCTGCACACACCACATTTCGTGCATTTATCAGGATCTATTAAATGTGCTTCTTTGATCTTGCCGGTGATTGCTCCGACAGAACAGTTCTTAAGACAGACTCCACACCCGATACACGCTTCAGGATCTATGCTGTAGTTGACAAGCTCCTTACATACATGCGCGGGACATCTCTTGTCCACGATGTGAGCATTATATTCTTCTCTGAAGTATCTTATTGTAGAAAGCACAGGGTTTGGCAATGTCTGCCCAAGCCCGCACTGAGAGGCATCCTTGATCGCCTCCCCAAGCTCGAGAAGCAGGTCGATATCCTCCGGCTTACCGTGTCCCTCCGATATCCGCGTAAGAATATTCAGCATCATTTTACTGCCATCCCTGCAGGAAGTACACTTGCCGCACGATTCGTCATTCGTGAAAGAAAGAAAATACTTCGCGATATCGACGACACAGGTATCTTCGTCCATTACGACCATACCGCCAGAGCCCATGATCGACCCTACTTCGGCAAGCTTTTCGTAATCGACAGGAATGTCCATCAATGCCGCGGGGATACATCCACCAGAGGGGCCTCCGGTCTGGACCGCTTTAAAAGCCTTACCGTCAGGTATGCCTCCCCCGATACCATTGATGATCTCTCCCATTGATATTCCCATGGGCACCTCGACCAGCCCCGAATTATTGATTTTTCCTACGAGAGAAAATATTTTGGTGCCCTTGCTGTTCTCTGTTCCGATGCTGGAAAAATATTTACTCCCCTTGTTTACTATCAGCGGAATGACGGCCCAGGTCTCCACATTGTTAATGTTCGTAGGATTTCCCCAAAGCCCTGACTCTGTCGGAAACGGAGGCCTCTGGCTTGGTTCCGGGGACAATCCCTCGATCGAATGCATCAGCGAGGTTTCTTCGCCGCAGACAAATGCTCCGGAACCTTCCCGGATCTCTATGTCGAATGAAAATTTTGTGCCGAGGATGTTTTTCCCGATGAACCCGAGCCCCTTCGCCTGCTTGATAGCCTGTTTCAGGCGGTGTATCGCGAGCGGATACTCCGTACGGACATATATGTATCCCGTAGACGCGGTAATCGCGAAACCACCGATGAGCATTCCCTCGATGACAGAATGAGGATTGCCTTCCAGGATAGACCTGTCCATGTATGCCCCGGGATCGCCTTCATCGGCATTACAGACTATATTTTTGGTTTTCCCTTTGGCATTTTTACACAGTTTCCATTTTACCCCTGTCGGAAAGCCTCCTCCACCCCGGCCTTTCAGGCCGGAATCTATGACCATCTCGATCACCTTGTCAGGAGTCATCGAATCTACGACACTGGCAAAAGCCTTGTACCCACCCACGCGGATATAATCCGTAATGACCATCGGATCGATCAATCCATTATTTCCAAGGACAAGACGCTTCTGCTTTTTATAAAATGGGACATCGTGCTCATAGACTATCTTCTTGTCTGTCATGGGATCCGTGTAGAGAAGAGCTTCGATCGCCTTTCCCTCGATAACCGATTCTGTGACGATGTCCGGCACATTCTCTTTTTTTACCAGGGGATAGAATATGCCTTCCGGGCGGATTACGACCAGTGGCCCTTTTTCACAGAATCCGTGACATCCTGTAACCAGAATATCGACTTCATCGTCTATTCCATGCTTTTTCAGTTCTTTTTCAAACAAGTCGATCAACCCGAGGCTTCCGGTCGCAATACAGGCAGATCCTCCACAGACACAGATGGATTTCCTGTTGAGATCCTTTTCTCCTTCAAGTTTCTTTCTCAACTTTTCAAAGGCTTTAATATCAGGGATCTTAACCATTATTTTCCTTCTGCTGATTCAATGTATTCATGATACGGGCAAATTCCTCTCATTTATACTTTTCAAGAATTTTCATTATACTGCTTACTTTTACTTTTCCGTATACCTCATCATCGACCATAATGGCCGGCGCGAGACCACAGCACCCGAGGCACGCGACAGACTCTATGGTAAATCTTCTGTCTTCCGTGGTTTCCCCATTTTCGATCCCGAACTCATCGCTCACCTTATTGAACAGTCTTTCTCCGCCCTTAACGTAGCAGGTGGTTCCCATGCATATTTTTATTATGTGCCGGCCGCGCGGTGTGAGACTGAAAGAATTATAAAACGAGGCGATATTATAGATCTCCGACAGCCCTATGCCCAATTCTACGGATACATACCTCAACACATCGGGAGGCAGATAATTGAACACCTGATTTACCTGCTGCAATATCGGCATAAGGTTGCCTTTTTTACCCTGATATTCATCCAGGATAGGCCTGACTTTCCGCATGTCTTCAATACTCAGTTTCACATATGGTTTTTCAACAGGGTATATCACGTTGATCACCGGACAATTCAGGGTGCAGGCGCCGCAACCTGTGCATTTGTCCGCGTCGATGTACCTCGGTTTCTTTTTGATCTTTACTGTGAAGTTGCCGGCCTCACCACTCACGCCCATTATTTCCGAGTTTGTGGTAAGCTCGATATTCAAATGTCGCCCGGCCCCGACAAGTTTCGGCGAGATAACACACATCGCGCAGTCATTCGTGGGAAATGTCTTGTCCAGCTGCGCCATCGTCCCACCGATCGCCGGTGTTTCTTCAAGGAGATGCACCTTGAACCCAGACTCCGCAAGATCAAGGGAGGACTGGATACCTGCTATACCTCCGCCAATTACAAGAACGAATCCTGATTTCGTTTTTTTAGTCTTTTTGATCATCACACCGTTTTCCTGTTCGATCTTTACTTACGTTATCTTTTTGTTCCTGAACTGTTTTCTATATTTCAGTCCCCGTGACTTTTTCAGTCCCGTAAATTCCTTCACGAGGGATATCGTTCTCTTTTTCTCGATCTCGTTGTCTTCAGGATATTTTCTGACCTTGCGCTCGATGACTCCCCTGTATAGCGCGTCGGCCATCATCTCCTTGCCCTTCACCGTACGGACCATCACCGTAGTATATCCATCCGGTGAGCCCAGGCCACCTACCGATATATCGGCATAATCGTTAGAGAAAAGCTCGCAGGCAAGGCAGGCGGGCCTGGCGATCTCCTCGATCTCTTTCAGCGGTATATGTACCGTCACACCCGATTTCATCGTAAGCATGAAATCTTCCTTGATATTCACCCTGGCTATGTCGTCGACTGTTATCCCGTACTGCCGGATAAAAGGCTTGTCCATGAGGTGCTCCATTTCGAAACACTGCATGCAGAACAGGCCGACCGCGAAGGTCACGATATCAGCCGGAACGATATTCAGTGTCTGCATCTTTCGGATCGCGCCTATCTGACACGGGGTCCCGACTACGGCCACTCTTACAGTCTTTACGCCTCCGAGTTGCTGTATGTATTTCACGATCGGCACGAAGGTCGAATATCCTTCTCCCATTTCTTCGAGGTGAGGCACCTCCGAAAAATGCGTCCCGGCCGCGTCTATAAGTTCCTCTCTTGTCGTCGCTACTTTTGCCTCTCTCTTCAACAGGCTCTTCCCGAGAGATACAACGGCCCCGTCGATATGCCCCCTGTCCAGCATGTGCGCGAGAAGCGCGGTAACGACACCTCCGTCCGTCGCGACTTTCCGAATGTCCAGGTCTGTACTCCTGGCTGAAAAGACATCCATGAAATTACCGATCGGCTCTTTCCAGTTGTACTTCTCGTCGACCTCTTCCTTCATCGGGTGGGTCTGCGGGCAGACCATGTAGCACATCCCGCACTGGAGACAGCTATCCTTGTCCTTGTAAACCGGGTATCCGCTATCATCCATCATGAGCGCCCCGATCCTGTTCGCGGAACAGAACGACACACATCCGCCGCATTTTCCACAAAGATCGGCCAGAATCACTTCTTCCCTGAGATCGTCAAAGGACCAGATATTTTCAGGTTTCATGAGCTCTCCTCTTGCAGGTCTCCCTGAAGACGCCCGCAGCTAGACGGGTCATTACCATTTATTGTTTAGTTCTTCTTCTACGATCGATTTTATCTCTTCTACATTTTTCTTTTTGGGATGCAGCTTGTTGTCGATCATTCTGCATCGAATCGTCTGGATCATCCTGTCCAGTTCCCTGGCCTGTTCCAGTCTTTCCCTGGACGCGTACCCCTGCTTGACTGCCATATCTCTCAATATGCTGATCACATCGGTGAACTTGACGTTCTGGGGACAAAGCGCCGCGCAGGTGTAACACCTCGAACACATCCAGAGGAGGTCAGACGAAAGTACTTCTTCACGCATCCCCAGCACTGCCATCCTGATGATCCTTCTCGGATCGTATTCGTCGTGCACCTCAGCGACAGGACAGGACGCTGTGCATGTACCACAGGTGAAGCAACGCATAAAACTCTCAGCTCCCGGCTGGGACGCGATCTCGTTTTTGAAGTTGGGATCTTTCTCGCTGAGTATGATCTTTTCCATCCGGTCATTCTCCTTTTAAAACGCTTCTGGTATTTTTTTCAGTTCGGCCAGTGAAAAAACCGGGCCGTCGATACATATATATTTCGAGCCGATATTACATCTTCCGCATTTACCGATCCCGCATTTCATTCTTCTCTCAAGCGACGTATAGATCCGGTCGTCAGCAAACTTGAGCTCGCTGAGGACAGGCAGGGTAAACTTGATCATGATCGGGGGGCCGCAGACGACGACCCAGGTGTTCTCCGTCGAAGGAGCGATCTCTTTTGTCACCGTGGGAACGAAGCCGGTCCTGCCGTCCCAGCCTTCCGCCGGATTGTCTATCGTAAGCTGGATGTCGATATCGTCGCGCTTCTGCCATTCCGATATCTCGTCCTTGTAAATGAAAAGTTCCGGCGCTCTCGCCCCGTAGATCACCGTGATATCACCATAGTCTTTACGATGTTCAAGCATGTAGACTATCAGGGACCTGAGGGTCGTAAAGGCAAATCCTCCACCGATGATGACTACGTTTCCACCTTTAAACTTCTCGACCGGATACCAGTTGCCCATCGGACCACGGATCCCTATCGTATCGCCTTCGCGCAGGTAATGGATCTCGTTCGTCACCGAGCCCGTCCTGCTCACGGTGAACCGTAGAAAATCGGTCTCCGTCGGTGACGACGCTATTCCGAACGGCGATTCGCCCAGTCCGAGCAACGACCATTCACAGAACTGCCCCGGCATATATTCGAAGTTCTTCTTGTCTTCCTCATTCACGAAAACGAGGTCGAACGTACGCAATGCCTTGTCGGGATCTTCGATCTCTATCCTCTCCACCTTCATCTGGATGGGGATATATGTATTGCTCATCTGAACTTCCTTATGCTTCGCAAGCCATGACTTCTCGCACGACTTCCCTGATATCGAGGTTGACTGGACAGACTATCACGCATCTCCCGCAACCCGTGCAGAGATGTTCATCATAATTGTTTATAAAATAACTGAACTTGTGCATGAACCTCTGCCTGAGGCGGTCCTTCGACATATCTCTCGGATTATGTCCCGACGCCTCCATGGTGAAGATCGGAAACATGCATGTGTCCCATATCCGGATCCTTTTTCCTTTTTTGCCCTTTTTTCCCTCATCCTGCACATCGAAGCAGTGGCAGGTGGAACAGATAAAGGCACAGGCTCCGCAATTGACGCATTTCGCTCCGATATCGTTCCAGACAGGTTTGAGGAAAAGATCCGCCATCTTTTCCTGTATACCGTCCATCCCGAATACCTCTCCCATCGCCTTGTCCGCCTCTTTCGCGGCAGCCTTCATCTTCGTGACATCTTTTTTGGTCGCTTCCGCCCAGCCTTTGAGAGAACCGATATACTTCTTTCCCTTTTCACTGACCGGATCGAGGATAAAAGCTTCGCCTGTATCTACGACCTTTACATCCATGCCCGCGCCGTCATGAGGTCCCGCGCCGAACCAGTTGCAGAAACATGTCGAGCGGGGTTCGTTGCAGGCAGTACCGAAGATAATGGAATCGTCGTACTTTTCTTTCCAGTAGGGGTCCTCGAACATGTCATTGTCCGGCTTCTGCCAGGCGCTGCCGAAGACCTTGTCGAGAAGCCTCAGGCTTCTCGCGTCACAGCCTCTCAGCCCCCACACCGCTATCGGCCTGGCGTCTCTTTCGACTTTCTTTATCTCTCCACCTTCAAATTCAAAGAGCACTTCCGAATGAGGGAAAAAGATCTCCTTCGGTGATTTGTCCGTATTGAAAATACCGTGATCGATCCCTGCCGGATCCTCTACAGGCGCGAACAGGGTGTTCTTTCCATCCCGGGCGGGAGCATACACAGACCAGGTCTCCATCAGAGCCCGAATGAATTCGTCGATCCTTTCCTTTTCTATTCTGATCATTCTCCCTACCCCATTATGAAATCCTGGTTCTCATCTTCCTTGAAATCGGCCATGGCCGGTTTGTTTTCCAGTCCTGTTCCTGTAATGCTGCCGAACCTGTCCCTGACTTCCTTCGCCACTTTCCTGTTCAGAAGAAGCAGCTTGATATCCATCGGGCAGGCTCTTTCGCAAGCTCCGCACTCCACACACCTGCCGGCTACGTGAAGATTCCTGATGATGTGAAATATCATCGTATCGGTGATCTCGGGCGATTTGCCTATCCACTGGGGATCGTTCTGGTCGACAAAACAGACGTTGCAATAACAGGACGGACAGACGTTTCTACACGCGTAGCACCGTATGCACGCCGAATACTCCTGCTTCATCCGTTCCCATCGCTCCTCTGAATCCAGCTTCTCGAACTCCTCCACCTCCGCGTATGCGTTCTCATCGCTCCCCGGCTCGCGGGCTTCGCCTATGAACAGGTCGTATTCCACAGCATCCCGGCGTACGCAGGTGAGACATGAATCACTGATGACCTCGTCCAATGGAAAAGTCAGCTCAAATTCCCGTCCCTTCACTGTCACCTTTTTGCTGTCGTCCGTGAATTCGAGGATCTCTTTTCCGTCCACCTTGCCGACGACCTTCTTCATGTCGACCACACCGTTGCACGGCACACCGATTATCGTGACCTTTTCCCTGTCGATCTGTTTTTCCGTTATATTCAGAACGAGTGACCTGGAATCACAACCCTTCACTAACACACCTATCTTTTTGTCGTCCTTCGCCAGCGCTCTCCTGTCTTTCGTGAAATAGACAGAGAGGTTGTTCCTGCAGGTCGAGTCGAAGATCAGGCTGTCCGCCTTCTCCGCGGTATCGATAAATACGGGAGTCGATGTCCCGGGCATCGTCCCTTTTCCCCATCCGATCACCAGATCGACTTTTCCCTCGGTCAGAAGGCTTTTTACAGTCTCCCTCAATTCTTTCACTGTCATGCTCCCTTGACCAGTCTCTTGGCGGGACCGATCTTCTTTATATCCTCTGTGACCTTGCTGACTACTTCCGCGAAACGCTCTCCCTCGCCGGCGGATATCCAGGAAAACTGGACCCTGTCCGGTTCTATTCCGACGAATTCGAGAAGAGGCTTGAGAACGGCGAAACGTCTTCGCGCGACATAGTTGCCTGAAATATAATGACAATCTCCGGGATGACATCCCGATACCAGGACTCCATCGTACCCGCTCTGCAGACCCTTGAGGATAAAGAGAGGATCGACCCTGCCTGAACAGGGTACTCTCACTACACGGATGTTCGGTGGATACTGCATTCTCGAAACACCCGCTAGATCAGCCCCGGCGTATGAACACCAGTTACACAGGACTGCAAGGATCTTTGGCTGCCATTCACTCATTTAGTCTCCAATTTGTTCTGTTACGGCCATATCCAGTGAATCAAAAACAGAATACAGCTGCTCGTTCGTAAACCCTCTCAGATCCAGCGCCCCGCAACGACATGACGCCACGCATGCTCCACAACCCTTGCAGAGAGCCTCGTTGACGACCGCGACCTGCTTTTCCGGATCGACCTCGATCGCGGAATAGGCGCATAAGGCTTCACAATAGGCGCACCCCGAACATCGGGATTCCTGGACCTGGCATATCGTTCCCTCGGCCAGGATCTCTTTCCTGTTGAGGAAGGTCAGCGCTCTGCTCGCCGCCGCCCTTGCCTGGGCGAGGGATTCGTCCATATCTTTCGGCCCGTGGGCCAGACCACAGACGAAGACGCCTTCCGTAGCAAAATCAACGGGCCGCAGCTTCACGTGGGCCTCGAGGAACATCCCATCCGCGTTCAGGGGGACCTTCAGCATCTTCGCCAGCTCTTCGTTCTCTTTTGGCGCGTCGATCGCTTTGGCCAGGACAAGCAGATCTGCTTCGATAACGATTTCTTTCTCGAGGATCGGGTCGACGACAGTGACAATAGTCCTGCTATCGGGATCTTCCGGATCGAGCAGCTCCACGACCGGTTTCTGTTCAAGTGAGTATCGGAGAAACACCGCGCCCTTGTCCCTCAACTCGGTATAATATTTCTCTCTGAACCCATACGTCCTCATATCTCTGTACGCGAAATAGATGTCTGCCTTCGCCTTGAGTTTTTTCAATTCGAGCGCGTTCTTGACCGCCTTGGTGCAACAGACCCTGCTGCAGTACATGCGGCCTTCCTCCCTCGAACCTACACACTGGATCATTACGACCTTCTTCAGCCTGCCGACAGGAAA
>JAGLYV010000057.1 GCA_023131975.1 Candidatus Krumholzibacteriia bacterium | reverse complement strand
GACATGTATTCTTCGGTCTCGTGTTCTTCCCCACCTGTCGCTACGATAACGACTCCGTGGTCCAGCGTGCTGGGACCCTCACCGTTACTTCCGTTCACCGTGGTCTTGAAATTACCTATATATCCGGCGATATTGTCGATCTTGCTTCCAGTAAAGACATCGATCTTCTTGTGCCGCTTGACCTGCTTGATCAACTTTTTCAGGAAGACCTGGGGATCGTCACCGAAATTGAAAAAGATATTTCTCATATTCCCGCCGAGCTCGTCTTCCTTCTCGACCAGATACACCTGCTGCCCGGCATCGGCAAGCGAGAGCGCGGCCGTCATCCCTGCCAGGCCGCCGCCTACGACAAGCGCTTTCGGGTCTATCCCAATCGGCAGCCGATCCAGTGGCGTCAGCCCTCTTGCTTTCGCGACACCCATCTCGACCAGGTCGCGGGACTTTGTCGTGGCCAGCTCAGGCTGGTCCATGTGGGGCCAAGAGCACTGATCGCGTATATTGGCCATCTCAAAGAGATAGGGGTTGAGCCCCTTCTCGTTGATCGTCTCCCTGAACAGAGGCTCGTGAGTCCTCGGCGTACAGGCGGCGACGACTACCCGGTTGAGACCCTGCTCCTCTATCCTTTTCTTTATCGTTTCCAGGCCGTCTGGCGAACAGGCATATATGATATCTTCGGAATGCTCGACATTTTCCAGGGTCGAGGCATACTCTGCCACATTCTTCACGTCGACTACACCGGCGATATTTATCCCACAGTGACAGACGAACACCCCGACACGCGGCCGGTCGCCCGAAACATCCTTTTCCTGTACCGTGTCTTCGCCGGAGGGGAGTTCCTGTCTCTCAAGCTTGAGGAACCTGACCGCGTTGGCCACGGCTCCCGACGCCGATACGACCGACTCGGGAATATCCTTCGGTCCGTTCATCGCGCCACAGACAAAGATCCCTTCCCGGGTCGTCTGAAGCGGTTTGAACCTGTCCGAACGGCAGAAGCCGAATTCGTTGAGCTTGAAGTCGAGATCGTTCGACAGTTTTTTGTTCGCTTCCCTGGCCTGAAGACCGATCGAGAGCACGACCATGTCGAACTCTTCGTAATGTATCTCGCCGTTCTCCAGCGTATGCCTCAGTCTCAGCGTGCCATCCTCGTTTTCGAGGATGTCCGCGACCTTCGACCTGGTGAATTTCACATTGTACTGCTTCTCGGCTTTTTCGTAATACTTGTCAAAATCCTTGCCGAACGCCCTGATATCCATATAGAAGATCGTGGCATCGAGATCTTTTATATGTTCCCTGGCTATTATCGACTGCTTGATCGCGAACATGCAGCATGCCGACGAACAATAATTTTTCTTTATTCCCTCGTCCCTCGACCCGACACACTGGATGAACGCCAGCCTCTTCGGTTCCTTCCCGTCAGAAGCCTTCACCACATGTCCTCCGAGCGGACCGGAGGCGGAAAGCATCCTCTCAAACTCCAGTGATGTGACGACATTGTCATACCTGTGATACCCGAAGTGGCCAAACCCGATCGGATCGAAGGGATCTATCCCGGTAGCCATGATGACGGCGCCGACTTTGAGTTCGATCTCTTTGTCAGTATCATCATACTTTATCGCGCCGGCGGTGCAGACCTTTTCGCAGAGTTTGCATACGCCTTTTGTCAGATAAAGGCAATGTTTCTCATCGATCGTATATTCGGCCGGGATGGACTGGAGGAAATACCTCGAGATCGCCTTGCGGTTTCTCAGGCCCGTGTCGAAATCGTCAGATATCTTGACGGGACACTTTTCCTCGCAGAGCCCGCAGGCCACGCATTTGACCGGATCGACATACTTCGCCCTCTCGGTGATAACGCATTTAAAATCACCGGGGACTCCCGATATCGAATCGAGAGAAGAAAGGATATGAATAGTGATGTTCGGATGCCTGGAGCATTCACTCATCTTGGGCGAAAGGATACACATCGAACAGTCGTTTGTAGGGAATGTCTTGTCGAGCTGCGGCATACGGCCGCCGATAGTCGGTGTATCCTCGATGAGATGTACTATTACTCCCATATCCGCAAGATCAAGAGCTGCCTGTATCCCCGCTATTCCAGCGCCTACAACAAGTACTGATTTCCTTTTTCTACCCATCGGTCCTTCCTTGAGCTTTCGCTGTGTCTCGCCCTGTCAGGCTATAGAAATATCTTTTTTTTCGCTTCGTTCTCACCCATCTCAATGATCTTTTCCGTGAATTCGTTCG
This sequence comes from Candidatus Krumholzibacteriia bacterium, assembly GCA_023131975.1. Classification (GTDB taxonomy): domain Bacteria; phylum Krumholzibacteriota; class Krumholzibacteriia; order Krumholzibacteriales; family Krumholzibacteriaceae; genus JAGLYV01. The sequence continues at coordinate 14,875 of JAGLYV010000057.1, read as the reverse complement.
CCACCCTGGCAAACTTCGGGCCTTCAGAGGCCGATATCCAGGACAGTCTGAGCCTTTCTGCTTCCAGGCCGAGCGATTCAAATATCTTTTTCACGATCGCGAATCTTCTGCGCGTGTGGTAGTTTCCCACTTCGTAATGACAATCGCCGGGATGGCAGCCACCGAGAAACACGCCGTCGGAGCCTTTCAAATACGCCTTGAGGATGAAAACAGGATCCACGCGGCTTGAGCACATCACCTTGATAGGTATGATCGCTGTCGGGTACTGCATCCTCCCCGTTCCGGCCAGATCCGCCCCGGTATATGAACACCATGTGCAGAGAAAGCTTGTTATTCTCGGTACGAAAGTTTTTTCCATCTCACGCTCTCCAGGCCGGCTTCTATCCGCGCCTTCTATCAGTCGATAAACTCTGTAAACTCTTCTTCCTTGAACACCATCACAGGTATCGCTTCTTCGATGTCCCTGCCGGGAACATACTCGAATATCGCTGCCGTCTCTTCACCGACCTTCTTGAACACTGACGCGACCGGGATATCAGCCGGGCAGACATCGGAACACTGGCCGCAGCCTACACACGAAAAACTCATATGTATCATCCTGCCGATGTGAAAGAACATCGTATCGGGAGGAAGCCTCAGCGCCCCTTTCTGCTCCAGTTCTTTTTCGAAATACGGCATGTCGTTATCGAAATTCCTCGATTCGAAATCGCAGATCATGCAATAACATATCGGGCAGACCCTGCTGCATCCGTGACATCCCAGACATTTTCCGAACGTATCGATAACGGCATCCAGCCCACCCTTACCCGACATCACCGCGCCGTAAAGTTTCTCTTTTTCAGCCGCTCTTTTCGATGCCAGACCTTCAACAAGACTGTTATCGAAATCTTCTTCGACAGGGTCCGGGCCGAACCCCTTCGCCATTTCCTTAGCCAGATCGGTGTTCAGATATATATGGCACTTGGTCCCGGCGTCTTTCTGGCCTACCATAGAAACGGTTATGTCGGCATTCATGGGAACAAAATATTCACATGCCTTGCAGGTCTCACGCGTCTCGGAATGTATATCTCCAGCAAAACAATGATTTTCATAATCGCCGATCTTGTCGCTGTCGAGTCCGCTGACGACCCTGTCCAGCGTCAGGACCCCACCGCAGGTCATGGATATTGTCAGAATATTTTCCAGACTGCCCTGCTCCCTCTTGGCTCTTTCGATGAAGGCGCGAAGTTCGCATGGCTTCAGGACCACGGCTATCGGTTCTGCCGATGGAGCGAAGGAGGAAAGGACCTGTCCCGCGTTCGCGATCATAACCGGCGCCAGCGGTTTCACCGTTTCCAGCCCGGCCTCTTCGGTGATCAGGCCGAGGTCGTAAGAACCGGTTTCCGGATCTTTTCTCAAGGAGAATACAGCTGACACTTTCCCGCTCCCGAGCAGGTGCCCGAGCAGCTCTTTCAATCCTTTAGAGGAAGCTTTCTGTAAATCTATTCTACTCATGAGCAGCCTCCTCTCCCTCGGCTTCTTTCACGATCTCGTGTACCTGGGGCACTTCCTTCTCCTCGTATTTTCTCAGTGGCAGGGGAACACCGTCGTTGCGGCCGGCAGTATATTCGAACGCCGGCTGCGTGATATCGGCCATGTAGCTGAAAACTTCCGCGACATGGATATCGACCGGGCAAGCGTCGGTGCACATGCCGCAGGACACGCAGGAGAGGCTCATATGAGTCATCCTGCCCGTATGGAACATCACTCTGTCAGACGGAAACGCGAGTCCGCCACGTTTTTTCGCGGTCTCAAGAATAAAATCGGGAGTCTTCTTTGCGACTTCCGAATCGAAATAGCATTGTCTGCAATAACAGATGGGGCACACCGCCATACAGTTGTGACAGCCGATACATTCGCTGAACGTGCCCAGCAGCCCGTCCAGGCCCTGAATCGTTTTCGCCGTTTCCGTGAGGGTAGCGGTCCGTTTCCCCGTCTTCTTTTCCTTCAGCCCGGAGATCGTCTTCTTCCAGCCCGCGATATCGTCGGAACATTCCATCCCCATAGATCCCAACACTTCCACACCCCGGTCACTGGACGGAATGACGAGTACCGAACTTCCAGACTCTCCGAACCACCCGAAATGTATATCGGAATCTACCCGGGAAAACTCGTCACAGATGACACAGGCCGGCTTGACGTTTTTCTCTGCCGGACCACCAGCTGCCATGACCGCCTGGAAATTCTTTTCACCGAATCCCGGATCTTTCACATAATCGCGGAATGGAATCGCGCCCGGACAATCGTAACTGACCAGTACTACTTTCTCGAGGTTCACCTGATTAAGCTTGAGAAGCTCGAACGTCGCGCGTATCTCGCAGGGCCTCATCACGGCCATTACCGTCAACTCGCCATGCCCTTTCCTCGTCAGGCTCTTCAGAGCTTTCGCCCCCTGGACCGGCATAACGGGCGCGACAGGAGAGGCGTCGTCAAGGATCGACATGTCTGTCACCAGTATCCACGCGTAAGAATTCCCTGCCGGGACCTTTACCGGGACGAGGACCGCGTCGGCGACCTTCTTTTCCACCGCCTGCCTGAGAAAAGCTTTTATCGCCTCTCCCGGGCCGTCGGCCGCCTTTATCTTCGCTCCCAGTGCTGCAAAATCGTTCATCGATCTCCCTTTCAGACTCTCATATCTTTACGCCATCCGCCCCGGCTGCGTGCCTGGACAGACAGTTCATCGTATCGCTTCTCTCATTTCCTCGTATAGCTGGGTATTGGTAAAATGTTTCGTGCGAAGCGCGCCCGACGGGCAGCTTCCGAAACAGTTTCCACAGCCCCTGCACACCGCTTCGTTGACGACGGATATGCCTCTACCCTCATCGTAATAGATCGCCCCGTAAACGCAGACATCGAGACAATTTCCACATCCCGTGCAGTACGCTTCGAGAATCTCGGAGACCTTGATCTCCGGCGTGATCTTTCCTCCGGGAATCAGCTGGCTGAGGATCTTTCCCGCCGAGGCCTGCGCGAACAGCATCGAATCCGTTATACCTTTGGGGCTATGCGCTGCTCCCACCACGAATACACCCTCGATCGAAGTAGCGACCGGGTTTGTCGTCTGGTGGATCTCCTGGTAATACCCCGACTCGCTTAACGGAACGCCCAGAAGGTCGGCCATACCCTCCGTTCCCTCAGACGGTTCGAGAGCGGGAGCCAGGATGACCATGTCGAATTTCAGGCCTTCGGATTTCCCGTCCATCCCCTCATACCTGACATTTGTCCCTGTTATCGTCAATTCCCGGACTCTTTTGAATTCGACTCCACGTCCTTCGGCCTCTTTCTGGAATCCCTGATCAGCCTTGTCCGGCAGGCAGAGCCCCCGGTGGAATTCCGTGACCTTCATATCAGCCGACTGATCCTTCAGATAGCCGGCGATCTTTATCATATAATTGCAGCATATCCTCGAGCAGTATCCCTTTTCCTCTCTGCCGACGCAGTGGATAAGCGCGACCGACTTCGGATCTCCACCCGATTTCAGCGAGATCTTTCCCTCTTTCGAGAACATCCGCTCCGCGTCCATGGATGTGATCACTTCATCGGTTTTCGAATAATCCAGGCCTTCAAGAATAGCTGGATCGGCCAACCCGCTGCCCGTCGCGACGATGATCGCGCCGACCTTGAGGTCTTTCTTTTCCTCATCCCCGGGACTTCCCACTATGACCTCGAAATTACCGAGGAACCCTATGACGCCTTCCAGTTCCGATTCGAGGTATACCTTTATCATGTCATTGCCGAGGACACTCTCTATCTTTTCCCTGATCTTCGCCGGACCGCCACCCTGCCGGGGAAGAAGCCCGCCCAACAGGACAGCCTTGCCGCCAAGATGGTCGTCTTTTTCGACCAGGTAGACGGTCCTGTCCCTGGCCGCGAGAGAAAGCGCCGCTTCCATTCCGGCTATTCCACCCCCGATGATAAGGACGTCCGGGTTGATATCGAGTTTTTTCTCCAGCAGGGCCGACTGGAACAACACCCTGTTGATACCGGCCCTGATATATGTGATTGCCTTTTCCGTAGCCTTGTCTTTGTCTGATATGATCCAGGCGCAGTGTTCGCGTATATTGATTATCTTGTATAAAAACGGGTTGAGGCTGGTCTTCTTGCAGACCCCGATAAAGGTCTTGTCATGATCCCGGGGCGAACAGGCGCCCAGGACAAGATGAGTGAGTCCGTTATTATTGATCTCATCTTCCAGGAATGTCTTTCCGTCTCCGGAGCAGAGCAGGCCGAACCTCTTCACGACCAGTTCGATCTCCCTGTATTCCTCGAGGCCGGGTAACGTCTCCAGGATCTTGTCGATATCTACCTTCTCGGAGATGTTCGGACCACATTCACATACATATACTCCGACTTTTGCTTTCATCCGGTCACCTTCCCAAGATATGACATCACCCTGCCGACTACCGCCTCCGCCTGGATGACCGCCGTCTGAACGTCCTTTGGTCCTTCCGCAGTTCCGGCGACGAACAGTCCTTCTCTTGTTGTTTCAACTGAACCAGCGACATCGTCCTTCACCGCGAAGAAACCGTGGCGATCAAGCTCGAGGCCCACCATCTCCGCCAGAGTCCCGACTTCGGGATCGGGTACGACAGCCGTGGCCAGTATCACCATGTCCGCGTCCAGCGATTCATCGGCCCCATCGCCTCCACGGTAGGAAACCTTCATCCCCGAGCCGTTCCCCGATACCTTTACTCCGTCTATCGTGGGAGAGAAGAGCATTTTCGTGTCGGCCCCCTCTACTTTTTTGAAAAATTTCTGATAGTTCTTGTCGACGACGCAGACATCGGAATAAATATTGAATATTTTCGCGTCCGGCAGTTTCTTCTTTATAAAATGTGCGAATTTCATCGAATACATGCAGCAGACACTGGAACAATAGCCGACTTCCTCGCGCCCCACACAATGCAGGATCACTACTTTTTCCGGATTCTTTTCAGAGTCACGGAGGGTCAATTCTCCCAGCGTGGGGCCATTCGACGCGAACAGTCTCTCAAACTCGAAAGGCGTATAGACGCCCGGGAGTTTCCCATAACCGAGTTGGGGCAGTTTCGACGCGTCGTAGTTCCCGGCTCCGGTCGCGATGACGATCGCTCCGACATCGATCTCCACCATCTCGTCGGTATCGTCGAGTTTTATAGCTCCGAACATGCACGAATCGGCGCAGGCGCTGCACTCCTCTTTCCCTGTGAGTTTCAGGCAGATCTGAGCGTCTATGACCGGCACATTGGGAAGCGCCCCCGCGCAGGGAACGTAGATGGCTTTTACATCACCGAGGTTCTCTTCCCATTCGTTCTTCTGCGATACGGGGCAGGGCTCGTAACACATCCCGCAGCCTATGCAATCGGTCATGCTGACATAACGGGCATTTTTCTTTATTGTGACATGGAAAGCACCGGCTTCGCCCTCTATCTTTTCCACACTGCTGTAAGTCATGGTCACGATATTGGGGTTCTGCAACACATCCTGCTGTACAGGCGCCACCATGCAGGTCGAACATTCGAGATTGGGAAAACTCTCTTCGTCCTTGATGACCTTGCCCCCGATCAGGGGTAGCCGCTCGACAAGGTGGACCTTCTTGCCGGCATGTGCCAGCTCAAGGCCGGCTGTCATCCCGGCCAGGCCGGCTCCGATTATCAGAACGTTTTCTGAATGACTCATATTTGCTTAACCTTTACTATAAGCCTGACATCTTGTTGATCGGGTTAGGGCCCAATTGCCTGATCTTCTCTGAAAAACTGTTTACTACTTCCGCGTAACGGTTGCCCTCGGCGGCGGAGATCCATGACAATTTCAGCCTTTCAGACTCGAGGCCAAGAGACTCCATTACCTTTTTCAGAAGAGCGTACCGGCGTCTCGCGTAATAATTGCCAGCTCCATAGTGGCAATCGCCCGGATGACATCCGGCAATCAACACGCCGTCTGCGCCGCTGAAAAAAGTCGTCAAAACGAGATTGTGGTCGACCCTGCTCGAGCACATCACCCTGATGACGGTGAGCGCCGGGTCGATCTCCATCTTCGACGAACCCGCGAGATCAGCTGCCGCATATGTGCACCAGTTGCACAGAAATCCGACTATCTTCGGTTTGAATTGATCCAATTCCTGATTTTCCATTTTCTCCTGCATCTTCCCTGTCCAGAATCGATGACGAGGAAGGGGCGCCCGTAGACCAAAGCCTCAGGCTCCGCTTTCGGAGCGCCCCTGTCCGATCTCTCTAAAGCTGTATCTGTGCCGTATGCTTGCCCGTGCCATCACTCGAACACATGAGAAGGGGCTTGCCCGTCTTCTCGGCCCATGCCTTGATATCCGTAGGGAACGAAGGGCAATCCGCCGTTACTTCGAGGATCTCGCCTCCGGTCAGTGTCGGGATCAAAGCCATTACCTTGAGTATCGGCTGGGGGCACTTCAACCCCATCGCGTCCAACTGTACTACAGCCATGATTTTCTCCTCTCTTTCAATCGTGTCTAGAACGAGAATGTCAGTCCGGCACCATCTGCCGCTCCGACAAATGTCGTCGCGCCTACTACTTCTACGTCCTCTATAAGGTCTTCTTCCTTGATACCACATGCCTCCAATGCCAGCTCACACATGAGAAGCCGCGCGCCCAGCATTTTCAGCCCTTCCATCATCTCCATGAGATCCGGCATGTTCTCCGTCTCTTCATTCAGCTTTTCCATCGCTCCTTTGACAAGGATCGGAGCTCCACCAGGCGTGAAATAGATGATCACTTCATCGCCGGTAGCTGCTGCGGACACCGCCAGCGTAATCGCCGGAAAAATGTTGTCCGCCTTCGCGCCGTTTATGGTCATTGCCATCTTGCTCATACGAAAACTCCTTTCAGAACCGGTCTTACCCCTTGTCGAGAGGATTTGCCGGGTCGACTGCCCATTCTGACATGGCACCGTCGTATACCCTTACGTTCGGATATTCCAGAATAGCGTTAAGGACCATAAAGATCATTCCCGCTCTTACGCTCGTGTCGCAGTAGAGGATGATCTGCTTGTCGGAGACAATGCCAGCCGCCGTGAATACAGCCTGAAGCTCGGCCTTGTCCTTTACCGTTCCGTCAGCATTAAGGATACTGTCGAAATCGAACCTGACCGCTCCAGGAAGATGTCCCTTACGCTCGGTAATGCCCTTCTCGCCGGCATATTCTTCGGGATCCCTGACGTCGACGAGCATTACTCCGTCCTGCCCGAGGGATGCCTTTACGTCTGCCATGGGGATGCAGATCGATTTGTCTGCCGTGCCGCCGAATTCGACCGCAGCGATCTCGGTAGCCGTCTTCGTCACTTTCTTGCGGCCCTTGCGCCACATCTTCATGTGCCCGTCAAGGATCCTGACATCCTTGCAGCCCGCACATTTCAGGATCCAGTAGAGTCTTCCCGCGAATCTGCTCTTGCCGCTGTCATAAATGACAACGGTCTTGTCGGCGCTTATCCCCCTGGTGCCGAGATACGCGGCTATCTCATCCGACTTTTTGCAGACGGCCGGGATGTCCCCATCCTGGTACAGGTCCTTGTGCCAGATATTGATCGCCCCGGGAAGATGGACTTTAGCGTAGTCTGCCGATTTTCTCGCCGAGACTATGACTACATCTCCACCGTCCATAAGTTCGGCCAGTTCCTTGACAGAGATGACCTGCGCGTTGATCCCCTGGGAAAACAGCATCGCCAGGACTATCGCCGCGATGATCGTCAGGTTCTTTTTCATGTCGCCTCCTTCGTTGACAGCCTTTGTCGTCAGACAAGGGCGTCATTACATGAACTTCACCTGCATCTGGATAAAGAACGCGTCGTTATCGTCAGCGGGCACCTTCTCTTCGATAGCACGCTGATAATTGACCTGGATCCTCGTCCACTCGTTGATGAAGTAGTTAAAGCCTATTGTGTGGATATGCATGATATCCTCTTCGAATTCCTTGTCCGGATCGTAAAGCTCATACTTGATCACGGGCTGGAAGTTCCACTTCGTTTTGTACAGGGCAGTAAGATGAAGACCCTGCCTCTCGACCGTGCCGAGATGGGTCACGATAGGGGGCTCGCATGAGCTTCCGGTCGTGTACGATCCTTCGTCCTTGCCATAGATGTACTCGCCCTGAACCATGAGGTTCTTGTAGTCGACGGTGAAATCCATGCCGAAACGGGTAAACTTGTCGTCGTCAGCATCCACCACGGTCGGCTGGGCGTTACCGAACTTGAATCCGGTTCCCAGGGTGACCATGTCACAAGGTGAATAAGTCGCGCGTCCGACAAAGTCCTTGCCCTTGTTCTCGTCTTCCTTGTTCAGGCCGACACCGTTCATCACTGCCACGCTGTACTTGAATTTGCCGCCAAGCTCACCGAGGAGCATGACACCCATATCTCTGTCCATCGCGAGATTCTCGGTGACCATCGATCTGGCTACGGTGTGCAGCGCGGAGCAGGAGGTGTTTCTCTCCAGGCCGAACGGCTGCTTGAACTGACCGAAGGAGATCTTTGCCTTTTCTCCGAAACGCGTATATGTGATAAACGCGTCCAGAAGGTAGGGAGTACCATCCTTCATCGGGCCGAATTCCATCATGACATAGTAACTGATATCGTAAGGAACGTTTCCGACAGCGCCGATCCTGGCCCTGTTGAAACTGAATGTGAGTTCCTGATCATCCGCGTCGGGGCGGGGAAAGAAATTGATCTGCGGCTGAATGAATCCTACAATATTTACGCCCTCGTCCGATCCACCCGAGAGGCATCCCTGCGCCTGCAGGGACATCGGAATCGCCAGCATGACTACCAGCAACATGAACATCAGATTACGCATCGTTTCTCCTTTTTTTGGTGGGAAGCCGGGCCGGAGCCCGATTTCCCTTTTCCGATCTATCTTGTAAAAAAGCCCCGGGAGTCATTCACTCCCGGACTTGCCATAACCATTAGCTGTCCGATACGATCGGGTAATTTGCCGATCCAGGCCAGAAGTGACCCGTAAGCGCATCGAAAATCATCGCGTTCACGCCGAACTTCAGGCTGATCGCGTTGTATCCAAGGACGTTCAGGTATGCCGTGATGACCGAAGAAGTCTGGCCTGTCCAGCAATAGGTAACGACTGTCGCCTCGGGATCGTAGTTCAGGAACTCTGCGCCCTCTATGGTCAGGGGGTTTATCCTGTATGCGCCGGCTATGTGACCGTATGTCGTCACGTCGGCCTCGGCCCAGTAGTTGTTGATGAAGTAATCTCCAGGAGCCGCAAGCACGGTAGCTGCCGGTATGCCCTTGAACCCACCAGCGGTCATCGCCGCTACACGCTCGGCGAGGATCCCCGAACCGGAAGTCGCGGTCGCGGTGATCGGAGGATTTTCGTATTCTACCAGCGCTGCGGTAGCATCTGTCGACCAGTTCTCATGTCCCGTACCGATATTAGCGGTATTCGCCGTCCATTTGTCGAAGTCGCCGGTCCAGGAGCTGAATCCGAACTTCAGCACCTGGCAGTCAGGGTAATCGCTGAGTCGAAGCGCTACCAGCGCGTGACTGGCGCTCTGCCCGGTATAACATACCAGCAGTATCGGCTTTTCCTGCGTGTTGGCCGCGGCATCCGCGACAACCGTACCGAGCGTGGTGTTGACCGAATTCTCAATACGCCCAAGTGAAAAATCCTCCGCCGATCTTAGATCCATGATATAGTAATTATCCTGATTGGGATAAACGCTGGATGCCGCGATGATCCACTCTATCAGCATATCATCCAGATCGAGGTTCTCTGAGGCCATATAATCCCTCAGTATCGATCCGGAATCCACTGGCAGTGTCGTATCCTCGCTACAGCCTGTCACGAAGACGGCCAGTACGACCATCAGGAACAGAAAATGTCTTACTTTTCCAAACATACTTCGTTGCCTCTCTCTTTTCAGTGCCTTAATCCTGCTTAATTCGTTGTGGCAAACAGGAAATCAATAGTGCCATTCTCTTCTTTCCTGTTCGCACCCGGGGTCAGGGGTACCTCCTTCGAGCTTGAATCCTGTGCCTTCCTGCTTCAACGTTTATTAATCACAAAAAACTTCTCAGCCTCTATCAACCCCCGCATCCGCCTTCTTCGACCACTTCTTCTTCCACGTCGAGGGCTTCAGGACCCTGGTCCCACACTACCCAACCACCATAAAGATCTTTTACGTTCGTATAGCCCAGCTTGACCAGCGTCTCCGCCGCCAGCGGACCTCTTTCCACCTTGTATCCATAGATGATTATCTCGTCTGTCTTCTCCGGCGCGAAGAACCCCTCGGAATCCCAGAATTTCGCGTCCGCGATATTGAATTCAAGGACTCCCCTCGGGATATTCACGGCCCCGGGAATACAGTCTTCGTAATATTCGTCGGATTCGCGGACATCTATCAGGAAAAAGGTGTCATCGCTGTCCATCTTCACCTTGAATTCCTCGATATCCATCTGTTCGATTCCCGTCTTTGCCTCGCGGACCATCTGCTTGGCGTCATCGTAAAGATGCGGGGCCCTGCCATCGACACCGGCTCCGCCGCATCCCAGAAGGCCCGTCGCAAGAGCGGCAATCATGATCGTCAATAATAACTTCATTCTTCACCTCTCCTTATATGGCGGTAAACTTACCGGTACGTTCGTTCCATTTAACGAAGCCGTACCAGAGTACTATGATCACAAAGAAAATCAGGACTGCCCCTCCATAACCGAAACGGTCGGGCAGAAACATCTTCTGCTTCGCCCATTCGGGCAGCATATTCGCAAAGCCCGGGACGATGAACTTTTTCGAAATGGGAGCAAACAGCATAAACCCTATTGCGGCAAACCAGAGCTTGACATGGCCCTCTCCGGCTCTCCACAGGGTCCCTACGGCACATCCACCAGCCACGGTCATGCCCAGTCCGAAGACCACACCACCGATGATGGCCCTGAGCCAGAAATGGGGATATACCCAGGTCATAGCCAGCGCCCTTGCGGCTCCCGGTGTCGATGTCCCGACACCCATATATTTGATTACGGTAAAACCGATGATGCCGACGATAAGGGCGGCCATCACACCGACCGGCGCTTCTGACTCACCGGTCATGAATGGCTCACGAAATGCCCTGACGAGGCAGAATCTGGATCGCTGAAGGACGATCCCTATCACCAGGCCGAGAATGGCGAACATCGCCATGCCGTTGTCGGTACGGAAACGCATGGAAAAGGCGACCAGGAGAACGATTGTCAGAATAGTGCCGAGAATCGGCTGCCACACGCCTCCCGCGCCTTTAGCAGCGAGGAAGGTGTAGGTCTTTCCCATACTCATTTTCGGAAGTGCTTCCATTTCCCAGATGAGATACTTCAGGGCAAAGTACGTACCGATCATGAATCCTACCGCGAGGATGATCCCTCCGCCCGAAAGAGCGGCCCATCCACTCAGGAACCCGCCGATCGTACACCCTATACCGAGAGTGGCTCCAAGCGCCATCAGCACTCCACCGATGAGACCCTTGAACATCTCGCCCATGGGCGGGATCCTGATCGCGAATTCCCTGCCGAACAGGGCTCCCGCGAAGGCGCCCAGAAGGGTCATCAGGCCCAGAAGGCCATAGGAATGCGCAAGGACCGGTTTTACGTGCTCAATACCGAAAAGCCCTATAGCCTGGTAGATATTCTCTCCCCAGCTTATATAAGTACCAGTACCGCCCCATGGGGATTTTGCCAGAAAAAGGCATACGTTCAGAAAAGCCAGAATGATCCCGCCTGCCCACACCGGCCAGGTCTTGCCGAAGAATGTAGCCCACAACTGGCGCCAGGCACCATTTTTAGGGTCTCCCATTTAATTCTCCTTCATTATCTGCTCTCTTACCATGCATCTCGTTATCCCTGCTTTAATCAACCCTTGCGGATATAGAACTTGAAAATGCCCGCATCTTCTTCGACGCCCAGAAGTTCGTTTCCTGTTTTCTCACACCAGCCGGGGACATCGCCTTTTGATCCGGGGTCGGTACCGACCATTTCCAGCACCTGTCCTCCATCCATACCCTTCATCTCCTTGGCAAGCTTGAGCATAGGCATCGGGCAGGATAGTCCCTTGCAATCCAGATTCCTGTCGACATTAACGTCCATTTGAAACCCTCCTTCTACTTCTGTTCGGTTCTCAGGTCACTCATCTTCATTCAAAACATTCCACAAGCTCATAAAGTCATCTAAAACCGGCAAAACACCCGTAAATCGAATTTCCTTATCAATATATCCCATTACCTGCATATTTCCTTATCAGACTATTCAGATAATACGATGTGTCTTTCCAAACAAAAACAGGTCATACCTTCTTCAGCATTCTGATGATACGACGGATTTCAGGGATCTCTATCTTGTAACACACCCTCGTGCCATCTCGTCGACTCGAAATGATCCCGGCATTTTTCAAAATCTTAAGGTGTTGGGATATAGTCGATTGCGGGAGTTCTAGCTTCTTCTGTATCAGGGAGACATTGCAACCGTTCCTCTGGAGACGATCGATGATCTCCATCCTGGCGGGATGCGCAACAGCCTTGAGTATATCGCTGCTTTTCCTGTAATCCATCCAGATTCCTGCCTTCAAATCGCAAAAAAAGTCGCAAAACTACCACACAACTTTTAAGTAATAGTACATTTTTTATGGGAAAGTCAATAAAATAATTCAGCCCTTAACTAATATTATTCGGGGCTTAACCTTTGTTCTGCGGTGAATTTCACGTGGATCCGCGAATTCGCGGTATCCGGAGTCCCCCCAATGGTGAAACTCCGGATATGCTCATTTTATTTGCCGGTCAGCTCTTTTACGGCTTTTTCCAGATCGTCGCCACGCAGGTTCTTGTATCTTATTACCCCTTCGCGGTCGAGAAGAAAGGTCGTAGGGATCGAGGCGATGGCATATTTCTGGCCGAGCTCGGACTTCCAGCCCTTCCCATCGAATACCTGGCGCCATTTTATCGATTCGTTTTTTATATATTCGTCGAGTTTTACTTTGCTGTCGTCCATGGAGATACCGATGATCTCAAACCCCTTCGGATTGTATTTCTCATACACCTTTTTTACATGCGGCATCTCCGCAATGCAAGGCGCGCACCAGGTCGCCCAGAAATCCACCAGCACGACTTTCCCACGATACTGGGTAAGGCTGATCGGCTTTCCATCTGTAGCATTCGTGCTGAAATCCTCGGGAACCTTGCCGACAACCAGACTCTTCATGATGCTCATCCTGTCGACCATGGACTGAGCCATCTGCTTTATCCTCGGGTCAGAACCGGGATCTTCTGCCGCTTCGCGGAAGACCTTTTCCGCATCGTCGAATCTCGTCATCGAGACATAGAGATTTCCCATGGTGACTCTCGCCATGCCCAGATCGTTCGGGTTTTTAGGTATATCGCTCTTGAAATACAGGAGCAGGTGTTTCTCGGCATCCTCGAATCTGTTAATGCTGGTATATATCTGGCCCAGCATCAAATGCGCGCTTCCAGCCGCTTCGCTCCCCGGATGTTTCTCCAGAAACGCGAGCATCTCTCTTTCAGCCATATCGATCAACTCAGGCATCGGAGTAGAAGCCTTCTTCGCCTCGAGCGATTTCATTATTCCATTGAATTCCTCGCGGGCCTTGTCGACTTCCTGCGCTGAGATCATCGCGGGAAGAACGAAACAGGCGACAAGGATCATTACTAAGTATCTTTTCATGCCATTCCTTTCAAAACGGGGCATGCCAGATCACCGGCACGCCCCTTTCCGTTAATCTCAAAGGAAAAGTCCCCCCCAGAGCTTTTCCCGATTATTTTTTCTGACTACTGACCCTGACCGTACCACGGATCTGGGCTACGATCTCTTCATACCCCGGATAGTTGGTGATAAATTTGATCGAGCCCTTGTATTTCCCGGATTCCGCCGGCGGGCGCAGGCTGATCTTGCAGCTGAACGCCTTTCCGGGCCTGACTTCCCTGAGGTTCACGGTGATATCATCCCTGCTGGGAATGACGTCAAGGACCTTCAGGGAATCTCCCCTTGCCGCGATGATCGATACGACCTTTTCGAAACTCTTCGTCGCGCCTTCCTGCATCCACATCTCTCTCATTATGATCGTATTCGGATGCACCTGCACATCGGGAGTGATGACCATCCTGAACGGGAATTTTTTCTCCGGCAGATCGGCGAAATCCGTTTCCAGGATAATATCTCCCGTATACTGCCCGAAAGGCACCATATCCCGCGTCCAGGTCTCGAGCCGATACTGTCTTCCGCCCTCAATAGCCTCGAGCTTCACACCGATATGCTCAGTGAGAAAATCATAATCCCTGCTCGTCTTGTTCCAGTGCCACCCGGTGATCTGGATGGGATTCTGCAACTTGTTGGTGATCACGGTCTCTATCTTGAGTTCTTCGTTCGCAAAACCAGAGAGCGACAGGCTCTTGGTAAAGTCGAAGACCTTTTTCACGATACCGGTGACCTTAAGAATGACTTTCGGGCTTTCGGGATCGTTCGTCGTAACGGTGAACGCTTTGGTGAACCGCCCTGGGTGTATCTTGAACCCTACTATCTTGATTCCTATTTTTCCTTCCATCCCGGGAAGGATGACCTTGTCAAAGTCGGCCACTGAGCAGCCTCAGCCAGGCTTCACGTTATTGATGTGAAGCTCACCTACCCCATTGTTTCTCACGGTGAATTCGTAGGCGATGTCGACACCTTCGAAATACTCCCCGAGATCCACCTGGTTATCCCTGACAAAGAACTTTGGCCCGTCCGCGCCAGCCGCCTGCAATGTGGCCGAGACAAATATCCCGCCCAGCACCAGCAGCACGACGACGGTCGTTGCCATTCTGCCAAGTCTCTCCATATCTTTCCTTCCGTTTCATGCCCGGC
>JAGLYV010000056.1 GCA_023131975.1 Candidatus Krumholzibacteriia bacterium | reverse complement strand
ACTCTTAATCAGTAGGTTCAGGGTTCGATTCCCCGGCGGTGTACTTTTTTATTCAACACAATCTGACAAAAATGTCCGGAAAATCCGGATTCCTCCTATAGCTGAAAGCTCGCATGGTACAGGTTCAGATACGTATAGTTCGTGTAGAGGACATGGATCTTGTTTCCAGCATCTATCGTGACCGCGAGTTCATTTCCTCCGACTACTATCGAAAGAACCGTATTGACCCAGGAACCGCTTCTGTTGGTGGCATAATTCAGGTAATTGAGAGTATTTACCACATCTTCGGCGAAAAATACATGGGCATATCCCTCGTTGTCCAACGCTATGCATGGTCTTGCCCATCCCGCAACGCCGTCTTTCAGCGTGATCGCGGAATTCACTGCGCCGGTCGAGAACTGTACCAGGCTGTCCGAGCGGTTCCAGTAAGCTATGTTTACCGCATCTGTGCTTTTGTTGACCGCGATGGCCGGTGTCCAGCCGGTGTCTGGTTCATAGGGGTAGGAATCGGTCCCCTCGATTGTAGATACGTTCCATGAGCTGTTGAAAAGCGCGTAGCGCAGGTTGTAGTGCCCCGAAAAATTGAATATAACATGGGGATTATCGGAACTGTCGATATCTATATCGCAGTCGGAACCTGTCCATTGGTCCGCGAGGAAAACTTTTGTTCCCCAGGCTCCGCCGGCAGGCTTGTAGGCGTACCGGATGTCCCAGTTGTAGCAGTCATCAAACGCCGAGTGAAGGTTTCCGTCGCTGTCAGACACTATAGAGCATGATCCGGTGTAGTCGGGCCACATGTCCTCGCTATTCCAGCTTCCCGATTCATCAGTCGTGTAAGCTATACCATTGTAACCGGAATACACTATATGGACCTTGCCGCTGCTATCAACGGCGATATCGTTCTGAGCTCCCGCGTTGTCCGCTTCTTCCTCGGCGACAAGCGTGGAAATCCAGCTTCCGGATTTGTTTGTGACGTATTGGAGCCCGACACTGCTTTCATATGCGCTTACGTAGAGCTTTTGCTCCGTATCGACCGTGACGTTGATTTCACCATTTGCATAGTTACCGCTTTTGACCAGCTGGGTAGACCACCCGCTATCGTCGCCGTCTCCGGGACCAGCGGGATTCGACGAACCGGAATCACCCGAGCAGCCTTGATCAACCACAGCAAACAAAAGAAAAATCAATACGATCCAACTGAACTTTCTAAACATAATACGCCTCCTGTAGATTGTGCTACAGGGACAAATGCAATTTTCGTTCCCGGGCTGTGATAATTCTTTTCGAAAAACGGTATGGAAAATTTTTTGCCCTTGGAAGTTGACAAATGTACCAAAATATGGTACATTAAGAGCATGAAGCTATCATTGACCAGGATTGAATCGCTGTGCAGGCAGCAGGATACGAGCATCGGAAAGATGCTGAAGGATGCGGGGGTAAGCCGAAACGCGTTTTACTCGCTGGCGCGAAAGAAGACAGTGGTCCCACGGTCCCTGGTTCGCATTGCGGATCAGCTCGGAGTCTCAGTCTCGAAATTGCTCGATGAATCTTTTACTCCGACCGCCCGGATGAAGAACCTGCTCGCCGAGACAGAGAGGATTCTTGAAAAGCACAGCGATACCGAACGTGATAATGTCAGGCATACACTGCTCTTGCTCGATGAAAGGCCCATAGACCGTTTAAGGAGGGCGCTACGCCGTGGTAGATCCTTTAATTTTCGGTGACCGGGAAGCTGAATTTCTGAAAGAACTTGTTCGCCAGAAGGTCAGATTTATGATCGTCGGGCTTTCCGCTGCGGCACTACAGGGGGCTCCGGTCGTAACGCAGGATATAGATCTGTGGTTCCATGATCTGGCCGACCCGGGCATTAAAAAGGCTCTTAAAAAAGTCAGAGGCAGCTACATCCTGCCAATAGCGGGGAATCCCCCGATGTTCGCAGGAGAGGGTGTTGAATTGTTCGACATCGTTATGCATATGCACGGACTTGGGGATTACGAAGATGAATGCGAGAATACTATCAGGATACCTATTGGCCGCATAAAAGTCCTCGCCCTGAAACTCGAGCGGATCATCGCCAGCAAAAAGGCCACAGGCCGTAATAAGGACAAACTGGTTCTCAAGGTACTGTCCGACGTGCTGAAGACGATCCAGGAACATAATTAGGAATTTGACTGGTATAATAAAGCTCACTCTCAATGGATGAAGGAAAGGTTGATGAAAAAGCTGAGACTGTTTCTAATGATCCTTATTGCTGCCTTGTCATTGAACGGGGTGACTTCGGTCTTTGGTACCGAAACACTGTTCGATCACCGTCACACGGATCTATTCCTGGACATCAGTCTTGTCCACGCGGCGCGAGACAGCGTCAGGGTGCTGTTCGTCCGTCTTTCACATGGCAGGCAGATCAGCGTAGGACTTACGAGGATAGAGGACGAGGATTTCTCGGTATGTCTCGGCTTCGACTTTCTCTGCGATGAACCTGGCGCGTTGTGCCTGTACAACGCGGAGACCATTCCGTATAGTTTCTGGCCCGAAGGTGGGGCTGACTCGATACGCGCCGTCCTTGCTGCCGAACCGAAGATCAATCTGGTATTATTCTGCTGGTGTGATCATCTGAACAGCTACACTCTGGATGAGGTCGATCAATATCTCGTTGATATGGGCAGCCTGGAAAGTGAATACCCCTGGATCACATTCGTCTATGCCACCGGAACGGCCGAGTCGCAGGACGGGTACGGGTTCAACAGGTACATCTGCAACCTCAAGATCCGCAACTACTGTCTCATCAACGGGAAGTTGCTCTACGATTTTGCTGATATCGAATCCTGGTACGGCGGGGAGCGTGCTACGTATATCTACAACGATGTCGAAGTACCTTATCTGCATCCGGATCTTTATGGCAACGACGCTGAGCACGCGTCTTTTCTCAACTGCGAATATAAAGCGATGGCCTTCTGGCATCTGATTGTAAACTCAGTCTTCGATCTGGGGATAGAAGAGGAGGATCCGGAAAACGAAACGCCCGAACCGGGGTTTTGGGCCACGGCGTATCCCAATCCTTTCAATCCCCGGACAACGATCGCTTTCAGCTTCGTCCGGGACAGCCGTGTCTATCTGAGGATCTACGATGTCGCAGGAAGATTCGTCAGGAGTATGGTCGACGAATGGCGAGAAGCGGGATCCTACGAAGAGTACTGGGATGGCCTCGATGATTCGGGACGCCCCGTATCGAGTGGTGTCTATCTCTATCGCCTGACCTGTGGCAAACGCTCGGTGATGAAGAAACTGGTCCTGCTTCGTTGATGTGTACAGGAGAGGTATGGTCTGTCTCAGACCTTCCAGCCTTTCAGGATCTCCAGTCCTGTTGAGACAGAAATTAACTTCCAATGACAGGTTCGAACCTTTATTATCACATGAAAGAAACAGATTATGTACGCTTGCGGGTCATCAGGACAGGGAGACGGGATGCAGATACTGGAAAAACCTGTAACGACAGATGAGTTGATAAAGATCGCTGCCGAAATGTTCGGTGAAATGGTCAAGGCTGTCGTCGACGTTCGTCTCGGTCTGGTTGCTATAGACGCGGAAATGCATTCCGACCTGGAAGCGCTGCTTCTCGAGAACGGTTCCGCCCAGAGTGATCTCTGGGGAATCAATTTTTATCCCTCGCTGGAAGGCGATGATTTTCTCGAATTCGATTCGATGATAAACATGCGTCCTTCACAGGGGAATATGAGCCGGGGAGTGGAGGATGGGGAAATTCG
This sequence comes from Candidatus Krumholzibacteriia bacterium, assembly GCA_023131975.1. Lineage (GTDB taxonomy): Bacteria > Krumholzibacteriota > Krumholzibacteriia > Krumholzibacteriales > Krumholzibacteriaceae > JAGLYV01. The sequence continues at coordinate 1,178 of JAGLYV010000056.1, read as the reverse complement.
CAGGATGATCGTCGAGCTTGTCGATAAGTGGATAATCAGGGCTGGCTGATAAATGGATAATGCGAAAATGAACATTCAGCATAAAGATCTCGCGGCAGGCAGGTGGAAAGAAATGTCCGTTTCGATGCAGATGGCCAATATCGGCAGCGAGGTCAGCCGGGCTTTAAACTGGCGGAACAAGGGCAATACCGAATACTGCCTCAAAGCTGCGGCGAGATCTCTGGAGCTTCTCGATCTCAGTCTGGACGCTGCGGATTCGTTTCCCACGCTGAAGGAATTAGCCCGTGTCCGCGAGGCGCTCGTCGATTATTTTTATGGTTCAAACGTGTATTCTTCCTCGGAAACCCTCTGGCGAAAATATTTCGACCATTTCAACTACATCGTCCGTAGATAATCGGGCTTGTCCAGGCACCCGCCATTCCGTACAATCGACCCTCATGATAAACAACCCGATCAGGATTAAGGAGAAGTCTTAATGAACAACCCCGTCAGAATCGCATTCATCTGTTTTGTCATCTTGCTGGTATCCGGTTTTTCGTCATACGCGTTCGGCTGCACCATCGTCGTGGCGGGCAAAGAGGCTACTGTCGATGGGTCGGTGATCAGCTCGCATACCGATGCCTGCGACAACTCGCGGCTTGTATATGTTCCCGCGATGAAATTCAAAAAAGGGAGCATGGCTCCTGTCTACTGGGGTCTGCAGGACCCCGCGATAGCGCACGGTGAGTGGGAAGTGATAGGCCATATCCCGCAGGTCGCGAAGACATTCGCCTATTTCCATTCGGGTTATTCACATATAAACGAGTACCAGTTGGCAATAGGCGAAAGCACGACAAGCCAGCGCGAAGAGCTCGGTCTCGATAAGGGAGAGGGCGAGCAGATAATCACAGTCGAACAGGCGATGATCTTTGCGCTTCAAAGATGTAAAACGGCTATCGATGCCGTAAAACTGATAACCTCGCTCGTCGAGGAGTACGGTTTTCTTCCTTCATGCGGGCCCGCATCGGAGACGCTGGCAATAGCCGATCCCAATGAAGCATGGGTGCTGGAGCTCTTCAGTATCGGCCCCGGCTGGACGCGCGATAGCGGCACACTCGGAGCCCTCTGGGTAGCCAGGCGGGTACCTGACGACCACATTGTCATGATACCGAACTGGTCGATCATACAGGAAGTCGATC
>JAGLYV010000055.1 GCA_023131975.1 Candidatus Krumholzibacteriia bacterium | reverse complement strand
ACCATTTGATAACAAAATATTCGAACAACAGGGTACGGCCATGAAGTAATCCATGATTCGAGATACCTGATAGATACTTAAGCATGTGGTGGGCATATTATGGATCCCGAGCGAATCAGGCATAAATTAGGCGGAGATTTCATCGTCGATGATAATCTATACCTTATGGGCATCGATTGCCACTTTGCCGAGAAGGTAGCGGTGCGTTTCAGGGGAAAGACTGTTCTGGAGACATGTACCGGAGGCGGATTTTCCACGATCGCTCTGGCGCGTGAAGCGAAGCATGTCGTGACGATAGATATCGATCCGTACCATCATCAGGCCGCTACCGGTAATATCGAGGCGGCTGGCCTGACTGATAAAGTGACTTTTATTCGGGGCAGCGCGCTTGACGAGACCATTTTGCCACCTGGCCTCGGGATTGACGCGGCTTTTCTCGATCCCGACTGGGCGGTCACAGGAAAAGATCACGTATACCGGTTCAAAGATTCGAATACCAGGCCTCCGGCAGATCGATTGCTGGAGAGGGTTCTGGAGATCACTCCGAACATAGTCCTGATCCTCCCTCCATATATAGACCGGGCCGAACTCACAGGCCTTCCTCCGCATGAATTCCAGAAACTCTATATAAACGATAATCTCGAGTTGTATTGTCTGTATTTCGGTGATCTGATGGCGGTCGAAGGCGAGACTGAGGAATGTTTATCTGATGAAACGAATGGCCCGGAGTTGAAAGGATGACGACATGAACAAGCTGATACTGTCAATTTTCCTGATAATCCCCCTTCTTTTACCGGTCAGACTCAGTTCGTCGGATAAGTTTGATACCATAACGAAAAGCGAGATCAGAAGTATCATAGAGTTCCTTGGTAGTGATCTGCTCGAAGGTCGTGCGCCCGGAACGAGAGGCGGAGAACTGGCAGAAGAGTATATCCAGAGCCTGTTTCAGCTGCTCGACATCGCTCCCCTTACGGACGCGGGATATTACAATTTGAAAATGGCAGATTCTTCGCCTGATGGGACGGGCCCCGGGCAGAGTTATTACCAGCAATTCACCCTGAACGGTTTTTCAACGCAGAGTCTGTCGGTCGAAGCGAAAGGCATAGACCTCGTCTACCTGGAAGATATCGTCGGAAGCTACGTCCGCGAGGAAAAGGAGTTCTCGCTGACCGGTGATGCCGTCTTCGCCGGTTTCGGAATAAAGTCGGACGCCTGGTCATGGGACGATTACAAGGATGTCGATGTCGCGGGCAAGATCGTCATCGTGAGAGTGAACGAGCCGGGACGGAACCGCCATGTCATTGATTCTCAGGGGACCAGTGAGCTGGTACACACGGATCCCAACCTGTTCGAAGGTAACGACCTCACATATTACGGCAGGTGGACATACAAGATCGAGGAAGCGGCAAGGCGCGGAGCGAAAGGGATTCTCCTGGTCCATACTACAGATTCTGCCGGGTACGGATGGCATGTCGTCAGAAACTCCTGGGGAGGCGAGGAGCTCTATCTCGATTCGGCCCTGGATAACGATCTTCTTTTCAGGGGGTGGATCCGCGAGGAGAAACTGATAGAGATATTCGATTCGATGGACATATCGTTCGGAGATCTGTATGAGAAATCGGAGAATCGCAACTTTAGGCCGGTCGACCTCGGGTTTCAGGTGAAAATAGAAGGCACAAATGATTTCCGAAGTTTCACTACGAGAAATGTCGTCGGGTATATCCCCGGCAGCGATCCTGAACTCAAAGACAAGGCGATCCTGTTGAGCGCCCACATCGACCACCTCGGCCGAAACCCTTCACTCGAGGGGGACCAGATATTCAACGGCGCCATCGACAACGGTTCGGCCGTTGCCTCGATGATGATCACCGCCAAACATCTGAAAAAGCACCAGGACGAACTTAAATACTCGGTGATAGTCCTTGCCTGTGAGGCCGAAGAGGCGGGGCTGCTGGGTTCGCTATACTTCGCGGGCACGATCGATCCTTCGAAAATAGTCGCGAACATCAATTTCGAATCGACTCCGGTGTGGGA
>JAGLYV010000054.1 GCA_023131975.1 Candidatus Krumholzibacteriia bacterium | reverse complement strand
GATATCTTCTTGTCGTAGATGAGGATAAATCCATTTTCTACAACCGTTTCCATGCGCTCGGCGTCGGTCACGAAATAGGGACTGAGATAACCTCGATCGAACTGCATGCCTTCTACTACGCTCAGATCGGTATCCATGCTCTTGGCTTCCTCGACAGTGATGACTCCATCCTTGCCGACCTTCTCCATGGCCTCGGCTATAAGCTCACCTATCTCTTCGTCGTTGTTCGCCGAGATAGTGGCCACTGCCGCGATCTCTTCACGCTTGCGGACAGGCTTCGAACGTTTCTTGATATAACCTACGGCAGCCTCGACGGCCTTGTGGATGCCCTTCTTGATGAACATCGGGTTGGCGCCGGCCGTGACGTTTTTCAGACCCTCGGTGATGATGGCCTGGGCGAGGATCGTAGCGGTGGTCGTACCGTCACCGGCTACGTCCTGGGTCTTGGTAGCTACTTCCTTGACCATCTGGGCACCCATGTTCTCCCATGGGTCCTTCAGCTCGATCTCTTTGGCGATAGTCACACCGTCGTTTGTAATCGTCGGTGAACCGAATTTTTTGTCCAGGATTACGTTTCTGCCCCTGGGGCCGATAGTCACCTTGACCGCGTTGGCAAGCTGATCTACGCCCGCTTTAAGGCGATCCCTGGCATCTGTATCGAATTTCAACTGCTTTGCCATTGAATTTTTCTCCTTTATGCAGGCTTATATAACAGCCAGAATATCGCTTTCCCTGAGGATAAGATACTCCGCGTCATCAACCGTGATCTCTGTTCCTGAATATTTCCCGTAAAGGACCTTGTCGCCCTTCTTGACCTCAAGAGCGATCCTCTCTCCGGTAGTATCGTTCCGGCGGCCCTTGCCTACCGCTATGACTTTACCTTCCTGAGGTTTTTCCTTTGCAGTATCCGGAATGATGATTCCGCTCTTCTTCACTTCGACAGCATCCATCGGCTTTACAAGCACCCGGTCAGCCAGCGGCATGATCTTCATTTCTACCCCCTTCTCCTATTGTTAAATACCTTTAATACCCAGTGTTTAATGCCAGTTAGCACTCTACGTGTCGGAGTGCCAGACACAGGCGAGTTAATATATTTGAAGCAGGATAAAAATTCAAGTGGAAAGTATCAGGTTTTTGACTTTTCTTGGCTGAAAGATCATTTCGACGGGTATGCAAGAGATGAGAGATGATATAGACCTTCCAGAACAAGATCAGGAGCGTGGATGATATCACCATCGAGAGCATCCAGCAGTAATCCCGCCGCTCCGCCCGTCAGAAGGACAGGGACCGGCCTGGCGACATACAGCCGGGTCACGTCAAGGATCTCCCTCACTCCCCCTCTCACCCCATGAAATACACCTCTCTCGATCGCTTCTACAGTCGAGCGGCCGGGAGGCCTGCCGGGGTTTCGCACGACTTCGACCGGCGAAAGAGCGGCTGTCCCACCCGAAAGTGCTCCGGCGGCAAGCCCGAAACAAGGAAAGATGGAACCGCCATGAAATCCTTCGGCGGTCAAAAGATCTACTGTGACAGCTGTTCCCCCGTCGATGATGACAGCCTCATCCATTCCACGTGCTGATGCTCCACACGCGGCACAGATCCTGTCCGGACCGAGGCTGCCGGGATTATCCACGAGCAGCCTGAAAGGAAGATCGATATCATGTCCTGCCCTGAGAAGATTCCGAATACCGGCCTCTTCGACCGACTTCTCCATCCCAACCACCCATTCAGACACAACACTTGAGTAAGCAACGATGATATCTTTCGGGTCACATCCTCGACTCATTACTGATTCCAGGATCTTATCTTCCGGGTCGTCGCGCCATCTCGACACGATATTCCCATTCTGGAACAGGGCTGCCTTGAGGGACCCGTTTCCCCTGTCCATCACGAGTACTGAAGTTTTCATGACATCTGTCATATCCCTGTTACCCTCCGTTCCCGCTACTATCCGCGCGACCTGTAAGGGTGAGGTCCCCGGAACTGAAGATCCTCTCCCTCCCGTCCGATGATATTCTGACAAAACCCTCGTCCGTCAGGCCCTCAAGCGATCCGGTCACCACTTCGCTCCCGGAATCGAGGCTCACCTCCATACCTTTCCACAACAGCCTGTTTTCGAGATCGAAACGGAATATACTGAACCCCTCGTTTTCCCATCTCATATAATTTTTCTCGAAGAATCTCAGGAGAGACACCAGTAGCAGACCCCTGTCGAAAGATCTTCCGGCGAGGATCTTCATCGATACCGCCGACTTTGATATTTCCGGAGGAAAATCCCCGGCGTCATCATTGACATCCAGACCTATCCCCAGGACTACATTCTCACCACTTCTTTCGGCTAGTATCCCCGCCAGCTTCCTTCCACCTGAATAAATATCGTTAGGCCACTTGATATCAACGGCGACTTCCGGCGCTTCTGCCTCTATCGCCTCCACCACGCTGAGAGCGAGCAGAGCCGTCAGGGTGACCGGGTCGGACTGCGGTTTGAGAATTATCGAAAGTACAAGGCTGCCATCGGTACTCGAGTACCAGTCACGACCTTTCCTTCCTCGCCCGGCGGTCTGTCTTCCCGCGAGGATAATGCTCCCCTCCGGGAGTCCCGCTGCCATAGATGCCGCCACTATGTTCGTAGAATCGACGCTGCGCAAGAATATCATGGTAGTACCGAATCTACCTTCTCCACAGAGTTCGATGATCCGCGCGGGATGCAGTTCGTCTGGAATAATCTCAGTCATGCCCATCCTGTTCCCATTCACTGTCTATCGAAACGAGAAGACTCAGATCGAGAGCTCTGGCCGAAGCTGTGATCGAACCTGTAGAGATGAAATCAACACCTTCAATAGAATATGATCCGATATTATCCAGCGTTATCCCCCCGGAGACCTCTATTTCCGGTCTTTCACCTTCCCATCCGTCAATCAGGGAAATCGCATCCCTGATACCTCCAGGCTCAAAATTGTCCAGCATCACCCTCGACGGCCTGAACTGCTCGAGTTCACGAAGCTCTTCGATGGATGTCACCTCGATCTCGCTCTCGCCCAATTTTTCTCCCATCAGCGCGGCTGCAGAAGCGATTCCCCCGGCAGCAGCGATGTGGTTCTCTTTGACCAGGATATATGAAGCAAGGTCGGGGCGATGGTTCTTTCCGCCTCCGTCGACAACGGCCTGTTTCTCGACCTGCCTCAGCCCCGGGAGTGTCTTCCTTGTATCGAGTACAGACACACCGGATCCGGAGATCAGGCCGACATATTTCGAAGTAAGGGTAGCGACCCCTGAAAGATGACCGAGCAGATTCAACGCTGTCCTCTCCGCAGAAAGGATAGACGCGAGTCTTCCCCTGATCGTCGCGACCTTCTCACCCGCATTCACTTCCTTTCCATCGGGCACTGCCGGCAGGTATTCGAGGCCACCATCCACCAGTTCGAATGCCGTCCGGGCACAGAGCTGGCCGGAGATGACCCCATCCTCCCTCGCGATTATCACTGCCTCGCCCATCATGCCGCGTGGTACCAGCAATGAGGTCGTGATATCATCGAAGGCTCTGTCTTCGTCCAGCGCGGCCTTCACCGTCACACTGAGAGTCTCTTCGATCCCGGTCACTCTTCACTCCTTCTCCGAAGGTTCATTCTTATCTCTTCGATCCTGTCCCTTATACTCGCCGCCTTTTCAAAATGCAGAGCCTCCGCTTCCTTCCTCATCTCCTTCTCAAGCATCTTGATCATTCTCGGATCGTCCCAGTTGTCGGGGATGACCTGTTCAACATCTTCTTCCTTCACGTCCTGTTTCGCGTCTGCGACTGAAGTAGATATTCTGACATCCTCGATCGATTTTACAATCGATCTTGGTATGATTCCATGTTCTTTATTGTACGCGGCCTGTTTTTCCCTTCGCCGGCCCGTCTCGTCAATAGCCTTTCTCATCGAGTTGGTCATCTTGTCAGCGTAGAAGATCACCCTGCCTTCGATATTTCTGGCCGCTCTCCCGGCCGTCTGAATAAGTGAAGTACGTGACCGGAGGAACCCCTCCTTGTCCGCATCCAGGACAGCCACCAGGCTTACCTCGGGCAGATCCAGCCCCTCCCTCAGAAGGTTTATTCCCACCAGGACATCGAATTCGCCATAACGCAGGTCCCTGAGTATCTCAACCCTGTCCAGCGCGTCGATATCACTATGAAGATAACGCACCTTGACTCCAAGCTTCGATAAATACGTGGTCAGATCTTCCGACATCCTCTTTGTCAGAGTAGTCACAAGCACCCTCTCCCCCTTCGCCGTCCGGGCCCTTATCTCCCCCAGAAGGTCGTCGACCTGTCCTTCGATGGGCCTGACTATTATCTCGGGTTCCAGGAGGCCGGTCGGCCTGACGATCTGTTCCACCACTTCTCCGCCGCATTTCTCAAGCTCATACTCCGAAGGTGTCGCCGACAAGAATATAAACCTGTCGATCATATTTTCGAATTCGTCGAATTTCAACGGCCTGTTATCGAGAGCCGAGGGAAGCCTGAACCCGTGTTCCACGAGAGTCTGCTTCCTGCTTCTGTCACCCTTGTACATCGCCCTTATCTGAGGTATTGACACATGCGATTCATCGATTATCACCAGGAAGTCATCCCTGAAATAATCTATCAGCGTCGCGGGCCTTTCCCCGGCCTGCCGGCTGGTGAAATACCTCGAGTAATTCTCTATACCCGTACAATACCCCATCTCCTGCATCATCTCGATATCGTACCTGGTCCTCGATTCCAAACGACGCGCCTCAAACTCTAATCCGTTCCCTTTCAATTCTCCGACTCTCGTCACCAGGTCTTTCTCTATCTCTACGATCGCCCTCTCGACACTATCCCCGGACACCACGAAATGTGACGAAGGAAACAGGAGGACACGTGAAATCCGTCTGAGGATCTCTCCAGTGATGGGATGTACGACCGAGAGCCTCTCAACCTCATCGTCGAACAATTCGACCCTGATGATCTCCTCCATATACGCTGGCCTGACCTCGATCGTATCTCCCCTCACCCTGAATGTGCCCCGTGCGAAATCGATATCGTTCCTCGAGTATCTTATGTCTACCAGCTTCCTCAGAAGCCTGTCCCTTCCCACTTCCTCCCCTTCCGACAGGGAAAAAGTCATTCGGGCGAATTCCTCCGGGGAACCGAGGCCGTAGATACATGACACGCTCGCCACGACTATCGTATCACGTCTTGACATGAGAGATCCTGTAGCCTTGAGCCTCAATCGGTCGATGTCATCGTTTATCGATACGTCTTTGTCTATGTATGTCTCAGTCGATGGAATGAATGCTTCCGGCTGGTAATAGTCGTAATAACTGATAAAATATTCCACGGCGTTGTCGGGGAAGAGAGTGCGGAACTCCCCGTAGAGCTGGGCAGCCAGGGTCTTGTTGTGAGAGATGACAAGCGCTGGCAAACCTGATTTCTCGATCACATTAGCTATCGTGAATGTCTTGCCCGAACCAGTGACACCGAGTAGAGTCTGAAATTTCTTTCCGGCCCTGATCCCCGAAACAAGTTCCTCGATCGCCTGGGGTTGGTCTCCGGTGGGATCATACTCTGATTGGATATTGAATTTGGACATGCCGGCCATACCTTATTCCAAACGGATCTCCGCGCGCGTGATTATTACATTTCTGATTACCTCTCCATGTTCTCCGAGAGGCTTGAGACGTTCCCCGTCACGCTCGAGCCAGAATCCGCCCGCGTTCCCTATAGTCTTGAAAAAAAAAGAACCAGTCGCGGTCAGTCTCTCGACCTGGTCCGGATAAAGTATGAAATCCCTGAAAATACTGTCCGTTTCCGATCCGGAGATATTGTATATGATCATATCGAACCATGTCGTATCCGCCGGCTTCGCGATGATCCTGAGTTCCATGGCAGATTGCGCTACCCGCTCGGGAGCTGGACTGGCTGCCACATCCGCAGACACCACATCATTCTGCTCCGGGGACTTCTCCTCGTCCGTGTTCAGGTTGCCCGTGCTTTCAGCCCTGTCATCATCGTCAGTCTTGTTTTCGCCGGAATCCCCTGCCGGTTCCGTCCCCTCCTGTTCGAGGATGACCGAATCCCCGACCGTTTCTATGTTTTCCCCTGTGCCGGGCATATCCTCGGGAGGCTTGACATCGTCCCCGGTAAGTCTCGCTATGCCCCAGATTATCAGAATCACCAGGGCGGCTATCCCTGCCGTCGGCAGGAGATACCTCCTGAAAATGTGGGTCGATGGGACACTCTCCTCGACAAAGGTCTCTTCCACCTCCCAGAGATCCCCCCTGCTCTTGTGTGTCTGCCCTGTCTGCAGTTCGAATTTGCTGAGAATCTGTCGAACATCGAGCCCGAGCAACCGGGAATAGGTCCTGAGAAAACCCTGCACATAGACCTTCGCAGGAAAAGCTTCGTAGTTATCCGTCTCAAGATACTGCAGTGACCTCGTGGGGATCCTGCTTTCAAGACTCAACGCTTCGAGAGATTGTCCCGACTTCTCTCTTGCCTCGAGAAGTATCTCCCCTACCGTTCTGTCACCCCTCATATCCAGCGGGTCGACCGACTTCTTTTTTTTCTCGACCTCTGATTTTTCGATATTGTTCTTTTCATCCGTCACTCGAGATCCTCCAGAATACTCGCAATACGTTTGCGCCTGTCCATCATCTCTCCGTATCTTTCGCGTTCCCTCTCGACGACATCAGCAGGCGCCCTCCCCGTGAACTTCTCGTCCTTGAGCCTGACGCCTATCTTATCCGATTCCCTTACAAGCTTCTCCATATCTTTACTCAACCGGGCTCTCTCCTCCTGAATATCTATCACACCTTCAAGGGGAAGATAAATATTTATATGTGTATGCCCCGATGCGGCGCACCCTTTTGGTTTTTCCGCATTATCCGATATTGAGAGTTCACCCACCTTTGCCAGAGCCTGGATCTGTCCCCGGAAAGGCTCAAGCCTCGCGGGAATATCTCTGCCAGGTTCGGTGGAGATTATTATCCCGACCTCGGTACCGGGAGCAATGTTGAAAGTCTGGCGGAGATTACGGATACTCGTGACGATCTCTCTGAACATCTCCACATCAGCCTCGAGACCTTTATCCATCAGATCGCCGGGAAGATCTTTCAACCTGTAGCCCGCAAGAAGAGGAGCATCAGGCGAAAGCATCGACCAGATCTCTTCCGAGATGAACGGCATTACCGGATGCAGCATCACCATCGAAAGTCCCAGGACTGCCCTCGCGGTCACCGCGGCTCCGGCCCGCCTGGCCCCCTCCTCTCTGAACGCCGGCTTGGAGAGTTCCAGATACCAGTCACAGAACTCATGCCAGAAGAAATCATAGACAGTCTTGACCGCCTCGTCGAATCTGAACCCGTCTATCGATCTTCCGTATTCCTCGAATCTCGTCATCAGTCGGCTGATGATCCATCTATCCTCCCAACCGAACGAGGTCTCATATGAAGGATTTTTTCCATAAAGGGAGGAAAAGAGATCCAGCACGGAGTCAGTGCCACAGGAAGTATCTTCGCCGTCAAACATGCCCTCGCCACCCTCACCCTGGCTGAGGACGAATCTCGCGGCGTTCCATATCTTGTTGGCAAAATGTCCACCTATCTCGACCTTGCTCTCATCGAACATCAGGTCCTGACCGGGAGGTGACAGCATCATAAGTGTAAAACGGAAGGCATCCGCGCCTCTGTGATCGATGATGTCTATCGGGTCGGGCGAATTCCCCAGCGATTTACTCATCTTCCGCCCCTTCGTGTCGCGGACAATACCCGTTATATAAACGTCGGAGAACGGTTTTTCTCCCAGAAACTCTATAGAAGCCATGATCATCCTCGCCACCCAGAAGAAGATGATGTCTCCTCCGGTGACCAGGACATCTGTCGGATGGAAAGTCTTCAGATCGGCCGTCTTCTCAGGCCAGCCCAGGGGAGAAAAGGTCCAGAGCCAGGAGGAGAACCAGGTATCCAGCACATCCTCGTCCTGGACGATCTTTCCGCTGCCGCATTTCGCGCATCGATCCGGGTCTTCTCTCGTCACAGTCATTTCGCCACAGTCATCACAGTACCACACCGGTATCCGGTGTCCCCACCAGAGCTGTCTGGATATGCACCAGTCCCTGATATTCTCCATCCAACTGAGATAGATGTTTTTCCATCGCTCAGGGAAAAAAGTGACATCCCCTTCCCTGACCGTTTTCACGGCCGGAGCTGCCAGGGAATCCATTTTCAGGAACCACTGCCTTGAGATCGAAGACTCGACGATATGACCGCAGCGGTCATGGTGCCCGACCGAATGTCTGTAGTCGTCTATCTTCCGCATGTAACCCTGTTCTTCCAGGGCGGCCAGCACGGCCTTTCTTGCCTCGAATATCCCGAGTCCGGCGAATTTTCCAGCTTCCTCGTTCATATTTCCTGTCCGGTCGATCACGACCAGCGGATCGAAGCCGTGCCTCAGGCCGATGGCAAAATCGGTCGCGTCATGCGCCGGCGTCACTTTCAGACATCCTGTCCCGAATTCGGGGTCCACCGCTTCGTCGAAGATCACCGGTATCTCTCTGTCTGTCAGCGGAAGCTTCAGGAACATCCCCTTCATCTCCACAGCCCTCGGATCGTCCGGACTCATGGCGACCGCGACATCTCCGAGCATCGTCTCCGGACGAGTCGTTCCTACTATCACTTCACCCTTACCATCGGCGTACGGATAGGCTATGTAGTAAAGTTTGGAATCTTTTTCCCTGAAATCGACTTCCTCGTCGCTTATCGCCGTTCCACAGGAAGGACACCAGTTGACAATATACTTTCCCCGATAAATCAGATCTTTTTCGAAAAGGCGGACGAATATTTCCCTCACCGCGCTCGATACACCCGGATCAAGAGTAAAAGCCTCCCGGCTCCAGTCAAGTGAAGCGCCCAGCCTTCCAAGCTGTTCGACTATCCTCCCGTGATACTGCTTCTTCCATTTCCAGCATTCATCGAGAAACGCGTCCCTGCCCATCTCTTCTCTGGAGGTACCGGCTTTTTCAAGCGAACGATCGACGACGTTCTGCGTCGCGATCCCGGCATGATCAGTCCCGGAAAGCCACAACACATTGTGGCCCGTAAGCCGCTTCCAGCGAATGAGGATATCCTGTACAGTCGTTCCGAGCGCGTGTCCTACGGTGAGTTTTCCCGTCACGTTCGGAGGAGGAAGAATTATCGTGTACGGCGGGAGTGCCGATTCGACATCTGCTGTAAAGACACCGCTCTCATCCCAGACCCTGCTCCATTTATTTTCTATTTCACCCGATTTATATACCTTGTCGAGCATTACATCTCCTTGATGATTGACTTATCCGCAGCAGGCCTCAATCTAACACAGGCAGACTGCACGGTCAACCGTTCCAGGCATTCCAGTTACGCGATTATCACGAAATACCCGAGAAGCACCGCTCCAGCCGGGACAAGATACCACGCGAACCTGTAAAACGAACCTTTTCTGAGTATATATATCAACAACTTCAGCGCGAGCAGGCCGGATACGAACGCGGTGACAGTACCTACCGCCAGCAGGATCAACGATGACCCGGTGAATACGGCAGCACCGCCGGCCAGTTCCAGAAGGAGAGCTCCCAGAATGGCGGGAATGCTCAGCATGAACGAGAATTCGGCACCTCTCTCGAACCCTATCCCCGCAAGAAGGGCAACGGCTATGGTCCACCCACTCCTGGAACAGCCTGGAAAGATCGCTACAGCCTGGGCAATACCGATCAGAATCACTATTCTCCATGTAAGGGGGGAATCACCGCCACGACCTTTCGAAAGCAGAAGCATCACACCGGTCACTATCAGCAGACCGGAGACTATACCGGGCGAATCGAACATCCCCTCTATTCTGGCTTTAAATAAAAGGCCGACGATTCCGGCCGGTATCGACCCGAGTATTATCCATACCACGTAGAGAGAATCATCTCTGAATGTCTCGTTTTTTCTAAGGGGCGGGAATATCCATCCGGCCGCCGTGCGTACCAGCGCCGCTACCTTCTTCCTGTAAACTGCGATAACAGCACCGAGGGTCCCGACATGAACCGCTATTTCAAACATGATACTGCCTGCTCCAGCTGGATCTTTCGTTCTAAGAAGGGCTTCCGCTATAACAAGATGCCCTGAGGAACTCACTGGAAGAAATTCAGTCAATCCCTGTATTACAGCAAGGACAAGTACGATTATTATATCACCCGACAATTAGCCCTCCCGTTATCCACATCACTGAACAGAACCGGCCAGAAAAGCGAGGATCCCGAAGAACATCCCCAGCTTTAACAAATTGCTGACCAGGCCACTCTTTCTTTTCTGCAGCGCAAATATGATCGAAATAATCAGTATCGGCAAGACAGAAAATGCCATAATCGACATGTAGGCAGCCGAATAGAACCCCTTCAACCACGGAATCGGAAGTGAGACCGCCAGGATGACGAAAATAACAGCCGCAGAGTTCAGCGCGGCAGCCTGCCCGCAGACCACAGGGACAGTCCTGGCCCCGAACCTTCTGTCTCCCTCCAGATCCTCACAGTCCTTGACCAGTTCCCGCCCAAGCACGAACAAAAAAGTGTACACTGCCGGGATCAGGCCTGAAGCAGCACGGCCGGCAACCAGCGCTCCCAGGACGAATCCGCTCCCGGTCACGACCGATACGAGCAGATTACCTGCCAGGAACATCCTCTTGAAAAATCTTGAATAGAGAAACAGCAGTATGATCCATACGAATATCCAGACTGAGATCTGAAAAGAAAAAAATGGGAATGTAACGATCAGAAGCAGAAGCAGGACGATGTATAGATACAAAGCAGCCCGGGGAGCCAGTCTTCCTGACGGAAGGGCCCGCCCAGGCTTGTTGATCCGATCGATGCCGATGTCGTTGTAATCATTGATCACGTTCCCTGCCGCGGTAGCCAGAGCTACGGCGGCCAGGACAGCGAACGGGGGAATCTCCGGCCATGATACGATCCAGTATCCGGTCGCGACACAAAAGACAGCCGCCGCGACATTGTGAAGCCTCATTATTGTCAGTATGCCTGTGATAGCTCTCATCAGAAATCAAAGACCAGCCCAAGGTAGCCGAAACTCTCGTCTCCCCCTGCCCGTTCAGGTGAACTCCTGACAAGTCCTCCACCCGCTACGACCCGGGACCCGCGGCCGAGATCCAGATATCCAGCCAGATGAAACATCTTCTCCGTCACTACTTCCCCACTGGGAAAATCCGGATCGGGATCCTCCTCTATGTCCCATTCTCTAAGATCGTTTCCCTCTCCCCGCCTCGTAATATCGGCCCCCAGGGAGACCATTACCCTGGAAGTGACAGGGACCGCCATCTGAAAAGACCATCTGTCTGAATCAGGCCCCAGTGTCGAGCCCAGTAGAAGGTCCTGTCCAATGATCCCTCTGCCGGCTACATAGGCTGTCTCCAGTGAATCCCTGTGGGCATAAGTGAAAATATCGATATATGTGTACGCGACCAGAAATTCTATCTCGCGGTCGCCGGTATCGATCATCTTCTCTATTGTCATGTTGAACCCGAGTCTGTCAGGCGCTTCTCCACGCCCTTCATACTGGAAGTCGTCGATCAGGAGTTCCCCGTATATGATCGTTCCTTTTCCGAGCGGGATCTTCCAGTCCAGGCCCCAGAGAATATTGTCGTCGCTTTTTTCGTTGTACTGGTTTGCATAGAAAGAACCCGCAGGAAGCATGTAGGAGTAGTCGAACGACCGTCCCGAGTAGACTACAGTCTCGCTTATACCCAGCCTTATCGACCGGGGAAACGCTATCTCAAGCCTGTGGCCGGCCAGATGTCTTTCCGACTCACTGTCGAGTGAGACATGGATCCCCGACAACCTGAACCTGCCCATCTCCATGCTGAACGATACCTGGTCGAGCGATCCAGCGCTACTGGACAGGATAAGAGATTCTTCCCTTCCATTTCCCCAGTGGACATAATCCCGACCGGCTACGACCCTGATCCTCGCCGTGGTCCAAGACAGGTAAGCTCTTTCGTATTCGGCAGTGAGTCCCCGGAAACTCTTCTCCCTTGTCGAGGGTTTGTTCTTCGCGGAGTTCAGCCCCCATTCAGGTTCCATCCGCAGACGATATGAGGTGTACAGGGTCAACCCCCCACCCGGATCGATCAGGATGGAAGGTTCGGCCAGCCCATCCAGCTCTCCCCTGGCGCGGTTCTCCTTTTTTCTGAAAAATAGACCGGCCGACAGGTCGATCGCGGTAAATCTCTCGCCTTCTCTCATGATATAAAGCGGTCGATCCTCTCTTGCCTGTGGCCGCAAGGCGGTCCCCTGAAGCTCTCCACGAAGCCTCTTCAGAAGGAATGCCTGTCGTGGCGAAAGGATATCCTCACGCCCCTCCAGGGTCTGCAACAGACGGTCAAGACGGAACGCTGCTTCTGCCCTGCTCCATGGCACATATGAGGGAAGCTCGACAAGACCTGCAAGCTCAAACGACCTGAATGCCGAATAGATCCATGAGGAAGGCTCTATCGATTCGTTAGAGCCATAAAGCGGACAGACCGAAAGAACGACCAGTATCAGGAAGAACGACAGGAATGACGATATGAATGTAAAATGTCTCATCCGGTTATGCGATTCGTCCCCCTGACACTTCCCTGGAAACCACCACCGCCCATCCGGTACCATTCACGTGCCTTGCGCTTGTCGTCCTGTTTTTCATAGGCGATGCCCATGCTGAAATATACTCTCTGGTCGTCAGGATTGATCTCGGCTACACGCTTGAAATACTCCTGTGCCTTCTTGGGCTCTTCCAGTTTATTAAAACATTCTCCGACATAGAACAGAATAGTCGAGTTGCCCGGATTCAGATGAGCAGCCTGGTGGAGTTTTTTCAATGCCTTCGAGTAAAGGCCTTTTCTGTAGTAGATGAGTCCCTGGTAAAAAAGAGCGTTCACGTTATCGCTCTCGAGTTTCAGTATCTTTCCGAATTCTTCGAGAGCATCGTCGTACTTACCCTCGTTTATAAGAGCGACACCAAGATTATAGTGGCCCTCTATGCAACCGGGATCGATCTCGATCCCTATCCTGAATTCCTTTATCGCCTGGTCACGGTCACCCTCGTCTCCATAAAGAGCTCCGAGATTGAAATGTGCTTCGGCACTTCTGGGATTATGCTGTACGGCCTTTCGAAACTGCTGAAGAGCGGCACTGCGTTTCCCGCCGAGGTCGAGGATATATCCAAGATTCGTGTACGATTTTGAATGTGTCGGATCGATGTTGATAGCTTTCCTGTAACACAGTTCAGCCTTATCGTAATCACGGTTCTTCGTATAGGCTACTCCGAGCCTGTAATGGCACTCCGGATTTTCCGGTTCAAGCGCAAGCGCTTCACTGTGAAGTTTGATAGCCTCTGTGAGCCTGCCCTGTTTCTCGAGAAGCCTGCCCATTCTGTACAGGGGCAACGCTTCATCATTCCGTAGACTTCTCAGCTTCCCATATCCTTCGAAAGCAGCTTCGTAATTGCCCGATCTTTCGAACAACTCGCACACATCGAGAAGAACATCCATACCGATATCGTCGCGTCTGATCAGTTCGCCGAGAATAATGCTGGATTTTCGGGATTCTTTTCTTGACTGGAGATACTTCGCCAGTTCGAGAACATCACCGACCCTGGCTTCACCGGAATCATATTTCTTCCTGAGCCGCGCGATTTCCCTGCTCTCTTCCTTGACTTCACCCCTGGTGAATTCAAGCAGCTTGTCCCAGCGCAACCCCATTTCATACCCCCCTCAAAGATGTACGCAGGTCTCAATTGCGCACAGGCTAGAACAGAAAAGCCCCAATGTCAAGGCTAATGTGACTAACGCGGGAGGACACAGGATGTTAACGGCGGATTCCGTAGTTGTAAAGTGATCGGTTATACTGGTGGAATGAAAGCCTGACCATGAGCCTGTCGCTGGGCCTGTAGGTCAGGTCAAGATTCGGCAGAAAAAGCTGAGGGCTCTCCCCGGATTCCGGACCCATCATCGAAGAACTTACACCGACATCCCAGTGCAAGGTCAGGTCGGATCCCAGGTTGTATGAAAAATGTCCGAGATAATAACCAAATCCGTCGGAACCGTAGTTACCAGACGACATGTAGGAAAATCCGACTGAAGAATTGAAACTCAATCCCGGGATGCTCATGAAAGAGACTTCACCTACCGGGTTCAGATAATCGGTAAAGACACTCTCACCTTCATATACATTCTGCGGCGCGAGTATCGCGGGCGACCCGGCTATCAGGCACGCTGATAAAAACATGGCTGCCCTGAGAAAATTCATGCCTGTCCCTTTCCTCCGAGCAGCTCACCGATCTTTTTCTTCAGGGGTCCCAGATCGGCAGATTTCACGATATACGCGTCCGCAGCCCAGGTCTGGAAATTGTCTTTGTAGACAGAGTACGCGGAGTTGAGAATAACGGGAAGATGCTTGTCCCTTTCGACGATCTTCATCAGAGCGTCGATACCACTTTCATCTCCCAGTTTTATATCAAGGATTATAAGGTCTGGAGAATCATTCTCAACTGCTGCCATGGCTTCGCTGACATTCTCCGCGAGCAGCGTCTCGTAGCCCTCGCTCTCAAGTTCCTCAGAGTACAGCATCCTGACATTCACTTCATCATCGACGATCAATATCCTGGCCATTCATCACTCCCGGATAAGCGACATTCCAACGCACACATACATCATCGACCTATATCAGTGGGTGGTCAAGCACTTTTTCTCTGCAGCGGTATCGGGACTGCCCTGCATGTCACGAAGTGACATGGATATCCAGGATCACTTTCAGAGGGGTCTTGTTCCTGATATCTTCTTCAGTCAATTCGACAGGGACCTTGACGATCTTTTCGAACAGATTTTCTTCATTTCGATCACTCATGTCCGAGGATACGACCTCTGTCTGCACCGCTGTGTCGGGCAACCTGTCGAGAGGATCATTGATGATATCGATTTTCTCCTCTTCGACCGCCACGGAGACTGTGGAGACCGGATCCTTCTCCGACACTGAATCACCCGGTTCTTCCGCCGATTCTTTCCCGTCTTCGAGTTCCACGACATGCCCGTATTCCTCGTAACCCTCAGTGTTGGAACGAAGATCGATACTTTCTTCGATCACCCCTTCATTAAGGGCGCTATCCACAAACTCAGAGACAGATTCGTGCTCCTCTTCTCTCTCCTCTGCGTAACCTAAAGATTCGCTCTTGTCCGTCTCTGAGTCATTTGTCCTTTTTTTACCCTGCGCTACGACTTCAACCCTTATCTCTTCCCGGGAGATCGCTTCCTGCTTGTCCACCTTGCCGGACGAATTGCGCATATCCTCTTTGAGAGTCGCGAATACATTCTTCGCTATGCCCTCGAAGGTCTCATACACTCCCTCACCTGTCATAGCAACGGCTTCATACGAATCGGTTTTCGCTGTATTAAGTTCCCTGTCCATCGTCTCCCGGTCCACACAATCTGACAGATCTCTCTTGTTGTACTGGATCACCCAGGGCAGGTCGGAAAGCGACAGTCCCAATTCATTGAGGTTTTCCTCAAGATTGGCAAGACTTTCCTTGTTGTCTTCCATCCTCGCAGGATCGGAATCTGCGACGAACACGACAGCATCCACACCCCTGAGTACAAGTTTCCTCGTGGCGTTATAATAGACCTGGCCTGGCACGGTATAGAGGAGGAACCGCACAGTCATACCGTTCAGTCCACCGACTTCTATGGGTAGAAAATCGAAGAACAACGTCCTGTCCGTACGTGTCTTCATCGACACCATCTTGCCCTTGCTGTCCTGCGGTAGTTTCGAATACATCAACTCGAGGTTAGTAGTCTTACCGCTGAGCCCCGGACCGTAATAGACTATCTTGATGTTAACTTCGCCACCAGCGTAATTATAAACTGCCATCAGTCATTCTCCTTATGTTAAGTCGGGGTGGCCTCTATCCCACTCGCCTGGTGCACAGACAAGGAAGCAATATCCGGAGCAGGCTAACGTCACTTGAGCTAGGGTGTCACATATTTCGTTAGAAAAAGGTGGTATCCACCCCGACTGTCCACGAACAGCGCAAGTAATGTGCCACGTGGAGTAGCTTTCAGCCTTTTTTAACTCGTTACAATTACTCCAGTTATCTTGTCCGGCAGGCTATACGAAAAAAGCCCCTCCTCAAAATGAGAAGGGGCTTGTGTAAACTGCAATTGACGTATCCGCTATCCGTGCGGCAGGACTGCTGTTAATCGGTACAGATATTCTCTTCCGAACAGAACAGTGTGAGCCTGACTACATCAGTGTCCCTCACGGTGACCTGATTCGACCAGCACGCGTACTGGTTGCCGATCGTGGCGTTCCCATATGCCCAGACATCGTATGTGCCGGCAGGAAGAGGAAAGAAATGGGGTTCGTCTGTTGACGCGAAGTCCTGAAACTCTCCATCGACGTAAACATAGACGCCGAATGAAAGACATTCTTCTATTACCAGCTCGAAACCGGTAGCTTCTGTTGACTGGGAGTCGTCTTCGCATCCCGTGATCGTGAGCGCAAGTATGATCGCAAGGACCAACGCTACCCCACTGATCCGCTTCATTTCTACCTCCTGTAACAGTCTGTCAATTATTTGAGAAATCAATCGTATATTCACGATTAATGTAATAAATCATGGAAGTTTTAACAATAAAAAAATACAGGAGGCTGGACTACATCCGGGCTCCGCACCATGGGCAGAACCTGTAGGCACTGTTTACTTCCCTGCCGCAACGGCATTTGAGGGTAAGTCGTTCGTCCTCATGACTCATAACGGGAGCAACGGTGTTCTTGAGATATCCCATCAGGCGGTCGTACAATTCCTGCCCTCTTGCCAGAACGAATTCTGATTTCCCGCTCGCAGTGACTACGACTATACGAGGATGGAGATCGCCACATTCTATCCTGACATCAGTAATCGACGTGAGTTCTATTGAAACATCCTTTATGCCGAATGTCGAATCAAGGGAAGCGACTTCAAAATTGATCTTTTTGTCGGTCAGTTCCAGAACGCCCCTCGCGGCAATCAGTCTGCTGACATAATAAATCGCTTTTTGCATGAAAACTGTGATTTCGGTGGAAACCTGCAATTCCGCTCCTCCCTTATGGATGTTTATTCCATGTTGAGCCAGAATTGTGCCATTCACGGATCGAAGCCTCTCGCGAACCAGATAATTATCCCGTATCCAAACATCGATTCCAGAACCTGTAGCCCCGACCACTCCCGACCCTTTTGGTCCTGTTTTTGCTAAAGTCTCACTTATAAGAGAGTGTTTCTGTTCAGATAATCCGAATCGACAGCGAGGAAAAGATGGAAATCACGGAAAAGATCCTTAAAGAAGTATTTCACAGACTATTGAACGCGGAACCGAAGGAAGACATCCTGAAAAAACTCCAGGTAGTCATCGATGGGATGATGGATAAATTCCAAGACACTTTCGACCTCGACACGATTCAGCGACAGAACACTTTCAGGGCCATCATCTGCAGCATGTTCGTTCATGGGTGGGGCATGGGAATGCATCCCTACAATAACTCCGGCAAGAATCTCGACGAGATGGGTATCGAGGTCCGCGTCAGCAAGGATATCCTCATGCCGATGGACAACATCAAGGCTCTCAGATACGTCAAGAAGGACGATCAGGGCAGGGTCAAAAAGGTCCTTTTCGAGCCCGACCAGAACAACCGCATCCGAGGACAGATCGACAATCTCCTCGACAAGATATCCCGCGAGAAATGGGGCGAAAAGTAGACCTCATCAGATTCCCTGTCGATCCAGAACCCAGGCAGACTGAATACCATTATATGATCCGGACCGGACCCAGCTATTGATGATGTCTGGATAATAACGAAGATGGGGGGGACTGGAGTCCGGTCAGTCGGCCAGGGAGTTGATCTTCTCGATCTCAAGGAGCCTGCCACCGTTTTTAAACGAGACGCTGTCCATGAGTTCCTTCATCAGGAATATACCCCTGCCCGATCCCTTGTAGATATTCTCCTGGTCGGTCGGATCATCGACACTCTCAGGAATAAAGCCTTCACCCTGATCCTCGATATTGATCACGATCCTCCTGGAGCTGATATAGATCCTGACGTGGACCTTAAGCGATTCATTCCCTTTGTTACCGTGCTCTATGGCGTTACTCAAAGCCTCATCGATTACCATCGGAAGATTTACACGCCAGTCCTCCGGAGGAAACCCGAATTCAGCAGCGAGAAAAGACACAAGTCTGTTAACGCCAAGTATCCTCGACAGCTTGCTGGGAACGAGAAAATCAAGCCTGACCTGACCTTCTTTGATCAATTCATTGTTTCTGGGAAACGGGACACACATTTTGTGGTTGTCGCCCAGCACTCCGTGAACATCTGCTTTGCTGAAAGGAGGAGTTATGATCCCGTTCATCCCCATTGAAAGAAAACTCAGATAGTCTTTTTCGGTGCATTCAGACGTGATGACATACATCGGAGAATCGATCTGGGTGAGCCTCAACTGCCTGGTCTTCGCCGGATCAAGCTTGCCGCTCGGGAGAAACAGAAGTATTCGTGGGGATTCGACACCTTCCATCTGCAGGCCTTTCAGGAACCTGGGGAAAGTCTTGTAGATCTTGACATCCAGATCCTCGGGCAGAACGGTATTATCGAAAAACCCGTTCCACATGGCCGGTGCCAGGTTGAGAACATATAGAGATGTTGTTTTCACGCGCGTTATCAGAACAACTCCTGTCCATCGGCGAGTATCTCGTTTAACGCTTCACGGAAATAATCATTCGACTCACGCACTTCCGTACCGACTTTATGCTTGTACGCTTCCCATGCCTTCTTGATCTCCGGTCCCATCACGGTCATAAGCGTGCCATCGGCCAGTGCCTTGTCTCTTTCATTCTTGTTGTACACAAGAATATCACTCACGAAGACTCTGGCGAGCCTTCTGGTCCTGTCTCTCTGTTTCTTCTGCTGAGGAGTCTCACTTACCTCCGCGGAAGTCTCAGCCTGCTTCGAAGCAGCCGAGGTAATCTCTATCTCCTGTTCCATCGCATCGATGGAAGGCTCTGCCACAACTGCCGAGACACTGGCGGGCTGTGAACCCGAATTCCAGCTGCCCGACACATTTTCGGCAACAGGATCACTCGACGCGAACTGATTGTTGCTTACCTCAAAAACGGGTTCGCTGACAGCAGAGACCAGTCTCCAGATGAACCGGCATTTCGGACATCTGACCCTGATTCCATTCTCGGGTACCTTCTCATCTCCCAGCATGTATTTTGTCTGACATCCGCCACAGGTGACGATCATGCTTTTGCTCCTTCACGTCTTGTCGAGCATGCCTCATTTCAGAGTCCCAGTTCATCCGAGATCGTCCCCATCGCACCCAGGGAAATCTCGAGAAACTCGTGCAGATCAAGGCCAAGCTCACTACAACTTGCAATAGCTTCCCGGTTTGCTCCTGCGGCAAACCTCTTTTCCTTGAAACGCTTCCCCACAAATGCGGCATCCGTACCAGCCAGGCTCTTTGCAGGGTGCATTAGCACAGAAGCAACAATCAAGCCAGTCACCGGATCAGCACAATATATCGCTTTATCCATCAGGGAGATACGTTCGACCTGATCGGCATGCGCGAGTATGGCGTGGCGGATCTCATCGGAGAGATCGAGGTCGGATATCAGTTCCATCGTCACATGTCCGTGCCTGTCCGGATCCTTTTCAGTATCTTCGTAATCGAGATCGTGAAGTAGTCCGGCAAGCCCCCAGCAATCGACGTCCTGATCGAATCTGGCTGCCAGATCTTTCATGATTATCTCTACGGCCAGGACATGCTTAACAAGATTTCTCTTTGATATATATTTCTTTACAAGTGAATAAGCTTCATCTCTCGATATCATGACCCTCCTCATCCAACCCGATCAGCCGATGTCAGCAAGTTCCATCCTCGGTTTATAATACTTCCAGAAGTAATCGGAGACAACCATGTTTTCAGGCATATCCAGCTTCGGATCCCTCTCCAGCAGATCCCGGCACTCCTTCCAGGACTTTTCTACTATATCCCTGTCACTCAAAGGGTTGATCAGTCTGAAAACAGTATACCCCGACTGCCTCAGACCCCATACCTCGCCCGGCCCCCTCAGCTTCAGGTCCATCTCGGCGACCTTGAACCCGTCGGAGGTCGTGGAAAAATACTCAAGCCTTTTAGCTATCTTTGCATCATCCGGTTTTCCAGTAAGAAGATAGCATTCACCCTCGTCCCCTCCTCTTCCCACTCTTCCCCTGAGCTGGTGGAGTTGCGCAAGGCCGAATCGCTCCGGATGGTTTATCAGCAACATCGAGGCGTTCGGAATATCGACACCAACTTCTATCACGGTAGTAGTCACGAGACCCAGGATCTCCCCGGAACTGAACATATCGATAGCCCTCGATTTCTCCTCGAAACTCATCCTTCCATGCAGCAACCCCAGCGGAAATTCTCTGAAATGTTCCTTCTGGAGTCGTTCGAACTCGTCGACTGCTGCCTTGAGATCACTCTTTTCACTCTCCTCGACAAGGGGATAGAGGAAGAATGCCTGCTTTCCCGCCGCAAACCCTTTTTTCACCCTGTCATAGACCATTTCGGCCTCCCGCTCACCGACGATCTCCGTACGTACTCTCCTTCTACCGAATGGAAGTTCATCGATGACAGAAAGGTCCAGATCGCCGTATACCGTCTGGGCCAGCGATCTCGGAATAGGCGTGGCAGTCATTACGAGGAAATGAGGGATGAGCTCACCCTGCCCCAGCCTGGCCCTCTGCCTTACGCCAAACCGGTGCTGTTCATCTATTACCGCGAGCCCAAGCTGTCTGAAATCTATACCCTCCTGGATAAGGGCCTGTGTTCCTACGACAAGGTCTATCTCACCTGACGCGATCCCGGCGTGTATCCTCTTCTTTTCCGACGCGCCGAGAGATCCTATCAGGAGTTCGACCTTCACAGGCAGGTCGCTGAAATACTGTTTCATCTTCCTGAAATGCTGCTGGGCAAGGATCTCGGTCGGGACCATCATCGCCGACTGCAGCCCACCGCCTACCGCCATCAGCATCGAGATCAGCCCTACAATGGTCTTCCCGCTGCCGACATCTCCCTGCAATAATCTTGAAAGCCCCTTTTTAGATTCGACATCGGCACGTATCTCACCCAGCACTTTCTTCTGGGCGGATGTCATCTTGAATGGTAATGAACCAATAAATCGTTTGACCAGGTCGTGTGGGGGATGTATCTCGGGCCTCGGCTTGCCTTCTGCCAGTTTTCTCTTGCGAAGCATCACCAGAAGGTGGAGATAGAAGATCTCCTCGAATTTCAGGCGCCTTCCAGCCTCCTCGAGGGACTCCCAGCTGTCGGGATAGTGGATCTGCCGCAGGGCGAGCACCCGCGGCATCATCCCTCCGCTCTCCAGCATCTTCGCGGGTAGATTCTCCGGTATTTCAGATCCAGCCTTATCCAGGGCCGCCTTGACGATCCTCCTCATCATCCTCTGGGATATCCCCGCTGTGAGAGGATAGACAGGCACCACCCTTCCAGTATGCATCAATTCATCACCGAGTTCTCCAGTGAGGATCTCGTACTCAGGAGCTACGAGCTGCTTCTGCCCCCTGTAGATCCTCGCCATCCCGCTGGCTATGATCTTGTCTCCCTGCTTAAACTGCTTCTCGAGATATGGCTGATTGAAGAAGACCAGGTTGATCACTCCGGATTCATCTCCAGTAGCCACAGTCAGAAGCGATCGGCGTGAACCGAGCCTTCTCAAAGAGATTGCCAGCACCGTCCCAGCGAACCCGCTATCCACACCAGGCTTGATCTCAACGATCTTCGACAGATTACGCCTGTCATAATATTTCCGGGGAAAATGCAGTATCAGATCCTCTACATTCTCTACACCCATCCTGGAGAGAAGGACCTGCCGGGCGGGCCCCACTCCCTTCACATACTGGCTGCTCTCGGCCAGGATACCTTTTCTTTCAATGTCTTTATCCATAAATTACTTGCCAATTCTGAGACTATCGTCTAGATTATAGAATCTTTTGTTAATAGGGAGAATAGTTATGAGTAGAGAATGCGCCATATGTGGAAAGAAACCGATGACTGGTAATAACGTCAGCCACGCAAATAACCGCAACAAGCGTCGCTGGCTTCCAAATCTTCAGAAGATCCGTGTCGAAATCGACGGAAAACCCAAGAAGACATACGTCTGCACCCAATGCATCAAGTCCGGTGCGGCCAAGAAGGTCATGTAGGGAACTGTCTGAGCAGGTTTCCTTTTCATACAGGTAATGGTCGGAGAGAAACCTCTCCGGCCTTCTTTTTTCAGGGCACCCCGTCATGGCAGTATCTCCTGTCATCTCCTCACCATTCCCTCATACCGCTTCAACAATGCTTCGTGGTTCGATGGTCCCTCGATACAATACCATGGAAGATTCCCATCGAGACCTCTTTCCCTGTGTACCGAGCCAATATCCACTCCCGCCGATGTCAAAGCCATTTTCCAGGATGCTCCACCCGAAGCGTAATCGATAAGTGCGCGACCTGCCCTTTGGTCACCGAGTGATAGAACGGCCTGCCTGACCGATGAACGTATCGATTTCGTCTTCGCCCTCATCCCCGCTTTACGGCACACAGACGACAGGCCCTTAAGCCGACGCCTGATCACCTGGATTTCCGGCATGGCAAAGAACTGAAGAGGCGTCCAGGGCTTCGGTACCATCGTATTGATATGCACGGAAAAAGAAGCTCCCGGGGCAGCTTTTGAGAGCCTCCCAAGAAAATCACCTGTCGACTCAAAGATCCCGTCATCCTCACCGGGAAGCCCCGTCATCAAGTACAGACTTATACGCCTTACTCCATTCTCAGCAAGCAGAGCAGCGGCATTGATATACACTTCGTCTGCTGTCCTCTTCCCGACCTGGAACCGGACCGATTCGTCTCCCGTCTCCGGGGCCAGACTGGCGCTTCTTACCCCGGCATCAGACAGGATTCCCATAGTACTGCTATCGATCCCCTCGGCACTGAGCGAACTGAGCCCTATTTGTATATCCCTTTTTTTGAATATATCTATAAGTTCCTCGAATTGCGGGTGTGATGTGACTGCAGTACTGACAATGCCGACTTTTGGAGGCCTGACAAGTGAATCATCCAGTGCCTTCACGATCGGCGAGAGAGCCGCCGGCCTGTAAGGCCTGTAGATCGAAGTGGCCAGGCAGAAGCCGCATGCACCGGGACATCCTCTTCCCGTCTCGAAAAGCATCGTGTCGGGAAAAACCGTTTTTCCCGTCATGATGACGGAATGAGGAAAGACATCTCTGGTCTTTTCCTTTCTGAACATCGCTCTGGAATCTTTCCTGCCCGGAATAAATATCCCGTCTACATCGGACAGTCTCTCCACGACCTTTTCAGTCTTCTCGATTTCAGATCCGCCGAGAATTTCCAGAATACTGGCTGTCGTCCCTTCGCCTTCTCCGATCACAGCAGCATCGATTATCTCCGAGAGAGGAAGTGGATTAGCGCTTATCGCGGGGCCACCGACGATCACCAGCGGCCTGCCGCCTCTCTTTTCCCTGTTCACCTCTATGCCCGATCCGATCATCATCCTGACGAGATTAATATAATCCTCTTCATATGAGACAGAGATGAGCAGGCAGACGGCCTCAGCGAGTCGCCTTCCAGTCTCAAGTGTGAATGGCGCTGTATCACTGAAGAATCTCTCGACACGAAACTTCCCCGAACGTGACGCTTCCGCGAAGATATAATGAAACCCGAGATTAGACATGGCGACTGAATATGTTGAGGGATATCCGACGAATATTTCAGGAGCGCCTCTGGGTGGGGCAGGAAATCTTTCGAGACAAGTCTCTCCAGAAAGGTCAGTTATAACTTTTCTACGGGGGAAGGGGTTCACCGGGGATATCTCCAGGATTTTCTCACTCCGAGCCTGCGGCCCCGACTGATATCAGGTTCCTCGCCACAATGTTTTCCGGATCGATTTCAAGCAGACGCCGGAGCAGCTCATCTGCTTTGTTCTCCATACCTTTTTTTCTCAGCGTGAGAGCCAGGGAGACCATCGCTTCTCCGTATTCGCTATTGACGTCCAGACTCTTCCGATAGTAATCCTCCGCCCTGTCCAACATTCCCTTATAAAACTGGATATCGCCCATTATCTTGAAAAGGTCAGCAAAATTATCTCCATTGCTATCGAGCAGATCCTCTGCTTCCTTATAATCCCCTCTATGTATCAGGAGCATTGCGAGCCTCTCCCTTGCGCGGAGGTACCTTGGATTGACCGACAATGAACGCCTGAAATATTCCTCAGCGCTCTCGATGTTCTTCATCCTCAGATATACTTCACCGATAAAGTACATGACGTCGGCACTCTCCACGCCGGCTTCGAGCATCTCCCTCAAAACGGCCATGGCATCTTCGAGATTGTTTTCCCTGAGGTGAATAAGAGCGATGCTCAGAATGGCTCCCTCGGGTTTATCGTTTCCCCTGATACCTGTCGTGAGAAGTTCTACGGCACGTTTCTTGTCTCCCATCTCATACAGAAGCAGCCCGTAATAATACTGGGCTCTTGAATAATCGGGGGAAAGTTCAAGAGTCTTTTCCAGCACTATCCTTGCTTTATCGAGTTCACCGAGATAAAAGAGAGTCGCGCCAAGATGACACTGGAGATCGGCATATCCGGGTTTTTCAGAGGCTGCTCTTTCGAAATGGGGCAGCGCTTCCTTGAACATCCCCTGATCCAGAAATGACAGGCCCAGATAATAGCGCGCTTCTGTGTAATTTTCGTTTAATTCAAGAGATCTTGCGAACTCCGCTTCCGCTTCCCCGCTTTTTTTCTCCCTCAGAAAGGATAGACCCAGTTTGAAGCGGATATCCGCGTAGTCGGGATGCACCCTTACCGCGTCAGAGAACGCTCTGATGGCGAGATCAAAATCACCTGTATTGAAGGCTTCGATACCATCCTTAAGACTGATCTCGAATTCGGTATCAGACTTTACGTATTCTCGAAGTCGCGCGAGAGGCGGGATCTCGGTCTCCCTGCTGGCCATATGCTCACTGAGAAATTTACTTACCGGCGAGGGGTTCTCGGCACCGAGCTTCAGAGCACGCGAAAATATCTGATCGGCTTTTTCCCTCTCACCCTTCTCGAAGACAACGATCCCGAGATAGCAGACGGCCTCGAAGTAGTTGTCGTTGAGTTCGAGAGCCCTGCTGAGCATGTCTATCGAATTGTCGAAGTCACCTCGGGAATGATATATCACTCCCATCCGGTAATACAGATCAGGATAGGTCGGATTCTCCCTTATCGCGACGCTGAAATGCTCGAAAGCGCCATCGAGGTCTCCACCATGAAACAGTGACGTTCCAAGATGGACATGCGACTCAGCGGCGTAGAACATTCCCAGCGCGTAGACCGGATCACTGGAGCCCAGTTTCTCGATGGCCTTCTCAAGTTGCTCGACGGCAAGCTGGTAATTTCCATCATTGAAATACCTGATCCCGAGTTCATAGTCCGGATTCTTCTCCAGACCCAATATCCTGCTCCAAATAGACAATGGCTTCTCCAGACCTCAATCGAGCTGCTTGCGCAGAAAAGTCGGAATTTCAAGGTTCGGCTCATGTAAACAGCCCGCACCTACAAGATTCATCTCTTCGATTTCTTCGAACCTGTTATTATCGCACTCCGGCTGCGGACTGGATACCACTTCGAAGACCGGGGAAACCCTCTCCTCTACTCTTGGAGCCGGAGCGATCTCTCTTTCCGAAGGTTCGAATCCGGTTGCGATAACGGTGACACTCATCCCTTTGTTGCCCTCTTCATTCACGACGGCGCCAAATATGACATTCGCGTCATCTCCGGCTTCCTCGCTGATGATGGCCGTGGCTCTGGATACCTCGTGGAGAGTCATACTCTCGTCTCCAGTGATGTTCACCAACACACCCCTGGCTCCCCTTATAGATATGTCATCAAGCAACGGGCTGCTCAGGGCTATCCTGGCGGCTTCGACTGCGCGATTTTCGCCTTCAGCTGTGCCTGTACCCATAAGTGCGTCGCCCATACCGCTCATGATAGAGCGAACATCAGCGAAGTCAAGATTAATAAGTCCAGGCGTCATGATAAGGTCGGAAATGCCCTTGGTCGCGTGATACAGCACTTCGTCCGCTTTCGAGAATGCCTTGGCGAGTGGAGTATCATCCGAAACAAGAGAAAGAAGCCTGTCATTCTGAATGACTATCAGGGTATCGACTTCCCTCTTCAATGCTTCGATTCCATCCAGTCCCTGTTTTTCTCTCCGCTTTCCCTCAAAACCGAAGGGACGCGTGATGATACCGACTGTGAGTGCTCCGAGTTCTCTCGCTATCCTTGCGACGACCGGGCTGGCGCCGGTACCTGTGCCGCCTCCCATACCCGCAGTCACGAAGACCATGTCCGCTCCGTCGAGCATCTCCCTGACCAGGTCGGCGTCCTCTTCGATCGCCTTACACCCCACGTCGGGATTACCGCCAGAACCGAGTCCTTTGGTCAATCTGGTACCGATCTGCATCTTCTTGTGAGCCATTGAGAGTTCGAGCACCTGTGCATCGGTGTTGATGGCTACGAACTCCACGCCCTGGAGACCGGCGGCAATCATCCTGTTGACGGCATTCCCCCCGGCGCCGCCTACTCCGACCACCCTCAGGTGAGCCAGTTCGTTGATCTCATCGAATTCAAACCGCATGTTCTGCCCCTTTCACTGCAATATCCGGTTTAAAGAAATAAACTCGCTATCTTTCTGATCCTATCGAGCATTAAACGGAAACTGCCTCCATGCCTTTTCCGTGAAGCCTCTTTATTTATCCTGTCACTTTCAAAAAACATAAGGCCTACGACGGCGCTCCAGATCTCATCCGCTACCACTTCCGAAAGTCCACTCAACCCATCGGGCAGGCCCTTTCGCACTGGCAGATCGAAGACCTGTCCCGCAACACTTTTCATCCCCATGAGCTTGGACCCGCCTCCGGTCAGGACTACCCCCCCACCCATCGTCTCGAACCACGGACTGGACGAGACAGCGTTCTTGACCATCTCGAATATTTCTTCACATCTTGGTTCGATGATCGCCGCGATTATCTTCTTCCTTACCTCACGTCCCCCGTTCTCCTGTTCACCCGGAAGAAGGACTATCTCGTCCTCCCCCGCAAGTGACTCGAGTGCGAGGCCGTATTTCAGTTTCACGTCATTGGCTACCGATTCCGGAATCCTGAGACCGATAGCTATATCCCTGGTGATATTTTCACCACCCGCCGGAATAACACCGCTCACCCTTACGAACCCTCCGTGGTACAGAGCGTAATCCGTTATGCCTCCCCCTACATCGATAACGAGGCACCCGGATGCCATCTCTTCATCTTTGACTACAGCGTGAGCGCAGGCGATAGGTTGGAAGACGGTATTTATCATCTCGATCCCGACCCTCTCGAAGACCCTCCTCAGGTTTTCGATAAATGCCGTCTGGGCCGTGACGATATGGACCTCCACTCCAAGCCTCGACGCGTGCATCCCGGTCGGATCACTGATACCACGCTGTTTGTCCACCATGAAATCCAGAGGAATCGTGTGCAGGATCTCCATATCGGCCGGCAGGATAATATTGCCGGCTGCTTCTGTGACACGTTCTACGTCAGCGTATGTCACTTCCCCCCGGTCTGATGGTATCGTTACCATCCCTCTACTGTTGATGCTCCGGACATGAGGCCCGGAAATACCGGCGCAGACCCCCTCGATATCGAGACCAGCCATCTTTTCTGCCTGTTCGACCGCCTCGCCTACACAGGCCGCGGCGTCCTCGATATCGATGATCATACCCTTTCTGATTCCCGCAGAAGGCCTGCTGGCAGCGCCTATGATCTTCATCTGACCGTCGAGATACTCCCCGACCGTCGCAGCGATCTTTGTAGTTCCGAAATCGACACTCACTATGAACTCGGGATGCATGTCAGGATCTCACCTCCATTTCACCGTATGACGACCTGTCGGTCGAATCTTAAATCGATAAATTCCGGAAACTCTCCATCCTCCTGCAGGGCGCTGTAAACAGCCCTGAATTTCCTGACTCTATCCAGATAGTCGGATCTACCCAGCTGAACGATCGTCCCCTCGCTCATCCAGACAAGCAGGATGTCCTCTCCGTCGATATGGATCTCCGAAAGTTGCTGAGCAGGAGAAAAATCGAACTCCTTGAGTAACCTCAGCACCTTCAGAGAATTGGTTATCATCTTCTTTCCCGCCTCTGTCCCTGTCTCTTTTAACGAAATTCCGGTTATTACGGGAAGATCCACTTCCCATTCGGTCTCTCCGTTCAGCAATAGCACTCCCTCGTCATCCACCGCTGTCATCTTTTCAAGAGCAAGCAACGCTACCGGTACCCTCTCCTGGATGTAACAATCGATCCTGTGAAGTGGTCTCCGCCTGAAATCAGCCTGGTAGACCTGCGAATGTGCCATCAGCCTGGATCCAAGTTCGGACAGGGGGACCATGAAGACATTCGAACCGATATAGCGATCGGCCACCGGCTGAAGAGAATCGGCGGGCAGATACCTTCCGCCATGAAGCCTTACTTCGCGAAGTTCGAATGCCGTCGTGAAGAAGAAGATGTAGATGATCACGGCAGATCCGAGCGACCCCAGGACTGCCAGAAGTACCCGTGACAGGCTTACCTTCCGATTCTTCCTCTTTACCATACGCCTCTTGTTACTCTTGACCATCAATCGTTGTTCTCCCTCTTAAGGTACTCTTCACCTATTTTGAATATGTCTCCCGCTCCGAGAGTCAGGAGTACATCGCCATCCTCAAGGCACGAATAAACCGATTCCATGAGACCTTCCCAGTCGGGGATGTATGTGACATTTTTCGCTCCCCCCCTGAGAGCACTTCTGTATACCAGTTCACCGGTGATCCCGGGGATGGGCCGTTCTCCCGCAGCATATATTTCTGTAATGAAAAGTTCGTCGGCGTCCTGGAAACATTCGGAGAACCTCCTGTGCAGATCACGGGTCCTCGTATACCGGTGAGGCTGAAAAACCACAACGACTCTGCTGTTGAAGCTTTTTCTCGCCGTTTCGACAGCGGCCTTTATCTCGGTCGGGTGGTGACCATAGTCGTCGATGACAGTCACTCCCGCCCTCTCACCTTTGAACTCGAAACGTCTTCCCACACCCTTAAAATCATTAAAGGCTTTCCTGATATCGCCAAACTCTATTCCGAGTTCTCCAGCAAGGGCACAGACTCCGAGAGCATTCAAAACATTATGCCGTCCGGGCAACCTGAGGAAAAACCTGCCTTTTTCCTCATCCCCTGCCGTTACGGTAAATTCGGTACCATCTCCACTGTATTTCGTTATGCTTCCAGTGATATCGGCCTCTTCCGAGAACCCGTAGGTGATTATCCGGCGATCTATCCTTGGAATAATGTTTCTTACATTCGGGTCGTCCAGACAGCAGATGACCGCGCCGTTAAATGGGACCTGCCTGGCAAACCGGACAAAAGCATCAAAGATATTCTCAAGACTCCCGTAATAGTCGAGGTGCTCAGCATCGATGTTCGTTATCAATGCGATATCAGGAGAAAGCCTGACGAAATTTCCATCGCTTTCATCGACTTCAGCCACGATATATTCGCCTTCACCAAGCCTCGCATTCATCTTGAGGCTCTTGACCTTGCCTCCAACGACCACGGTCGGATCAAGGCCGGCTTCTTCGAGGACGACAGCGGCCAGTGAAGTCGTAGTAGTCTTTCCATGGGCTCCAGCGATCGCTATCCCGCTGCGCACTCTCATCAGTTCTCCGAGCATATCTGATCGGGGGATCACCGGGATACCCGCCTCATTGGCCGCTACCACCTCTGGATTTGTGGAATTGATTGCTGACGAGACGACTACTACTTCCGCTTCCCCGATATTCTCCGCGCTGTGACCCTCGCAGATCCTGGCTCCAAGCGAAGAGAGATGCTGTGTTATGTCAGATCCTTCCAGATCGGAACCACTTACGTTGAACCCCAGGTTGATCAGCACTTCCGCAATACCGCTCATTCCTATGCCGCCGATCCCGACAAAGTGTATGTTCCTGGCCTTACCGAGCATCGTCCCCTCCTTCGCGGGTCTCGCCGTCATACTCATCGACATTTTCTGGCAGGCCCGGGTTCGCGGCACCGTTCATATATTCTTCAATATCGTCACATATCGCTTCAGTCGCTCCTCTTCCACCCATCTCCTGAAGAGCTTTCGTCATATTCTCGAGCTTGCCTGGTACACCCAGGATATCGCCGAATACCGTCCCCAGTGTCTCAACATTAAGTTCCCCGTCCAGGATCATTTTTGCGCCTCCCGCCCGGACTACCGCCCTGGCATTGTGGACCTGGTGGTCATCCGCCGACCACGGATAGGGAACAAAAATGGCCGGCAGACTCATCGCGATCAATTCCGAGACGCTCAGAGCGCCGGACCTGGCAAGAGCGATGTCGGCAGCCAGATAGGCTTTGTAGATGTTCTTTATGTAGGAAGATACATAAACTCTCGATCCTGCCGGAGCAAGTTCATTTTTCACCCTTTCAAAATCCTTTTTCCCGGTCTGTACTATGGCTTGTATATCTTCGTTTTCGAGGATGAAACGGGTCGCGGCCCTGTTCAGGGAAGCTGCCCCCTGGCTTCCACCAAAGACCAGAAGGACAGGACTACTGCCATGCAGTCCGAATTCGGCTTTCGTGTCTTTTCCCGCGTCCACCACTACCTGGCTTACCTGGGTCCTCAATGGATTTCCAGTGACAGAGATCCCCGCGTGGCCTTTTAACCATGCAGCGGCGCTCTCAAAACCCAGATATATTCTTTTAGCGCACGGAGCGAGCATCCTGTTCGCGAGTCCGGGAATAGAATTCTGCTCCTGTAGAACGATCCTTTTTCTCAGGATGAACGCCGATATTATCACTGCCGCGCTCGCGTACCCTCCACTTCCAAAGACCAGATCCGGTTTGAACCGCGAAATGATCATCGAGGCCTGTACGATCCCGACCATGAGGCTGGCCATCGTTATGACCTTCCCGACAAACCCTTTCCCACGCACTCCCCTTGAGGAAATAAACTTGATCCGGTATCCCGATTCGGGAACTACTCTCGCTTCTATTCCGGATCTCGTCCCTATAAACAGAGCTTCGAATCCGGGGTGACGGGCAGACATCAATTCGGCGACCGCAAGCGCCGGATACAGGTGGCCTCCCGTTCCTCCACCGGCGAATATCAATTTCATACCTTTTTTCGACTTCATACCGTATCCTTCGCTGGACGTCTTCTCGCGTATATTCCACTGCCAGACCGTCCAATGTCCTTCCCCGCTCGTTTAGAGGGTTTTCGTCCGCGGGATGATATGTTCAACAGTATCCCGATAGCTGCCATCGAGGTCACGAGGGATGATCCACCGTAACTCACCAGAGGCAGCGGCAGACCTACGACAGGAAGCAGACCCAGTGTCATGGAGATATTGATCATTGCCGTAGAAAATATCGCCAGTCCGATACCGTTCGCAAGCAGGTATCCAAAGGTGTCTGGAGCCCTTTTCGCGGTACCCACGGCCTTTTTGAAAATGATTATAAACAGCGTGAGTACGACCAGGGTCCCTATGAGCCCGAATTCCTCGCCTATTATCGAATAGATGAAGTCTGTATGGGCGTCCGGCAGAAAACTGTATTTCTGATGCCCCCTGCCGGGACCACAACCACAGATAAACCCCGAGCCTATCGCTATGAGCGACTGGTTCAACTGCCAACCGGGGCCCTGGAGATCTGTCCCACTGTCCAGAAGACCGGAGAATCGTTCCCTGACATGAGGAAAGCTGTAAAGGACCGGAACCGCGATAGCGGCCATTATCCCGGCTGAACTCACAAGATGGATTATCCTGCACCCGCCTATGAACAGAAGTACCATGGAAAGCACGACTATCAGGGCCGCGTTACTCACGTTCGGTTGCAATATCACGAGAACGGCCATCAGGGTCACGATCCCGAGAACCGGAAGATAACCTGTCTTGAGGTCCTTTATCTTTTTCCTGCGCTCGGATATCCATGCTGAAATAAATATTATCAGGGCGAACTTCGCGACTTCGACCGGCTGAAGCATGAACTTGAAAACCGGCAGCCAGCGACTGGCGCCCCGTGCTTCATGACCCCAGATAAAGATCGAGACAAGCAGCATTACAGCCAGGCCGAGTCCCCACACAGAGACCTTCCTGTAGATACCAAAGGGGATCTTCATGAAAACGAAAAGACAGCACATGCCGATTCCTACTCTTATCGCGTGGCGCTGAATAAAAAAGAATGACGAGCTGAACCGTTCACGGCCGATGACCTGGCTGGCAGAGAAAACCATTATGAGGCCCAGCGCTACCAGCAGGCACGTCACGAAGAAAAGGTTCATATCGTATTTAGACCCCTTCTTCAATCCTTACTCCTTTTGAGATCATTGACGCATTCAGCAAAGACATCGCCCCTGTGTTCGAAATCATCAAACATATCGAAACTCGCGCAGGCCGGAGAAAGGATGACCATGTCCCCTTCTTCTGCTATTCCGGCCGCTTTCCCCACCGCATCCTCCATACTCGCGCTCCTGTATGTCTCCACCTTGCCGGCCAGAACGTCTTCGATCAACGAAGCAGCTTTTCCCAGAGTGACAACCGCTCTTACCTTCTGAACGATTTCCAGAAGACCGGAAAAATCATCGCCCTTGTTGTAACCCCCCGCGATCAGAACCACGGGTCTGTCCAGTCCGATGAGACTCTTTACCGCGGCTTCCACATTCGTGGCCTTCGAATCGTTGAAGAAAGACACACCCCTGATCTCGGCTATCTTTTCCATCCTGTGTCTGAGTCCCCTGAACGAGGACAAGGCCCGTCGGCATGCCTCAGCACTGATCCCAAGACACTCCACCGCGGCAATCGCGGACAGCGCGTTCTCTACATTGTGAAGGCCGACGACACCGAGGTCATTTCTTTCCATCACCTTTTCTTCGCTTCCATCTGAAAGTATCCTGACAAGACTGTCTCCATCCAGAAACACGCCCCTGTCGATCCTGCCCACGGACGAGAATGGAATGATCGTACCCGGAAATTCTTCTGCCGCGCTCCTGCACCTCGAATCATCATGATTATAGAAAAACCTGTCTTCTTTCCGGCAATTGGCATATATGCGTTTCTTCGTATCATAGTAATCGTCCAGGTTTCCGTATCGATCGTGATGGTCCGGCGTAAGATTGAGGATCCCCGCGCACACGGGGCGGAATCTGTCGACGGCCTCCAGCTGGAAACTGCTGACTTCTATGACATAATAACCTTCCGGCCCAAGGTCTCCAGCGACCGAGCTGAATGGGATACCGACGTTTCCCGCCACTATTACGTCCTTACCGGCCTCCTCAAGTATCGCGCCGATCATTGAGACAGTGGTCGATTTACCGTTCGTGCCGGTGACTGCTATGACAGGGGCCGAAACATAGTTGTAAGCCAGTTCCAGTTCGCTGATCACTCTGACTCCCGTTTCTCTCGCTCCCCTGACGATCGGATGATCGACGGGCACTCCCGGACTGATCACCATTCTCGATACTCCATCGAGTACCGAAATATCGAGTTTTCCTTTTCTCAGATCGATTCCCGCAAGATCTTCGGGCAAAGATATATCCTGATTCTCGTCCGCCGCCCTGACCTTCACACCTTCCCTGCCAAGAAGCCTCAGCGCCGCGAGACCGCTCCTCGCGAGACCCAGCACCAGAGTTATTTCATTTCCCTTGTCAGTCATTCTTCCTTGCCTCTGCCGGTCACCGGCAACTGAAGATCATCGAAGTTTCAGGGTGCTCATCCCGAGTAACAGGAAAAGCGCCGCGACTATCCAGAAGCGCACCACTATCTGGCTCTCGCTCCATCCTTTTAATTCGAAGTGGTGGTGGATCGGAGCCATCCTGAAGATTCTCTTTCCCGTCAATCGGAAGGAAGTCACCTGGATCATCACGGACACGATCTCCGCGACGAACACGCCTCCTATCACGAGCAGGAGAAGTTCACTCTTCAACAGAACGGCAACCGTCCCGAGTGCTCCACCTAGCGCAAGCGAACCGGTATCGCCCATAAAGATCTGGGCCGGATGAGTATTGAACCACAGGAACCCGAGAGAGGCACCGACCACTGACATGCAGTAGATGGCCAGTTCTCCGGCTCCCTCCTGGTAGAAAATGTTCAGGTACTCGGAAAAGACTCTGTTCCCGCTCAGGTAGGCGAGCAGCGCAAAGGCCAGAAAACAGAATGCGGCGACACCGGTCGCAAGTCCGTCAAGTCCATCGGTGATGTTGACCGCGTTGGACGTTCCCGTAATCACAAACATCACCAGTGGGATATAGAAATATCCCCAGTCTATATAGAGGTCCTTGAAAAAAGGAACCGCTGTTCTTGTCATTCCTTCCGCGACGAGCGGATTGGTGTAGAGATAGATGCCGAGAATAGCCCCGAACAAAAACTGGCCAAGCAGTTTATATCGTCCTACCAGTCCCTTGTCCCTTTTCTTCACTACGCTGAGGTAATCGTCCAGAAACCCTATCAGCC
The DNA here is from genome assembly GCA_023131975.1 of Candidatus Krumholzibacteriia bacterium. Lineage (GTDB taxonomy): Bacteria > Krumholzibacteriota > Krumholzibacteriia > Krumholzibacteriales > Krumholzibacteriaceae > JAGLYV01. The sequence goes on along the minus strand of JAGLYV010000054.1, from coordinate 64,995 downwards.
CAGTCCATATCGTCACAACGATCGCTACCTGTATGTATGGATTCCGAAGATTCGCCCAGAACAGCGTCGGAATAATAATGGCCGATATCAGAAGGACCCCACCCATCGTCGGCGTCCCGGCTTTATCGTTATGCCTGTCGGGGACTTCTTTCCTGATCCTCTGCCCTATCTGCAGCCTCTGAAGCCACTTGATCATTTTTGGACCAAAGATGAAGCAGATAAGCAGGGCTGTCACAGTCGCGTAGGCTGCCCTGAAAGTGATATACCTGAATACGTTGAACGCGAAAAAGTATTCTTTCAATGGATACAGGAGATGGTAAAGCATCAGTCCACTCTCCTTTTCTCTGAATCACGAAGACGTTCGAGTTCCTCGATGACCATTTCCATATGCATTCCCCTTGAACCCTTTATAAGGACAGCATCCCCGCCCTCCAGCATCGAATCGAGATACAGAGCCAGCTTCTCCACTTCCAGGAAATGACTTATCGATTCCGGGGCTTTTCTCTGAACGGCTGCTTCTCTACTCAGGGAGACCGTGTCTTTCCCAAGAGTCAGAAGTCCGTGCACGCCCGCCTTTCCACAATAAATACCGGCCTCCGCGTGTAGTTCCGCGCTGGTTTTTCCAAGTTCCAGCATATCACCAAGTACGAGCCATCTCTTTCCCTCGATCTCCATTTCCATGAATGAATCGATGGCTGCTCTCAGGGAAACCGGGTTCGAATTGTACGAATCGTCGATCACTTTCAATCCCGCTATGTCGAAGATCACTCCGCGTCCTCTTACCGGCTCGGAAGCGGCTACCGCTGCTACCGCGTCGTCAGGACCGAGGCCGAGAACGGATACTGCGGCGACTGCCGCCGCGGCGTTCAGGACATTGTGCTTTCCATGTCTTCTCGTCTCCATCGCCGTCCCGGTCAGTGAAAAGGAAAACCCCGCGTCTTCCCTGCTGGTCAGATCTTTTATCCCGAATTCCGCGCTCTCCGAAAACCCGAAGGAGATTATCTCTGCTTCAGTCCTGCTACTGAGATATTCGAAGAACTCGTCATCCGCTGGAAGTACGACCGTGTTTTTCCCGTTCATCCTGGCTATGAGTTCTGACTTTGCTCTGGCAACGCCCTTGAGACTTCCGAAAAACTCCAGATGAGAGGGGCCGATATTCGTAATCACACCGACATCCGGCCTGGCGATCCCGGCAAGCACCGCGATCTCGCCTCTGCCACTTGCTCCCATCTCGACCACAAGGACTTCCGTATCTTCAGGCATTGAAAGGATGGTGAGCGGAAGGCCAATATGATTATTGTAGTTGCCCTCTGTCGCATGCACTCTGTATCTCCCCGACAGTATCGATCTGGCGATCTCCTTCGTTCCCGTCTTCCCGGTACTCCCCGTTATTGCCAGGACCTTCGGGGCCACCCTGTCTCTCCATCGGAAAGCAAGATGCTGAAGAGCTTTCAGCGTGTCATCGACATCGAGGATCAGAGAACCTTTTTCCCGTAATTCCTCCACTACATCTGTCGATCCCATCATCCAGTCGCGATCGACGATTACAGCCGAAGCTCCGCCATCGACCGCGGCACCGACAAAATCATGCCCGTCCAGATTCTCACCCTTCAGAGCTACATAGATCCTGCCCTGGCAGTCGGTACGGGTATCGATCGTGAACCCCGCGGCTTCTCCATCAAAAGACACGGTTCTCTTGAACCCTCTTTTTCTGAGTTGTTCAGCTATCCATTCGAACTCAATCCTGATATCCGACCTCCAGGCCATGCAGGACCTTGCCCGCTTCCTCTATGTCACTGAAATGTATTTTATCCGTTCCGACCACCTGGTACTCCTCGTGTCCCTTGCCGGCAAGAACCACCAGATCATCTTTTCCTGCCCCCCTGATCGCCAGCGCTATCGCCTCACCTCTATCAGCTATCCTCGTCACGCTGGTAGTCCCCTCCCCGACCCCTTCCATCACTTCGTCGATGATCGCCTCGGGGTCTTCCATCCTGGGATTGTCGCTGGTCACGTATACGCGATCGCTGATCTCTGCCGCTATCTTTCCCATCATCGGTCGTTTCCCACGGTCCCGGTCTCCTCCACACCCGAATACGGATATCAGGTTCGCCGGACCAAGTTCCCTGCAGAAACTGAGCAGGCTTTCCAGGGCATCGGGAGTGTGAGCATAATCGACAACAACCACCGGACCTTCATTCACGCGAACAATCTGGAATCTTCCAGGAATCGCTGCTACCGATTCCAGCCCGGACTTGATATCTTCGAGAGAAATACCGATCGCGATAGCAGCGGTCGCGGCTGACAGGGCGTTGTAGATGGAAAATCCTCCAAGCAGCTTCAGAGCGATATCGATACTACCATCAGGCGTCTCCAGAACGAACGTGCTTCCGTTCAGGTCGGCCCGGACCGATCCGGCTCTGATCTCAGCGCCACTGCCCAGACCAAAAGATATTTTTCTTCCTTTGTATAGTTCAGCCACATTCCGTACATTGCCGTCATCGAGGTTATAGGCCAGGACGCCTTCTTTTTTCATCCTGCCGGAGGCGTTCAAAGAATCGACGAAGATCCGTTTCGCCTCGATATATTCCTCGAATGTGCCATGATAATCCAGATGGTCCCTTGTTATGTTGGTAAAGACACCGACATCGAATTCCAGCCCCGTCGTCCTTCCCTGGACCGCGGCATGAGAACTCACTTCCATGACTGCCGAACGACATCCGCTGTCGCGGAACCCCGCAAGCATCCGAATCAGGCTGGAAGCTCCTGGTGTAGTCTGGTCCGACGGTCTGATGTCTTTTCCCACACCATTCCCTACCGTGCCGATTATACCGGTCTGTCCCATCGCACGCTCGAAAACAGACTGCACAAGAAATGCCGTGGAGGTCTTGCCGTTCGTCCCCGTGATACCAGCCAGCACCATCCGCATATCAGGCTCTTCATAGAATCTTCTGGACAGCAGAGATTCGGCTGCCTGGCTGTCATCCACCACGATGACCGGGACTTTCGCATCTATATCTTTTTCAACGACGACTGCGGCAGCCCCATTCTCGACTGCCTGTCCGATATATTCATGTCCATCTTTCGCATGCCCGCTTACCGCTATGAAGAGGTACCCCGGTTTTACATCTCTCGAATCTACAGTTATCCCCAGAATATCAATTTCAGGAATTTCCTTAATATTCCGCACGAGGATCCCATCTGTCAGTCGTCCCAGCTTCAATTTCTTCTCCTGCTGATATCTGCGCTTCGGCTACCCCGTCGAAAACTCTGTACGGAGACATGGCTGCGAGCCGTGCTTCCAAAACTGCAGTGCAATACCACGTTGTCTCCGGCCCTGACTACTGCTCCAGCCCCCGGGGTCTGCTTTCTCACGCTTCCATATCCACGGATAGATGACTTCAGACCGCATTCGATCAGCATTCTGCGAGCCTTTCTTATCGAAAGCCCCCTGAGATCGGGAACCGATACTTTCTTGTTCGTATCGACTCCGCTTGTCCTGAAGGCTACAGCTATACCAGCATCCGGTTCGACCAGGGTCCCGGGACCCGGGACCTGTGAAAATATCTCTCCTTCAGAAGTACTGTAATCCAGCCTGAATCCCAGCTTCCTTGCCGCTGTCTCCGCCTCACCGGCTGTCATCCTCAAAAGGTTCGGGATTTCAACTCTTTCTTCGTCGTCGCTGCCTATCGCCACCATACTTCTCGACCTGTCGAGGAAGATGTCTGTCGACATGTTTATTCCCTCTATTATTTTCCGGAAGGCGACTCCGGCAGATGTGCCGCCGTAATGATACGCGTAGGCAGGTTCGTCGAGGATCACCAGGCAGACGAGCCTGGGATCGCCTGCCGGGGCGAAACCCGCGAAACTCGCCACGTATCTTCCCTCGATATAGCGGTAACCATCCGATTTCTGGGCCGTCCCGGTCTTCCCGGCTATCTCAATCCCGCTGATCGCGCTCCTCGTTCCGGTACCTTCCCTGACCACTCCTCTGCAAAAATCGACCATCGTCTCGGCTGTCTCTGGTGAAAACACCCGCCTGACCTTGATAACAGGGAATTTTTCCACTGTCCTGCCATCCTGGTCCCGTGCTTCCAGCGCCACTCTCGGAGCTACGAGGGTCCCGCCGTTTGCGACGGCACAATATGCCATTACCAACTGCAGCCCGGTGACTCCTATCTCCTGACCGATCGATATGCTGGCCAGTGATCTGCCCGACCACTCGTCTGTTTCACGAAGCCTGCCTTTCGATTCGGCAGGGGTACTGATTCCTGTTCTGCCACCGAACCCCATGTTCAGTATAAAGCTGTAAAAATCCCTTTTGTCCGTATCGCCCATCGCCTTTATCGTGCAGATATTGCTTGAGAAGACAAAAGACTCCTTGAAAGTCAGCCATTCATAGGGATGATCGTCCCGGAAAGTGCCGAAATCGAATTTCGCTGTTCCGTTCTCACCGTAAAAGACATCGTATGGATCGACTTTTCCCTTTTCCAGAAGGAAGGCGTCGGTGACGAGTTTAAAAGTCGAGCCCGGTTCGAAGATGCAACTGGTGCTGTACAATGTTCCGGAACTCCTCCAATCGGTCGATCCACGCCCCCTGCTTGAAGCTTTTTCCGAAAACGCGATGATGTCTCCTGTCCAGGGATCGATGACTATCGCGGCTCCACCGACAGCTCCGTATCGGTCGACGGCCTGTTCGAGTTCGAAATCGACTATCGACTGTATCCCGGAGTCTATTGTCAGGAATATGTTGTGGCCATTCACAGGTTTCTTGCCTGGAGCGTTCACGGACCTGTACGATTTATCACGCGCGCTTCTATTGATCACAATCCAGCCATCCGAACCCTGAAGATATTGCTGCAGGGAGAGCTCCAGTCCACCGTTACCATTACCTCCGTGATCGACTGATCCGATAAACCCGGGTGTCATAGCGCCCAGGGGATTCAGCCTTTCAGGACAGGCATCGAGCTTCACTCCAGGCAATGAAGAAACCCTCAAATGCTGTTCAACGCTCAGGTTGACACCTTTCACGACGGGGACGTACGGAGCATCCTTCCTCAAAAGCCGACTCAGCTGCTTTAAGCTTCGCCCCGAGACCTCGGATAATTCTTTCAGTGCCTCGTCAGCCTGCGAAAAGTCTCTGGGTGTAATACCGATATCGTACGAATTGTGGGATACCGCGACGGGATAACCGTTCCTGTCGAAGATAGACCCTCTCCTGGCAGGCCAGTTGATCTTCCGTTTCTGCTGTTTTCGGGCCATTTCACTATAAGTATCATGACGGATTATCTGGACCTGGATGATTCTGTAGACAAGAACGCAGACAATTAGAGCGGCAATAATCGAGACAAGGCGAATACGCCATTCAGAATACCTGTTCGGCATCAATTCTCCGGTCTGTCAGGCGGAAGTAATTTCCCGCCTTCGTTAAGCTGTATCTGTGCCCAGCCGGCCGATTCTTTTTTAAAAAGCTTCCGGCTGTTATAAAAAGCTACTCTCTTTACCTCTTCGCTTGAACCGGCTCTCAACCCAAGTTCCTGCACGAGGGGTATGATCCTCTCAGGCGAACTGAGTCGATCGTGTTCTGCTGTCAGGAATGTCCTTTCCTCGGTCAGCTCCTGTCTGAGCCGTACTTCATCGTTCAGTTCCCCGGACAGGGTCTGAAAATGTACATGAAGCGATATGTAAAGAAGGACAAGGGTCGAGAAAAACCCCACTATCAGAAGAAAGTTCAATGGGCTGATCCTGCCCTCGAGGGCTCTCTTGATGACCAGCGTTACAGCGTCAAGATAATCAGTGTGTGTCTTCATACGGCCAACCTCTCTGCTACCCGAAGCCTGGCGCTCCGGGACCTTGGATTGCTCTCTATCTCTTCCAGGGACGGCTTGCCCGCGCGCCGCATAAGTAATTTAAGGGTAGGTACCCTTCCGCAGTTGCACTGCGGGAAATCCGGCGGACATATACATCCCTTTTCTTCCTGTCGGAAATAATTTTTGACGATCCGGTCCTCAAGCGAATGATAACTGAGAACCGCCAGGCGACCGCCGGGTATCAGGAGCGCGGCCGCCTGGGGTAAGAAGGCTCTTAGGTTTTCCAGTTCATCGTTCGCCCATATTCTGAATGCCTGAAAAACGCGGGAAAGTGATCCGATCAGCCCCCGGGATGGGAGGGCCTTCTCCACAATCAAACGAAGCTGAGATGTGCTCACTATCTCCTCATTCTCACGCGTCTTTACAATCCACTTTGCTATTCTTCTACTTTTCTTTTCCTCTCCGAATCTCCATATGATATCGGCGATCTCCTTCTCTTCTCCATCTGCCAGAAGGGATCTGACCGATCTTCCTTCTGTCCCCATCGACATGCCCAGAGGTCCATCTTCCATATAGCTGAATCCCCGTTCCCTGTCCGAGATCTGAAATGACGACATACCGAGATCCACCAGGATCCCGTTGTATTTTCCTCCCCCAAGATGGGTATCGATGTCTCTGAAATTGCCACATACGTAAGTGACACGTTCACCGTATTCAGCCAGTCTCTCACGTGCCATTCTTATCGCGTTTTCGTCCAGATCTATCCCGATGACCCTGGCCTTTGGACCTGCCGCTTTGAGAAAACTTTCAGTATGTCCACCAAGCCCGAGAGTAGCGTCCACGTAAATACCTTCCGGATCGGTTATCAGATAACCGGTCACTTCTTCTACCATTACAGGCAGATGCTCCACTATCATTACTCCGTATTTATCAATATCAGGCTATCGCGAAAGCGGCTGGAGAACCCACCTTGCCGCGTTCGGTCATCAGGAAGTACAGGGCTTTTCTCCAGTCAGGAAAGATCGGTATGACATTCTTGCGGTGAACAAACGCGAAGATATCCAGGAGATAGTCACTCAGACCACTCAGGACGACTCCGGATCTTCCCGAAAACCATTTCTCGAAAAGTTCGAAGACATGGTAGTCGACATGTTCGACTCCCTGGAAATCGAGGATAAACGAACCTCTGAACGCACCGGATTCACGACCGATGAACTGAAGCAGCATGAATGCCTCATCTTCCCGGACGTTTCCTGTGATCCTGAAGACCGCGATTCCCTCGACATCTGTCCTGTAGATCCTCATATCCCTTTCCTAGATCTCAAACTCACCCTCAAGATATGCTTCGTCACCTTCGATACTTGCCTTCTCGAACTCTTCGGGTGCCCAGATCTCAATGTAATTGAGCACACCGACGACGACCACTTTTCCTGGACTGTCGATAGCCTCGAGGAAATTCGAAGGGATAGCGATTCTTCCCGATTTGTCAAGATTGATGGTCCTCGACTTCCGGCTGTAGAACCGGATGTATTTTCTTTTCTCCGGACCCGGGGGAAGTGAATGAAGCTTTTTGACTACTTCCTCGTCCCACTCGCTGAGAGGGTAGAGATTGAGGCACTTATCCTTGCCCAAGGTGATTACCCAAAGACCTCCGCCAGCCTCAGGCACGAGATGCCTGAACTTGGCAGGGACCATCAACCTTCCCTTTGAATCAAGTGCGCAGTCAAAATCGCCCAAGAAATTCTGCATCGCTGTTTCCGTTCCTCGCTGTTACCTGTTACCTGTTGTCCTCTTGAATGGTGCGTCTACCTGTTTTCGCCATTCCAGACTCACTTTCTACCATTGAGCCCCACTTTATCCCACTTCCTCCCACCGTGTCAAGAAAAAAGGTCCTTTTGGCGCGATTTTATCGCACGCTTATCTTGTTATTAGATAATGAGTTGTGAGTTGGTGTAAAAAAAGAGTGAAAATAATCGTCCCCGCGAACGATTACCCACTTCCTCCCACTCTCTTTTTCGCTACAACGACGAGAGTGGATCCAAGTCCTCTGATCAGGGGGATCTTCTCGAAAAAAGTCTCGGCAGCCAGGCACAGGGGAAATAGTATATCGGGCACCGATTTCCAGATGAAAATAATCTTTCTGGCCCCCATAATTTCAAAGCCCTCGGATTCGAGCATTCCTGCGATCTCCTTCAACGGCGCCGGCCTGTGATAACTGTAGGGATGGTATTGTTCCCGCGATACGTCACCGACGGGGTAACACATAACGGGCAGCACACGTTTCAGAAAAGGTAAACCGACTACAATACGTTTCGCCGATTCGACCAGGCTGAAGTAGTTCGGTGTGGACAAAATGAAAGTGCCTCCGGGAGCGAGGATCCTCCCTACTTCCCTGATGGCTCGTTTCCGGTCCGGATAAAATACGTGTTCAAAAGTCTCGACAGCGGTTACCGCATCGAACTGCTCGCTTCTGAAGGGAAGCGAACTCATGTCGGCTCCGAGAAGGTCGATCTCATAACCGTTCGCGTCCGCTATCATCGATGCCGCCAGAAAATCGTTCTGCACTATATCGATCCCGACCGGCCTGTACCCTCTCGCCCTCAGAAGGAACAGGTTGTACCCCCAGCCACACCCCACATCGAGGGCTCTTCCCCCCGAAGCGGCGGGAAGCATTCCCGTCACAGTCTGGAATCTCCTTCTACTCAGATATCTCTTCGCTTTCGCCCCGAGAAACCAGTTACGCAGAAGGCTGGGCATCCTGTCCTCCGGAATATCATCTGGAATAAGTGGTTCGGGAAGATTCATCGCTCAGCCTCCTCCCCATCCACATTTTCTATACGGTAGAGTACGTAAGTTACCGGGTCCTGCATCCGTATCCCGAGATTTCCCACAATGCCGCTCATAACGGGAGTAAAAAGATGTCCCCTTATGACTTTCCCGGAGAATCTCATCGGCTCGATGCTACGGTCCATGAGCCAGTCAGCTCCCAGATCCAGATACAGGCCTTCGTCTATGATCCTTTCGACATCGATATCAACCCTCATCCTGTTTATCTCTGGAGATACAAGACCGCCCAGATCAAGGATCCTTCTACCTGAATAATATCCCACAGCCCCTATATCCGGCGCGGCTACGACATCTCCCTCGCTGGAATTCTCCGCCAGGTAGACGCCGATCCCGGTGATCACAGTCTTTAGTCCAGTTGAGAATTCTCTGGTAGGACGGACGACGACGAGAGAATAGAAGAGTATGTTCTGCGCCAGAATGATCGCTGTCAGGATAATCGTGACACTCCTCGCACGGCCCCGACTCAACACACCTCCAGCGACAAATCTGTACCAGCATATCATGCCGAGAGCCACTGCCGCCGGCGAGACTGGCAGCATGTATCGTGAGAGTACATGAAAATCCATTATCACGTAGACAGCAGGCAGAGCAAATATCCACGCGAGAGTGAGAAATACTCCGGGTTCCATGATCCTGGAAGCAGGGGCAAACAGGTCACGCCGCCCGGAGATCCAGGCTACCATCGACGCGACTATGATCACGAGTGGAATACCTGCCGTGACGCCGAGTATCTTCGCCGGAACGACAAGCTTTTTCAGGATCTCGAAAGAAAATCCAAAATGACCCTGCTTGGCGCCGGCCGTAAGAGGGAAAAAGGTCCCGGTATGATCATGGATGGCTATCATCCATATCGTGAGCAGTACTGAAAAGACTGCAAGCCATGTAAATCTCGATGATGATTTTTCGCCCCCCTTGAATATGGCGAACGAGATAACGGCGAGAGGTACCAGAAGCAGAGACTCCGGCCGCGCAAGATAGGCAGCAAAAAGGATAAGCCCGAACAGGACCGATCTCGACTGGGACCGGAGGACATGAAGAGAGGCGAGGAGAACGGCGATCGTCATAAAGACCGAAAACGATGTCTCCATACCCACCGTGCTCCACCTTACGAGCCAGGCCTCCGCGGACATTACCGCCGCCGCTGAACCAGCGACGAATGCCCTGCCGTCGATCGCTTTGACAAACCTGTATATCAGCAGGATGGAGGCAAAGCCGAAGAACTGTGACAGGATCCTGCTCCACACCGCCATATCCCCTCCCACCTTGTATACCAGCGCGAGAAGAAAAACCCAGAGAGGGCTTGTCGCTCCATAAGTCGGCTCTCCCCTGTTAAATGACAGTTCCCCCACTTCAGCCACATTCCGCGCGTACTGCATATGAATAAATGTGTCATCGGTGATCGAACCTCTCAGCGGAAAGATGAGGGCAAGAAACAGAAGGGCGCAGAGCGAGAGAACAATATGATCCCGACTGCCGCGTTTAATGCTTTCACTTTTCATTTCAGCCTGTTTCCTCCTCCGATAGCGGCTCCGGACCGTTATTGCTTTCCTGCCGTATCGTCTATCATTTCTCGCATGACCGCGTCCAGGGTGGCTGCGGCCTCTCTTCTCGAATACGAGGGAAGTTCGTCCAGGGAATATGCCTCTTCCAGTTTTCCAGCAAGAAAAAGATCATAGAGCCGGGTCAGGATATCCGCGACCTTTTCGGGAGAGCCATGTGATACTACTTCTCCCCTGTTCTCATTCGCGATGATCGACGCGGCCTCTCCCTCGGGCGCTATCGCCAGGATCGGCTTTCGGGCTCCGATATATTCGAAAAGTTTTCCAGGAATCAACCCTCTGTACTTCTCGTCATCGTGCTTGATCAAAAGCAGTACATGGCTGTCTCTCTCCAGCTTCACGCATTGCGAGTGAGGTAGATTGTCCATGAACTCCACTGTATCTGAAAGCCCGTAACGATGTACCAGCTCTTCGTTATCTGATTCACGAGCCCCCGCGAAGACAACCTTTACCCTGCCGCGCGATTCGGGTCTCGAACACAGAAACCTGTTCAACCCATCCAGAAACGGCCCGGATGTGCGCCCGAGCGTGAGCATCCCGCAATGTACTATCCTGAAAGACCCGTCAGCACCATCGACCGTGGCCGCTGCCGTTCTTGCTTCAGAAAAATCTTCTTCGTCAAAGCCGTTCGGTATCTTCTCCACCCGGCATCCCGGGTGATTTTCATCGAGTACTTTCTTCTGCCAGTCGGTCGTAACGATGACCCGGTCCGCTTCCATTACCCTGGCCTCCATCCTGCGATGAATCGAACGGTGGAAAGGCGTAGGTGGCTTTCTGAGATGGAGACCTATCCACGGATCCCTGAAATCGGCCACCCACGGTATTCCCGTTCGTCTGGTAAACTTCCTTGCCGCAAGGTGGGTACTGTCCGGCGGACTGGTCGAATATATGATATCGAAACTTTCACCGGTCAGAGCTCTTGCGGCCATGCAGGCAAAGGGGATCCATCCCACATAGGTGTCCGGCACCAGGAAATACTCGCCGAACCTTCTCAATACTCCAAACCTGCTGGACGACCGCCTCGAAGAACTCTTCTTGTTCAGATTGCCGAGCACACTCTGTCCCGATAGAGAACCGGTACGGATCACCCTTACGCTATCGGGCACTTCCCTCATCAACGCCGGGTCCGAGATCCAGAACCCCCCGGGCCGCGGAGTGATGACGGTAATATCCCAGGAAAGTCTCGAAAGATATTTCACAAACGAAAGAGGCCGATATACTCCTCCACCCGCGGAAGGTGGAAAGAAATTGATGAACATCAGCACACGCGGTGATCTCAACGATTCCTTCAGTTTCCTGTTATCCATGCGATCCCATTCTGCAATAACCGCACTCTTATCATATTCTTTAACATCTCTGATTCGTTATTGTCGAACAATTTCAGTCCTGAAACCACACCTTTCAGAATAAACGGCGAAAGTACTACTATTGTCACGGAGGCCGGAAGGCCCCAGATATGGACCGCAAATGCCCCCGCTACGGTAAATGCGGTAAACGCAGCAAGCGCCCTGCCACTTCCCCTGCCGACTCCACCATAGAATCCATATTTTTTCGACACGGCCACCACAACAACCATCTGGGTCAAAGAAGCACACAGCTGAGCGACAGCCATTCCCGTCACGCCCATAGCCGACACGAAAACGAGAAATGTCCCGAAATAGACACCCATCCATACAAAATCGGCCAGGACGGCCCAACGCATGAAATGAAGTCCTTTCATCGTAGATAGAAGGGGAGCTATGAGGGCAGCAACGGGAACACATGGCAACAACACCAGCAATATCCTGTAGGAAGGATCGAATGCCTCTCCGCTGAGGATCCTTATGGCGCCCCTGCCGGCAACAGCTGTGACAAAGACAAAGAACAGAGCTGATATGAAGGTGGTCTTCGTAAAAAGAACGATCTTTTCTTTCAGCTCCTCGTATCTTCCTTCTTCGTATATCCTGGTTATCTCCGGTTGAAGTGCTATCACTGGATATCCAAGAAACCGTTTAAGAAGACTGTTGATCCTCGACGCTATATGGAAAAGGGATATCGAAGAGAGGGGTAGCACCGACGACATCAGGAACCTGTCGAAATCCGTAAAGGCGAGAGCGACCAGGCTCAGAAGAATTGAATTACCGAGATAGGGCATGAATGACGGAGTAATGATCTTCTCGCCTTTCGGAACACGGTGGGAAGATCTTCCGTTCTTCATGGACAGAAACACGAAAGGTAATCCCGCAAGAAAGACTCCGGCATTGAGAAGACATGACAACCTGAAAAGCATGGCCAGGCCCAGTCCATATCTCATAAAAAATATCACGCAGGTAAAGACCGCGAGGTATAAAAGTTCCAGAATCATCTGGTAATGCATCACTCTCTGCCCGTTGAGTGCACTGTACAAAAGAAGTTTCAGCGCTATTGCCACAGAAACAGCAGCCAGCCAGCCGATGATCGCCGGATCACTACCGGCATCCGGGACAAGACCCTTCCATGAACCACGCGAAAGCACAACTGCGGTACCGAGCAGCAGAATGATTATTATTGAGACTCCGAACAGGATCAAAGCCCGGGATGTCTCTCCCCTGTTTTGATACGAAGGGATAAATCGTATTATCACCTGGGGAAGCCCGGCAAGGATCAATGTGGAAAATAGAAGTGAAAACCCCCTGAGGGCAACGAATAATCCAAAAGATTCACTATCGAGATACCTGCTTAGAATACTGAGCTGCATCAGAGTGAAGAGCATTCCCGCGGCACCGGCTATTGTCAGGGAAATGGCATTCCCAGCGAGGCGTGACCGATTTTCTCCAGTCATTTTCTCAGCAACTTCCACCAGTTCTTCCTCGTTTCCATGACAGAATAGGTCTTTTCAAGTCCTCCCATGGATTCCTTGAAAAATATCATTCCTTTGTCCCCACCACTGCTGCCGAGATTGAATTCATCGATACCACGCCTGCACGCTTCCTTGACCGCGTTGTAGACAAGCCAGGAAGCGATACCCGAGACATCGGAGTCCGCATCCATTCCTGCCTGCCAGGCCTGGGCATGATTCCCGAAATAAAAATCAATATGCCCCCCGAGGATCCTGCCATCCTGAAAAGCCCCCCAGATCAGAACACCTTCGCTTCTTCTCTCGAACAGATTGTCAAAGAAAGCCCTGGGGTATGGATGCACACCACTCCAATTCCTGGAAGCTTCAATATACAGATCATAAAACAGCGATACTTCTTCGCTGCTCGACAGGGGCCTTGCTTCGATCCCATGTTTCTCGCAGCCGTTACATATCTGCCTTTTCTTCCTGCTTATCTGCTTCGACCTGTATCTCTCGAATCCTCCGCGGATATCGATTACCAGACACTCTTCATCCCTGATCTCTTTCGATGGCAGATTCAGTGACAGAGCATCCATTCCGTAAAGGCTGGCTACTGATTCCAGGCAGCGGAATGATCGCCCGACCTGCCGGAACTTGCTCAACAACGACATGACGATCTCGTTATCGTCTGATAAAGGGACTCCGTATGTACCGAACGGTAGCGCGGAAAGTATAAAGAGCCCGTTTCTCCGGATCCTGCATATCGGCATCAGGCCGCGTACGTGCCCGGCATCCCTGGCGACAAGCCAGGAAGGTTCTATATTCCTGAAAGCCGAAGAAATCGAATCCAGCCATGCGTGAGTATGAAAAAAAGTTGCTCCGTCGATCTTCGAAAGGAAGGCCCCCGACTCCTCCCTGCTGATATTCTTTTCCTCCCTGATGACCAAAACGACTCCGTTCTTTCAGGAAAGAGGTCTTTTATTCGCGGAGAATCCAGGAATGATAGCAGATAAACGAAGAAGGACTTCATCATGGTCACCCTTTTCCGCTTCCTCGATCAACTGATCGATCTTGCCCGTAATGTTTTCCGGGACCTTGCCTGACGGAATCGCGGAAAAGATCTTATCGTCCTCTGACGGCTTAAGGAGTTCTTTTTCACTACTCAGGACTTCGTGAAGTTTTTCGCCGTCCCTGAGACCGGTGATCCTGATCGGGATCTCCGCGTCAGGCTCATGCCCTGTAAGCATGATGATATCTCTCGCCATTTCAAGGATATTTACAGGTTCTCCCATATCGAGGATGAATATCTCTCCGCCATTACCGATAATCGAAGACCTGATAACGAGTGAAGCAGCCTCACGAACCGTCATGAAAAACCTTGTCGCTTCCGCATCGCTGACAGTCACCGGACCTCCACGAGCGATCTGCCTCAGGAAGAGTGGGACAACACTGCCACGGCTTCCTATAACATTTCCAAACCTGACGGTGATATAGCTGCACCTGTCTGCTCCCTCGAACTCACTCAAAAATATCTCGATGACTCTCTTGGTAGCACCCATCACTCCTGTCGGATCGGCAGCCTTGTCGCTGGAGATGAAAACAAAACGTTCTACTCCGGAACGATCACAGGCCCTGATCAGGCCTATGCTTCCTTTTACATTGTTTGTGACAGCTTCCGAAGGGTCTCTTTCCATATAGTGTACGTGCTTATGGGCCGCCGCGTGAAAAACAATATGCGGAGAATACTCGGAGAGTACCCTCTCGATCTTTCCCGCGTCGGTAAGATTCCCGATCACCATGCTTATGTCCAGGTCCGGGTCAACAGCCTTCAGATCTTCCTCGATATCAAAAATACTGTTCTCACCCCTGCCGAACAGAACGAGGCCTTCGGGGCCGGCTTCGGCTATCTGCCTGCAGAGCTCGCTACCGATCGAACCGCCCGCCCCCGTGACCAGGACACGCTTGCCGGCAAAATGTCTCCTCGCGGCATCCACGTCGAAACTTACCGTCTCTCTTCCGAGAAGGTCATCGATCCTCACTTCCCTGATCTGATCGATATGGACGTCACCCTTTATGATCTCCATGACACCGGGAACTATCTTGTAGGGAACTCCGGCCTCACGACAGCGTCTGACCATCTCCCGCACGAATTTCCCGGGTGCCGTCGGCACGGCGATTATTATCTCTCCGATCCCATTATTCCTGACTACATCCTGAAGCACAGCCGTATTTCCAAGGACTATAGCTTCTCCGATCTTTTCACCCGACAGGGCCGGATCATCGTCGAGAAATCCAGCGACCATGGCATCGAGGCCGGGATGCGACCTGATCTCGTCAGCAACCATCCTGCCTGCTTCACCTGCCCCCACGATCAATACTTTTTTTCGGCTCTCGTTCATCATCTGATAATCGCGACCTTTCTCACCTCGCTACTGTTCGTACCAATGATCCTTACAATATAGATGCCTGAAACGGCCTTGTATCCGTTTATGGAAAGCAGGTCCCAGGCTTCTCCACCATCGGAGACTCCGTCCACTTCATGCACAAGTTCACCTGCCAGAGTATATACCCTTATATCGACTGTACCCGAAATCCGGGATATCCTCAACCTGTCGTCACCCCTCGCGGTATGGATCGGATTAGGGTAAAGCACGGCCCGTACCAGCTGGATATCTACTTCCACTTCGGGAGTGACATCAAGCCGGGCGAGTCCGGCATCGGTAGCTATCCACAAGATGTCCTCCGCCCCGTCGCAGGCCAGCCACAGGCAGACAGGAGAAGGTAGAGGAGAAATAACCGTTTCAGGATAGACAAACTGGAACCGGTCCTCCCAGAGGGACGCCGTCGTATATACCCTGTCGATCTCTCCATCGGGATTGATCCTGTTAAGACCCTGATTGGTAGCTACCCAGAGATTTCCGTATGCGTCGAATTCGAGGTCATAGACCAGCAGTCCGACCAGGCCTTCACCGCTGTAGCTGGTCTTCACCGAAAAAGAATCGATTCCGTCGATACCACGATCATGCACCAGCCCCGAAGAAGTACCGATCCAGCGGGAACCGTCATTCGAGATCTCGATCGATGTAAGCTGAGTCGCGGGCAGGTCATCCTGATCGAGGACCGTTATCCAGTAATCGTCTGAAGTGTTCGTGAGGTCGTCCCACGAAAATCCGCCGGTGTGCCAGTACTGGACTCCATATCCACGCATCGCGAGATAGACTCCCGCGGCATCGAAAGCGCAATCAAAGATCGCCCCACCAGCCATAGCCGGTGTCGTTCCCGGGTTGACCGAAAGCCAGTTCGAGGCAGTTCTGTCAACAATGTCGATTCCCCATTTCCCTTCCTGCTGCAGATCATCGTCGGAGAGAAACCACCTGTTTCCGACCGGGTCGAGTCTGGCACTGACAAACCGGTCCGATGTGATGCTCGTCAGGTCATCCGTCGAAAAATGCCTCCAGATATCATCGTCCGGGTCAAAGGGATCTCCCACGTCTATCATGTCCAGATCATAGTTGAGTGAATTGCACCAGAGTATGTTCTGGTCGTCAAAAAGCAGCGCGAGGTTCGAGGCAAAATATGAGAGGGCCTCGTCATCCCCCGTATCGATCCTCATCTTTGTATATACCGACCAGCCTCCTGTCGGCGACAGATAGTTGATACCATATCCGGTGCTGACCCAGACGCTTCCTCCCGGAGCGGTGTCGACCCTGATGACACTGTTCTGCGAAAGCTGCTTCATACGTTTATTTTTCCAGGCAACGCCATCGTAAGTGGAGAGGTAACTGCCCCTGATCCCTCCTTCAGGTCTCCTTCCCCCGATCCAGGGAGAACCGTTGTCATCGACTACGATCGTCCTGATATGATTCGACTTTATCCTGTAATCATCGTTGAAGATCGTCTTCAGGCCGGTAGCCTCGACACTCGCCCAGTAAGTCCCGTTATACCTGTACACTCTCTCCGCGGTAGCAGCGAAGATCTCACCACCTCCCGAGGAGATCCCCAATACGGGCGGCACATGGAAACCACCTCCCGTATCTTCCCAGTCAGTTCCATTGAAAAGCAGCACTCCAGTATCCGTGGCGATGTACATCCCTCCCTGGTGCTCGCATATCGAGTGTACCTGACCGACATTCCAGGACCTGTATTCGAAGGACCCCCTGTCGAACAGGGCAACACCGTGATCGAACCCTATCCATAGAGAATTGATCGATCCATCGAAAAAGAGATCGTTGATCTTTCTTCCGGCAAGACTATCGGAAAGATTCGGTTCGAAGGAATGGATATTATCAAAGAATTTTCTGATACCCCTCGTGGTACCATAGTATACGTCGCTACCGGCTCTTTCCAGACATGTCACACTGTCGCTGAGGATCTGGTTGAAAGGAGAGTTTTCGCTGAAATGCGTAACCTCCGAAGTAATTCCGGGGTCGTCTATCCTCACCATTCCCTTTGACAGGAACCCGGCCCAGATACTCCCGTTAATGTCGATCTCTACCGAACTAATATCGCCTGATCTCAACTGCAGACCATCCAGAAACTGAGTGAATGTCGAATCTGTGAGATCGAACAGGAGTATTCCACCATTCGACGCGCACCAGAGGCTGTCTCCCATCATCGAAATATCGACGATCGCGCTGGCATCTAAATAGACATTCCAGTCCCCCGCGGCTCCGGACGCGCTGCCCGCAAACCCGAACAATACACAAACAAGTATCAAGATCGAGCGTTTCACTTGTCCATCTCCTTGTTGAAGAACCACAGGGGGTATTTTCCTTTTAACATGTATCCGAACGATTCGAAAAGGATCTCGAAATATCCGGTTGTCGTTCTCCATCGCCCATCCAGCACTTCGTCCTCCAGGATCGATTCAAGATCACCGGAATCTGAGAATCTCCATTTCCCCGTTATCCCGGGCTTTGATCCGATATCGATCATGTCCCTGTCCACCGTGCCATATAGTACGGAAGGCATCCCGACCAGGGCCAGTTGCCCGGAAAGCAGCCTGAGGCCGAAAGATGGCTTGAGAAAGTCAGAACCTTCCCTCCCATCTGAACGGACCACCCTGGGCCAGGACAATTTCCGCGATCCGGAACCCGTCCTCTGCTCCGTAAAAAATGACAACCTTCCGCTGGCTCTGCCATACATTCGCCAGAGAGGGTAGCATATCCCGGAAAGCAGAAATAGAAGCCCGGCAATCACATCCATCACTCTCGCGATCCCTCTTCGCAATAGCTGGTGAGCACCACCTTCTACCTGAAAGATATAAAACCTTCCAAGTTTTTCAACACGTTCATTTCCACCGATAAATCTTGCCACAGGGGCCACAATCCGGATTGAAAAGACTGACCGTACGGAATTTCGGATAATGGCGGAGATCGAACCATCCTCAAAGCATGAAGACATGACCACGATCTCCTGTATTCTGAACCTTTCCGCGATGGAAGCAAGATCGTCTATGTCTCCGAGAGTCCTTCCACTCCCACCGACATGACCCACAATATCCATTCCGAGCGAGGGGTGTTCCCTGATCAATTTCGAGATTTCCTCCACTTCCTGATCGTTACCGATCAGAAGTATCCTCTTCAGGTCAAAACTGGCCCTTACCATACGCACATGGACGGACCTGAGAAGCCTCCGGATGCCGGTAACAAAAGCTATGGTAAACACAGCCTGTCCAAGCAACACAGCCCTTGAATAAATACGTATCCGTGTCAGATATGTCGCGGCAAGCAGGATGGCAAAGGTAGTAAGCACCGATCTGACCACCTTGAACAGCTCGGAGGTGACAGTAGTCTCACGTCTTATCCTGTACAGGCCTCCCACGAGAAAGATCATGAAAAAGATCAGATTGTAGAAGACGATGAAGAAAGCATACCAGTCGAGGGGATAAAGTCTGTTCGTAAAAAGCGGCTGTATCGCCCCTCTCAGACCGTATGCCGCAAAGAAAGCCGCGTTGATGGCTACCAGATCAGATGTCACAAAGACGAAAGATTTTAATACTCCCCGGTGCCGCCGGAAAAAATAGAACACGCCGGCCCATTTCTCGTAATACCTCAACAGACTGAGCATATGAAACAGAAACGGTTTTCTGAAAACCGACCCGGCGCTCGACCGTTCATAGCTATGTATCATGACAGATGATGGAATATACCAGACCTGCCAGTCATGCTGGTGCATCCTGAAGCACCAGTCCGTATCCTCGAAGTAGAGAAAAAATCTTTCGTCCATCTTGCCGACTTTTTTCAGAGCGCTCCTTCTGACGATAAGGCAGGCCCCAAGAAGCCAGTCTACCTCCCTCTCTTCCTCGTGGTCATAGTCGAGCAGGAGATGGTCTCTCAAAGCTCTGGCGCGGGGAAATATCTTTCCGAGAAAAGTCCTTCTGAGAAAAAGAGCGCTGATCGTATAGAACGACCGGCAGGAATACTGAAGTGTCCCATCGGGATATTGAAGTCTTGACCCGGCCATTCCCGCTTCCGGATGAGTCCACATGAATTCGACCAGCTTGTCCAGCGACCCTTCCGAGACTTCTATATCGGGATTGAGGATCAGGACGTACTCTCCATCGGAAATATCTATCCCCTGGTTGACTCCCCTGGAATATCCCCTGTTATCGCCATTGGAGACAATGCGGCAGTCGGGAAATCCATCCGACACGATCGCTACCGTATCGTCCGAGCTGTCGTTGTCTATGACGATCGTCTCATAGGAACAGGATGGAGGGTTCTGGGCTATCGACCGGAGACACTTCTCCACAGGCACTCGGCTGTTGTACGTGATGATGATTATAGAAAGATCCATTTATTTCCATCGCCGGGGAGACATGAATCTGAGGCGCCAGACCATGAACGCCGCTTCCCATATGATCTTCCTGGACATCTTGGAGGTACCGATTCTCCTGTCCGTAAAGATTATAGGGATCTCTTTTATCCTGAACCCTTTTTTCCAACAGAAAAAGTTCATCTCTATCTGGAACGAATACCCGTCGCTACGAATAGTATCCAGGGGAAGAGCGGCCAGGACCTCTCGCCTGAAACACTTGAACCCCCCGGTAGAATCTTTCAGGGGAAGACCGGTAATGATACCTGTATAGATGTTGGCCCCGGTACTGAGGAAAAGTCTGCTCAGGGGCCAGTTTATGACCCTGATACCGTTGAGATAGCGCGACCCTATAATCAGGTCGTTCTCCGCGATCTCTTCAAGAAATTCCGGAATCGCGCCGGGGTCGTGCGAAAAATCAGCATCCATCTCGAATATATATTTCGCGTCCGTATTCTCCAGTGCCCATTTGAACCCTTTTATATAGGCCGATCCGAGCCCCAGTTTACCTTCCCTGTGAATGACATGAATACGGGGATTGGTTTCGCAGAGACTGTCCACGATATCGCCTGTACCGTCAGGAGAATTATCATCGACTACAAGCACCTCTATATTGCCGCCCTGCGACAGCGCCGATTCGATGATCTGCCGTATATTCTCTTTCTCATTGTATGTCGGTATGACAACAAGTGCTTCCAAGATCATGCCACCTTTCTTGCGGGAAAAAATCGCGACAAACCGACCGCAAGAAGAGAAATCAGTAGAGAGATGACCGAGACGATCAGAGACCTTTTCAGTAACGGTGATTCATACCTGAAAACAACCTCATGTTCTCCCGGCCCGACCACTATAGCTCTTAGACAGTAATCCGCAGTTATCACAGGGACCTTTTCCCCGTCTATTTCTGCCGTCCAGTCAGGATAATCGATCTCACTTAATACCATTATACATGATTTATCCACATTCGCATTGATCTTTATCGAGTTGAGCCTGTAATCAGTTATTTCAGCACTGCTTCCCACGGCCGAGTCGATCGTGCCTTCAGGGATGGCCTGCAGGAGTACTTCAGAAGAAGGGTCGAAGGTAGAGGAAACGAGATGAGTCAACGCCTCATCTTTCGTCATCACTTTTATCCTGTCCACAAAAAATACGCGCGGAAGAGCTGCCGGGTTCAAATAGATATTATTCCCTTCCTCCTCGTGTATTTTCGTGTAGCCGAAACGCTCCCAGGACAGGGGCTGAAGAGACACAAAATACTTCGCGCCAAGCATGTTGAGTATCTTGTCGGGAATCCTTCCCCTGTTGAAACTGGCAAATATCACATCCATCACATCCTGGTAGTTCTTCAGTTTCGCCGCGTGATATCCACCGAGAGAAAAGACGCCGGAGATCATGTAGCTGTTGTCGCTGAACGGAAATGCGTTGTGACTCCAGCTACCCGGTTTCGCGTATGGAACGGGGAAGACCCTGAACATGGAATCGTCAAACGCCAGTATCGGGGCAACCTTGTTTTCTTCTTTAAAAGAATCCCTGGCCTCCACTTTCTGGATGATCCTGTACCTGTCGGAAGCCCAGGTCTTCTCTGGTCTCAGGACTGAGTGATCTATCGTGATCATATCGAATAAAGCCAGCAGCGCGAGGAAAGTTATTACCAGGCCGGGCTTCAAGCGCTTCCATGAAGCAACGAACAGGATCCCCACCACTGCCGCAACGATAAACAGGGTCCTTACAAGATCCGTCGCGAAGGAAGAAGCCGCCACCCTGATCATCTGGGGCCTGACTCTTCCCCTGACAGCCGTATCGCCGGCGAGTCCGTCCTGAATCGAATTACCCGCTACAAGGACGATCACCAGGAGCGCGGCCATGGCGATCAGCACCCATTTGAGCTTTTCCACTCTGAGAAAAGCCGGAAGTCTGTCCTCGGATGACAATCTGATATATTCCTCGATCCCAAGCGCCATCAGGACAACGAACATCACCTGCTGGACGATCAATATCATCACGGGCACCCTGAACTTGTTAAAGAAAGGCATGAACCTGAACATGGGATCATAGAGGACCGGGAAAAACCTTCCGAACGATATCAGTGTCGCCAGGACAGCGGCGGAAAAGAAATACCACTTCCATCTGGTCCTGACCACGGTCATTGCCAGTAGAGAAAAGACCGCCGTGATTACTCCCAGATAATTCGGATAATCGGTAAAAGGCATACTGCCCCAGTATGTGCCCTTCCCGAATCCATAGGACCACGGAAAGATGAAGGTAAGCATCTCGCGCGGATGAAGGCTCCATCCGGTAGCATAATCGTAACCCAGGCCTCCTCCATCCCCTCCCCTGATAGAATAGTCCGCATAGGCTCTCACGGGGAATACCAGGACCGACGATATTCCAAGGGCCAGGACCATACTGAATACCAGTAACCCGATGTTGCCGGCAAGCTCTTTCCACTTCCGGTCTCTGGCAAGACATACCGAATGAAGTAAGACAAAGAACCCGATAATAAGATAGGTGTAGTAGGAGATCTGGATATGGCCCCGAAGCATCTGGAACCCCAGCGCGACAGCGAGAAGTCCCGAATTCAGTAGCCTGGAACGCCCTGAAAGAATATTCCTGCAGAACAGAAGAGCGAATGGTATATAGGCTGTAGAACAGGCCTGGGAGCCGTGACCGTGCGCGCCCACCGCGATAAAATTAGGCATGATCATGAATATGGCGCCGGCCATGATGGCGATCGAGCTTCTGACATCGAAAGACCTTACAAGAAGGTATATACCGACACCTGCCATCAAATAGTGGATCAGCAGCCATGTCATCTCGGGGAATCCCATGAACTCCTGAAGGATATACGTCAGGAACGCGGGAGGATATACGTATGGAGTATATGAAAGGCTCTGATAGCTGGGCATACCGCAGAACAGATACGGATTCCATAGAGGATATGTCCCCTCGGTGAGCTCCTGTTTCCCGACTTCACTGAAACTGATAGGAGCCTTGGTGTCCGGGACCAGAAAGATCTTGTTACTGAATATCAGATCGGGCACGAGAAGACAGAGCACGATGACCAGGAATACTACAAGTACAAGTCCTTTTTGCCAGTTCGCGGCGGAATCCAGCCATGTTACAGGATCAAACGTCCTGCCGGGTTCTCTGTCATTTGCCAAAAAAACCTCCTCGAATCATCCATATACGCGCGCTTTTTCTGATCCTATCACTTAACGTTCCCGCGGTAAACCTGCAAAGGACGCCGGCATCAGCGCATTAACGCTCACTCAGACCCCGGCGGGCACCTTTAAGCGCCGCCCGGGCCAATCCGGGCCGACCTGTGACCAATAATCCGGCCAGCATGATAATGAACGTCAGCAGATGTACCGGCGCCATCAGGATGCTCCAGCATCCCGGCTGGAAGCGGCGAAACAGCCTGACCGTGCTGGCGATCCTGTTCTCCAGCTTGAATGGGGTCATCCCTCCCCCACTCGATGAGCTTACCTTGTGCCATACACGGGCGTGGGGAGCATAGAGACATTTCCACCCCACCTCACGCGCCCGCAGGCAAAGATCCACATCCTCACAATAGATCGTATACAGGGGATCGAGCAACCCTATTTCCTCGAAGACTTCTCTGCGCACGAGCATCGCACATCCTGATACCCACTCCGTCGAGCGGATCACATCATCATCAGGAGTTTCGTTCTTTCTAATATTTTCATGTTTCGGGATCCATAGCAGGGGGATAAACCCGCCACCTCCATACCAGATCGTGGACGGTTTGTCGAAATAGAATATCTTGGGCCCCACTATCCCCGCTTCATCGTCATCCATGCCCTTCATCATCTCCCTGATGAAATCAGGATCGACTTCCGTGTCGTTGTTGAGTAGAAGAAGGTAACGTCCACCCCTTTCCATGATCTTCCGCAGGCCGACATTGTTCCCCTCCGCGAATAGAAGATTCCGCGGATTCTCTACAAGTTCGATCCCGGGATATTTTTCTCTCACGAGGTCCGCCGATCCGTCAGTCGAAGCGTTATCCACTACCATCACTCGAAGTGGAGGATCCGCGACCTTTCCGAGCGACTCGAGGCAGGGTATGATCACATCCTGTCCGTTCCAGTTGAGGACGACTACATCGACTATACCATCCGTCATCATCCTCTCCCTTCTCCGGCACGGACTATGAGGCCCTCAAGGGCACGGACCATCGATTCCCAGGAAAACCGTTTCTTCTCTTCTTCGAAGAACGGAGCCATCTTTTCAGCCATACCCTCAGTGAAAAACCCGATGATCCTGTCGGCCAGGGCCGATGGATCACCCGCGTCAACGACAAATCCTGTCCTGCCCTCTGCCACCACCTCGGGAAGTCCCCCGACACGCGTCACGACCATGGGCCGGTCGAACGCGACAGCTATCTGAGCTATTCCACTCTGAGTGGCCGAGATGTACGGAAGCACGACCAGATCACAGGCTGAGAAATACTGCTGCACTTCTTCATTCTCTACATACCGGTCGACAAATCTGACAGAATCCTCAAGTCCGAGCTCGCGTACAAGCCTGTCATATGGTTCCCTGTCCTCATAGAATTCGCCTACGACAAGCAAACGGGCCGGAATGCTCGATATGACTTCACTCATCGAACGGATAAGAAATTCCAACCCTTTGTAGGCCCTGATATACCCAAAGAAAAGTACCAGGTTTCCAGCTCCCTCACCGATTGTCTCCTTTGCTTCGTCCCTGTCGGTATCACCTTTCTTGAAAAAATCATATATCGGATGGGGATGGATCCCCGCTACAGCCTTCTTTTTCATTGCGAAAAGATTTTTCCTGTCCTCTTCCGACTGGACCATGAATCCATGAGCCGTCGAAAAGGCGAGCCTGGCAAGCAGCCTGTCGACCATTGATTTTTCATGAGGGACGACATTGTGACATATAAAGATTATCCTGGCCTTTGTGAACACTCTCACAATCGAGCATATTTTGAAAATGGCCGGGGCAAAATATGGATGCCACCACTGGACCAGAACGACATCGGGTCTCGAACGGACAAGATGGAATCCCGTCCTCACCCAGGTGAAAGGGTTGATAGAATCAATCATACGAACCGAATCGACCCTGTGGGCGTCCTTGCTTTCATCGTACTGGGTCTTGCCTGGAAACAGGAATCCGGGATAAAGCCTCGAGTAATTGACTACCTCGATCTCGTGAGTCTCACACAGCTGCTCAGCGAGACATGTGTTGTAATGAGAAATTCCGCCTCGGTACGGCCAGGCGGGGCCGACAAGCGTTATTCGCAATTTGGCAGACTCCCTTGTCAATCATCTATCTCGTACTTGCGATATGAAAAGACTCTCTCAATATTCGACGAATATAGTTCAGCCAGCAATCCTATCGATCCGATCTGAATAGAGATGACTATCATAATAAGTCCAACAACCATCAGGGGCCTTACATGCAGACCCTTACCAAAGACCCACTGAAGCAGAAAATACAGATTGATGAGTCCTCCAGTCGACAGGAACAGGAAAGCTATCCTGCCGAAAAAATGCATAGGAGTCGTCGAGCGTCTGGTGATAAACATGACTGTCATCAAATCGAATATCCCGTTTAGAAAACGTTTCGCTCCGTATTTACTTTTCCCATACTTCCTCTCGGAATGAGTCACTTCCTTCTCACTGATACGGAAGCCTTCCCACCCTGCCAGGACCGGGATCACTCTGTGTAGTTCACCATAGACTTTGATCCTCTTTACTACTTCTTTCCTGTAGACCTTGAGTCCGCAATTGATGTCATGCAGTTTTATGCCGGTTATAAGTGAAGCGAAAAAATTGAACACCTTCGAAGGAAGAGTCTTTGTTATCGGATCCTTGCGATTAAGTTTCCACCCGGATATGAGATCATAACCTTCATCAAGCAAAGCAACCATGCCCGGGATCTCATCCGGATCATCCTGCAGATCGGCATCTATCGTAACGACCAGATCTCCCCTCGCCGCGGCAAATCCCTGTGAGAGCGCGGGTGATTTCCCGTAATTCCTGTTGAAGGCGATGACCTTCACTCTCCTGTCCTTCTCCCGCAACGTACTGACGATACTCAGCGATCCATCGGTAGAACCGTCATCGACGAAAATCAGTTCGTGCCCCTGCGAGAACTGCTGAAGCATGGAGGTGAGACGTGAATATAATTCTACAAGACTCTCTTCCTCGTTATAGAACGGAATGACGACAGATATGAAATATTTCCCCGTCGAATCCAAACTCTTACCTCCTGATCATACGCCCAGATATTCCCTGTACCATCCGACTTCCCGCGCGAGTCCTTCTCTGAGACTGATATGCGGGGAAAAACCCAGTTCCGAAGAAGCTCTCGAAGTGTCGGCCCAGGTATCGGTGACATCTCCAAGTGCCCGCTGCGTGAACTCCACGTTCAGCGTTTTTCCAGTCTCGCTTTCGATGATCTCCAGGACTTCCAGAATCGAGACACGGCTTCCCCCACCGATGTTAAAGACTCTCTCGTCACCTTCGTATCGCGAGGCAAGCACATTGGCCTCGACAGCATCGGAGACAAAGGTGAAATCGCGTGTCTGTTTTCCGTCTCCGTAGATCTCAATACCTCCACCCTGAAAAGCGGAAGTTATAAACCGGCTGAACGCCATATCGGGACGCTGCCGCGGACCGTATACGGTAAAGTATCTCAGAGCAACGTACCTGATACCGTAGTTGTGATAATAGAGTTCACAGAGATCCTCTCCCGAAAGCTTGGTCGCTCCATATGGAGAGATGGGCCGGAGTCGGTGGTCCTCCTTCATGGGAAGATCCTGTGTCTCACCGTAGACACTGCTCGAACTGGAATATACGAGTCTTATTCCACCAAGTTTTCTGATCGCCTCAAGGATCTTCTGCGTCGCCAGAATATTCAACTGAACATAATGGCTGAATTCCGCGCCCCAGCTCCTTCTCACACCTGCCTGCGCGGCAAGATGAAAGACACAGTCAGCACCCGCCAACACGGAAAGGAGATCGCAAGAATTGATGTCCTGCTCGATAAGTGAAAAACAATCGTTTTTCAGAAGACCCTCGATATTCTGCCTTTTCCTTGCCGGGTCATAATAATCAGTGAAGCAGTCGATGCCACTTACCTCATAACCATCCGAGACAAGTTTCTCGCACAGGTGGGATCCGATAAAACCCGCTGCTCCGGTAACTACCACTTTTTTCTTCAAGGTGATCCTTTCCTGTCAGTTATCGTCACTCCCACCCAGCCCGAACTCATTCTGAAGTATCGTATCAATATCATCGAGAAGCGATTTAAATTCGGTATCTTCGGGATGGCCCTCAATCCACTTCTCCACAAATGAGACGGCCTGATCCCTTCGCCCGAGAGTAGCTGCCAGGCGAAAGCCATGTCCAAATATATCTCTGTGGTCAAGAGATGACTTTGAAGCATCTTCGAGGGTCTGGACAGCCCTTTCAAGATCCCCCATCCTCTCGTATACAGATGAAAGGCCTACCCAGAAATCACCTCTGGATGGCTCTTCTGCCAGAAGGTTGAGGTAATGCTCCTCAGCCTTGTCATACTGCCTGTTCCTGGAATAATAGACCCCCAGATATTTTCTGGGCCACTCGAACCTGGGCCCGAAGACATACGACCTCTCGGCCCATTTTACCGCTTCCCCGTGCAGGTTGTCTTTTGCTCTGTTCTGGGCCACCTGGAACGCGGCGATCGAAAAATTTATGAACATGTTGTCCACTTCGCGGGTCCTGTAAACGGAATCGTCCCTCCGCCAGCCATCAGTGAGGAATCCTCTGAACTCGAAGATCTCCTCGAGATTCCTTGTTATCATGAAATCGTTCACCATGAACCGGCCCTTACCTGCCACCAGCCGCCTGACCATACCCTGCATCTCCAGGTTGTCCGAATATCTCTCCCAGACATCGCCCGGTACGGTCACGGCAAAATATACCGGCCGTTTCCAGTTTACATCCCTGATAATATGATTGACCGCCAGATCTTTCGTCCACAGGATACCGTCTTCCACACGGATCGGTCGAAGCCTGTCGATCTCCACGTCTGTCAGGTCCAGAGGCACTGAAGGCTCGGTGTCTCTCACCTGTTTAATATACCACGATGTATTGAGAAGACTCAGGTTTGCTACCCTGACATCGGTCCTGTATCCTTCCACATACTGCAGGTACCAGAGCGGAAAGGTATCGTTATCTCCGTTGGTAAACAGTATCGCGTCAGGTTCGAGACCGCACAGGATGTTGTAGGCGTAATCGCGTGGTATGAAGAAATCTGACTTGTCGTGCCTGTGCCACTGGTAGCCTGCCGGAAGGATGGAACAGACCAGAATAAAGATCGCGGCTGGAACGACGAATCGCCTCAGATCGCCGGCAGTCTTTTTTGCCTGCTCCAGTATGAGAATGAGGAACGAAGTCGCTCCGATCCCTATGAATATCGCAAAGAGATAGAACGCTCCTCCATAGAAATAGTCCCGCTCCCTGACTTCCTGGTCGCTGAAATTCAGAAAGATGATCAGTCCGACAGAATTGAGTAGCAGGTTCGTGAAATTCAGTGCCCAGGTCTTTTTTTCACGGATGTAGTTCGCCATGATCCCGTACAGGCCAAGTAACAACGGGATAACGGAACTGAGACGACCAATATTGATACCTCCGACAAAATAATCGCCGAAGAGTCTGAACTGGTTTTGAAAATACCTGGCGAAATGATCGAGCTGAAAAAGAATCGAAGCCTTTCTCGTGAACACGTTTATCGCGGGATACTGCTCCCTTCTCAGATGCGCGTAGAGAGCCTTCCAGGTCTCCGGATTCACCTCATCGATCGCCGGATCGAGTCCTGACCGGATATAGAGGAACAAGTGAACGGATATGCCGAGGACGAACAGGGCGGTCGCCGTCAGGACAAAGTTGCCCTCCGACATGGTCATCCAGATTATCAGCACGGCAAAGACAGCCAGTCCGACTATCGTAAAAGCAGGCTGCCTGTGCACGGTCATGTCGGCGACCATGACGGCAAAACCGAATGTAAACGCGATCAGTTCGAAGTTGCTGAACGATTTCTTCCTGACCATCAAAAACATGATAAAGATTCCACCGAATACGAGGATCGTTCCCAGATGGAATCCGATACCTAGAGAAAGCAGGTAGATGATAAGAAGTACAAGGTTTCTCGAATCTCTCTTTTTCGCTCTCGCATTTTTTTCGACAAGCGCGTTTCCCCTGGCTCCATCGGTCTTTTCCCGGATAGCTTTCCGGACATCCTCACCGAGCTCTCCAGCCGGATTCTTGAGCCATCTCAGGGCAAGGACCGTGCAGAGTCCTATCACGAATGAACTCAGAGCGTACACTTCCGCTTCCGCGGCATCGGTCCAGTATGTATCGCTGAATGTGAGAAACATCGAACCTGCCAGGGGGCCGGCGTACCTTGCGATCCTGCCGGCAGCTGTAACGGCTTTCCCGAACATGAATCGAACGACATATACCATCGACACATAAGCCATCAGGACGCCGAGAGCGGCGGAGACGGCTGAGAGCAGATTCACTTTCTGGGCTACGGAAATACCAACAGGAAGCAGGGCGAAGACCCTGCCCACAAGCACGTAAAGGGGAGTACCCGGAGAGTGGGGTATCCCCAGGATGTAA
The DNA here is from genome assembly GCA_023131975.1 of Candidatus Krumholzibacteriia bacterium. GTDB lineage: Bacteria > Krumholzibacteriota > Krumholzibacteriia > Krumholzibacteriales > Krumholzibacteriaceae > JAGLYV01. Next base: position 35,516 of record JAGLYV010000054.1, on the reverse strand, counting down.
GATGTCGCGATGAATTCCCCGCTGTCCCAGAAAGAGACCGTACCACCCATAGTCATTATATATACAACGGCGCTGATCAGGAAAACCATCAGGCCAAGGTATCTGTTCAGGATCTTCTCCGACATATTCTTCCTAACGAGTCTGTCCGGCTGGCATTCATTCACCCGGTGAAATATCTTCTCCCCCGGAATCTATTCTCCCCCGGAATCGACAGAATCTTCCGCGGCGGTCTCCTGATCAAGGATCCGGTCTATATCCGCGTAAAAGTTTGCCATCTCCCTGTCTTCGGGATGCAGATCCAGCCACTTCTTCACAAATTCCTTCGCCCTTGCCCTTCTACCCAGCCTGGCGGCGATATTGAATCCATGGGTGAAGATATCCCTGCAGGCTATCATCTCGTCAGATGAGCGAGCCAGGGCGTCCAGCGCGGAATCGAGGTCGCCCATGGCCTCATAAACGGCAGCCACTCCGAGATGAAAATCACAGTTGTCCGGATCACGCACCTGTTCAGACTTGAAATACTCGATTGCCTTGTCGTATTGCCTGTTATGCATGTAGTAGATACCCAGTTCCTTCCGCCCCCAGTCGAATGTCGGACTGATCGCGAACGACATCTCCGCCCACTCTATGGCCTCGGGATATTCATTTTTTCTTCCCTTATTAAAAGCGAGCTGCATGGTGGCAACCGAGTAATTCTGATACATCGTCGTCACATCGAGCGATTTGAACAGAGAAGTGTCCGCTGTGCCATCCTCGTTCAGGACCCCCCTGTACTCGAATATATCTCTCATATTCCTCGCCATCTGGAAATCATTGACCATGTAGCGGCCCTTCCTGGCGACAAGCCTCCTCACCATACCCTGCATCTCCAGGTAGTCGGCATACACCTCCCATACTTCCTTGGGAACGGTCACCCCGAAATATATCGGCCTCTTCCAGTTCGTCGTCCTGACAATATGGTCCAGCACCCTTGTGTAAGTCCAAATGATACTACCGTCCCTCGAGTCCCTTACCGGCCGGAGTCTTTCGATCTCGATATCGGTCAGTTCTATCGGAACAGGCGGTTCATGATCCCTCAGCTGCTTGACATACCATGCGGTATTGAGAAGCATCCTGTTGACCACTTTCACGTCACGTCTGTAGCCCTCGACAGTCTGTATGTACCATAGAGGATAGGTGTCGTTATCCCCGTTTGTGATAAGAATGGCATCCGGCTCACAGCCTGTCAGCATATTGTATGCGTAGTCTCTTGCCAGCCAGTTGTCGGACCTGTCGTGACTGAACCAGTGAACCCGGGCGGGAAGTATCGAAAAGACAATCAGTATCACTCCGACAGGAATGACTACCCGAGCGATCTTTTTCCCTGATTCGCGGAGATGTCCGGCCAGCATCATGAGCATCGAACTGGCACCGATCCCGATGAACAATGAAAAGAAATAGAATCCGGGGCCGTAGAAATAGTCTCTCTCCCTGGGCTCGTGGTCGCTGAAGTTGAGGAGGATGATCATACCGATCGTGTGAACTGCCAGGTTCGTAAAATTCAATACCCAGGTCTTCCGCTCACGCAGGAAATTGACCCCTATCCCGTACAGGCCGAGGGCCGTCGGAATAAACACTGAAAGGGCTCCGATGTTCAGCGGTCCGGCCTTTACATCGCCGAGAATACGGAACTGGTCGACAAAGTACCTGAGAAACTGTCCCGTCTGCCACAGGGGCGAAGCCTTGCGTACAAAGACATTCATCGGTGGATACTGTTCTCTGCGAAGATGCGCGTAGAGTGCCCGCCACGTCTCTGGATCGACCATGTCGAGTTCGGGGTTCATATGCGACCGTATCAGCAGAAAGAGATGCACCGATATCCCCAGAAAGAAAAGAAGCGAGGCGACAAGAGCGAACTTGCCCTTCGACATCACCGTCCACATGACAAGTATCGCAAGTATGACCAACCCTATGATCGTCAGGTTGGATTGTTTGTGCAGCGTCATATCAGCTACTATGACCGCGAAGCCGAATGTAAATACGATAAGTTCGAAATTGCTGAAGGTCTTCTCCCTGACCATCAGTATCATGAAAAAGATTCCTCCGTATACCATCACCGTACCAAGATGAAACCCTATCCCGAGAGAAAGAAGGTAAACGATGAGGAGGATAAGGCTGGTCGAATGTCTTTTCCTTTTCTCCTCTTCCCTGCCGAGGATCACCTTGACTTCCTGAGGCGTAGCTGACTCTGTGATCCGTGACCTCGTCAGATCATCTACCTCTCCGGATGGATTCTTGAGCCATCTCAAAACGAGGACACAGCAGAAGCCCATGACAAACGTGCTGAGCGCGTAGACTTCCGACTCGGACGCGTTCGTCCAGTAGGTACTGCTGAACATCAGATAAAAGGAGCCTATCACCGGTCCCGCTAACCTGATAAACCTGCCGGCAGCCGTTCTTCCGGCACCGAACATCATCCTGACCACGTTCGCCATGATGAGGTAGGCCATCAGCACTCCGAGGGCAGCGGATACCGTCGAAAGAAGATTGACCTTCTGTGCTGCCGACATGGCTACAGGCAGCAGGCAGAATACCCGGCCGACAAGCACATAGAGCGGTGTGCCGGGAGAATGTGGTATTCCCAGAGAATATGACGCCGCGATAAACTCCCCCGCGTCCCAGAAGGACACAGTCACAGCCATCGTCATCAGGTAGACGATCAGGCTTGTCAGGAATATCGCCAATGCGGTAATCCGGTTCACGGACCTGTCAGTCATTTCAATACCCTTTCTATCTTAAAATACCATTTCTTTCAGTCTAATGAATACCGGTTCAGTACTCTAGTCTTTTCCAGAACGTTTCCTTATAAAAAAGAACACAGCCCCGATCAGACTGACGGCGACCTGAACTGTGTAAGTGATAAATTCCATCAATACGGCGAGTTCCTCCTGGATCCCGACCTGCGTAAACAGCACCATTCCGGCGCTCTCCCTGACTCCAAGCCCGTTGATCGATATCGGAAGGATCATGATCAGCCCGAGAAGCGGGACCAGGACAAAGAAATGTGCCAGATCGATTCCGCCCAGAGTTATTCCCAGAGCGAGCCCGACCAGGACATGAGTCAGTATGCGCAGCGACTGGACTACCAGTGAAAGAAGCACTACCCCCACGAACAGGGGCCTCCTGGCCCTGAGGCTTCCCATGTGCCCGAGTACCAGACCGATCTTCTCGCCCAGGCCCCATATCCCTATCTTTCCAGAAAACCGTCTGATGCTTCCAGACAACTTTTTGCTGAACGCGACGATCAGGATAGAAAATATCAATCCCCCGAAAATGGCAAGGTACAGGCCAGCGTTCGCTATGGTACCTCCCGGAAAAACGATTATCGACGCTACGGCAGCCAGAAAACACAGTCCCGTTATTCCAAACACCCTGTCGAGAAGAGTCAAAGCAAACACCCGGTGGGGATCGCTGCCCTCCCTGACCACATCGATGATCTTTATGGCGTCTCCCCCGACATTGGCGGGAAAAAAATTATTAAAAAACAACCCCACAAAGTAATAGATAAATGTCCCCTGAAACCTCAAGACTACTCCGCCCGCCACGAGAAGCAGATGCCACTGCAAGGCTCCAAGAAAACTGCTCAAAAAGAAGACAGCCACGGCGAAGGATAACAGCAGCAGATCGATGTTTTTCAGATAAACCGCCAGTTCACCGGGAGACTTCCTGTGAAGCAGGAACGATATCAGCCCCAGGCTCACGACCACTTTCAGCGTTTGCAGCGCCGCGTTCTTTAGACGCAATCTCAATCCCCCGTTATTTCTTCCGCACCGGATATTCCGAGCAGCAGCTGTTCGGTCTCCCTGGCACACCTCTGCCAGGTCAGACTTTTGACTCTTTCGAGCGAGTTCATGCTCATCTCATTCCAGAGACCCTTGTCGCTGAGCAACTTTACCGCCTTCTCACCGAAAGCTACAACGTCACCGTAAGGTACAAGGAATCCAGTCTTCCCATCGAGGACCGAATCTCTCAGTCCCGGCCTGTCACTTGCCACTACGGGCACCCCACACGCGTTGGCCTCCACCACCGTCAGCCCCCACCCCTCTTTAGGACTGGGATTAAAGAGAAGGTGTGACCTGTTGATATATTCCACTATCTCCGTAGCCCCCATATACCCCAGAAATTCGATCGAATCTCCCAACCCCAGCTGCGCCGCTTCTTTTTCGAGCTGCGGCCGATATGGCCCGTCTCCGATGATCGAAAGCCTGGCATCGGGCACTCTTTCGACTACTATCTTCATCGCCCTCATGGCGACCTCGACACTCTTGTATTTCCTTAGTCTGCCCAGATGTACTATGGTCGGCCTCTCGAATCGCTCGATTCCGAGATGCTCCCAGGTACCATGATCAAGCCCGCAAAGAACGACATCTATCCGGTCCCTGTCGATCCCTCTCGACGCAAGATCGTCCGCGGTACTCGGGCTGATCACCATAAAACGGTTTTTTCTGAATACGGCCGGAATAAATTTTTCCATCAGCAGCACATATGTCCCTATCAGCCAGTTCGCTTCCCTGAACACTGTCGTACCAAAAAGATGAGGAATCACACCGACGACGGGAGTATCGGTGAAGAGAGGCATAAAAAACGGTAGCTTGTTTATATCCTCAAGGACGACATCATATCTGTTATTTTTCATATGCTTTCTGGCAAACAGGGGAAGAACGAAATTCGCGTCGTACCAGTGCCCGGCCCTCAGGATCCGGACCCCGTCGATCTCATCCCGCTTTGAGCAGCCGGGAAATCCCGATGTGATCTCCGTCACTTCATGCCCCCACCGGGCCATATGCGAAAGGATCTCATGAATATGGACCTCGGCGCCTCCCGCCTCCGGATGTTTCATATCCCGCCAGTTCAGAGCAAGTACCTTCAAATTCAGCTCCCCTATATCTTCCTGGCTATCGTTCCGATAACAACGGAAGTATGCAAACCAAGCCTCGTGGCCAGGAATCTTTCCCTGATACCTGTCAAAGCACGCCTCGATCCGGTGAATATCTTCGGATACATAGGCAAAGTCATCCCGAACGGCATCAACCCTTTTCGCAGTATCCTGAACCAGATGGGCGGGTTGAGATACTCTCCATATGTCGTAACGATCTCGTACGAGTTCTTTTTGAGCAGTCTTTCAAGTTCTCCGGGAGAAAATTCGGTCTCCCATCCGGCAAACCACTTGCCCAGCGCTATGAAAATATGCTTCAAGGGCGTGTAATAGTGATATCGCTGGGGCACATCTACCAGGATGTATCCGCCTTTTTTCAGGACCCTGTGATGTTCCCTGATCATGTCGCCAGGATTGCGGAAATGCTCCAGAAGCCCCTGATGGAATACCAGATCGAAAGTCCCTTCGGAGAATGGCAGGGCAAAGGCATCGCCACAACATACGGAAACATCATCCTTCTCCGAGATCTGTCCCGAGATCATTTTAAGACTGTCGGGAGAATAATCGAGAGATACGACCGAGGCACCCTCCCCGGCCATAAATATCCCGTCTCGTCCCGATCCGGCGCCTACTTCCAGTATTCTTTTCCCATTGAGGCTCTCGAGACGTGAAAAATGCCGACTTACTCTTCCCTCATTGTCGTATACTTCGGACAGATCAGTCGATATCTTCCAGAACTCGTTCCAATGCGTTTTTTCCGAGACTCTGTTCGAACTCATCGGTGCCTCTCCTGTCGCCCCGGAGGGTTCGCCGATAAAACACAACGGAAGCCCCTCTCCTGGCTGCTTCCGTCTCGCGTTGACCGGATCCCGGGTACAAGCCTTTAGAGAGCCCCAGGGAGACAGTATTCCCAAGGACCCTTCCCCAGAGTATACACCAAAGGGGACCGCAAGTGTCAAATAAAACAGAACCTTAACCAATTATGACCAGGTTTACGAGCTCCCGTCTTCCCTGACTTCACGGGCCAGCTTGTCGAGGATGCCATTCACGAATTTCCCCGCCTTACTGGAACTGAATCTATGCGCGATCTCGATTGCCTCGTTTATGATCACGTTGACCGGCACTTCCCGGCAATGTATCAGTTCGGCAAGGGCGATCCGAAGTATTATCCGGTCGATGATCGAGACCCTGTCGAAACGCCAGTTCTCCAGACTCCCGATGATCTTTTCGTCCAGTTCATCCTTCGATTCCGAGACATGACGAACGATACGTCTGGCGTACTCCTCCGCCTCCTCAGAAGACTTCCTCCTCCTGAGCATGTCAACGAGCGCTTCTTCCCACGCCTTGCCCGATACTTCGGAGGCGTAGAGGGCCTGGAGCGCCGTTTCTCTGGCTTTTCTTCTTCGGCTCATCTAACCCTCGATATCTTTCCACAGATTCGACATCTCGAGCGCCGATAGAGCCGCCTGCCACCCCTTGTTGCCGGCTTTGCTTCCCGCCCTCTCGATAGCCTGTTCCTGTGTGTCCGCAGTTATTACTCCGAATGTGACCGGTTTTCCCGATTGGATACCGATAGTCGACAGATCCTTGACCACCTGACTGGCCAGGATATCGAAATGAGGAGTCCCTCCCCTTATCAAGGTCCCGAGACAGATGACAGCGTCAGAATCGTCACCGGTCAGTTTCATGGCCACCTGTGGGATCTCGAAAGATCCGGGCACCCTGTACAGGACTATATCATTTTCCGAGACACCGTGTCTCGTCAGGCAGTCGATCGCTCCGCCTATCAGGCTTTCCGTCACGATCTCGTTAAATCTCCCGGCTACGATCGTAAACCGCAGTCCCTTACCTATCAGATGTCCCGCTTTTTCTTCCATCTTTTCTCCTTTCGACAGCCCAACAGATTCTTACAGGATTATCTCTTTTCCAGATCACCGAAAAGATGACCCAGTTTATCCCTCTTGGTGGAGAGATATTTCACGTTCTTCGTGTTCGGTTCTATCTCCAATGGCAGCCTTTCGACGACTTTCAGCCCATAGGCTTTCAGACCGATTATCTTCTTCGGATTGTTGGTAAGCAATCTTATCCTGTGCAGTCCCAGATCGGCAAGGATCTGCGCGCCCGTCCCATAATCCCTCAGGTCGGCGGGAAAACCCAGATCCTCGTTCGCCTGGACCGTATCGCGTCCTTTATCCTGAAGCTCATAGGCCCGGACTTTATTGACGAGTCCGATACCTCTGCCCTCCTGTTGGATATATAGAAGAACTCCGCTTTTTTCATGGGCGATCATCTTGAGCGCCGAATCGAGCTGATCCCCGCAATCACAACGTAATGAATGAAAGACGTCGCCTGTAAGACACTGCGAATGCACCCGCACGAGGGCTGACTCATCGTTCCATGGCTCCCCCATTACCAGCACGACACTCTCAGATCCATCGACCAGCCCCTCATAAGCAATGAGCCTGAACTCGCCATACAAGGTCGGAAGGCTTGCCTCGGCACCTCGCCTTACGAGTTTTTCATTGCGTCTTCTATACTCTATGAGGTCGGTGATCGTTATTATCTTCAGCCCGTGCTTTTTTGCGAACGACTTGAGTTGGGGCATTCGGGCCATCGTCCCATCTTCCGCCATGATCTCGCAAAGGAGTCCGCCCGGATTGAGTCCCGCAAGCCTCGCTATATCGACAGCCGCCTCTGTATGTCCGGCCCGTCTGAGGACTCCGCTGTCGACGGCACGAAGAGGAAAAATATGCCCCGGCCTCGCGAGGTCTTCCGGTTTCGTTTCCGGATCGACCAGCGTGCGTATTGTCTCGGCCCTGTCAAAAGCTGAAATACCTGTCGTAGTACCGTGGACAGCATCGACCGATACGGTGAAGTTCGTGTTCAAACGCGCCGTATTTTCCTGTACCATCATTCCCAGCCTCAACTGGTCCAGTCTCTCTCCCAGCAGGGCGACACAGATAAGGCCGCGTGCTTCTTTTACGATAAAATTAACAGCTGCGGCGTCGACCTTTTCCGCGGCCATTATGATATCACCCTCGTTCTCCCTGCCCTCGTCATCCACGACTATCACCATCTTGCCTTCGTGGATCTCTTTCAGTGCCTCTTCAATATTACTGATACCGTTCACTTCTCCAGCCCCTTCTTTTCAGTCCGCGTGGAGACGGACCGTTTATCTATTCGTTAATTTATCCACATATTTTGCGAGAATATCCACCTCTATATTGACACGGCTGCCAGGCCTCGCGTTCCGGAGACATGTGTTATCCAGGGTATGGGGTATGATGTAGACTTTGAAACTGTCTTTCGTCACATCGGGCCCCAGGGTCAGGCTTATACCATCTATGGCTACCGAACCCTTTGGAACAAGAAACTTCGTGATCCCGGGATCCGCACCGATCTCGATGGAAAGGGGATCCCGGGTAACGGTCCTTACAGTACCGGTCCCATCAATATGCCCGTTTACCAGATGTCCCCCCAGCCTGTCACCAAGCATGAGCGCCCTCTCCAGATTCACTTCCATCCCAGGCCCCAGCGCACCAAGATTTGTGACTCTCAGGGTCTCGGGCAGAACATCACAGGCAAACGTATCTCCCCGCAGCCATTTGATAGTCTGACAGACTCCGTTGACCGCGACACTGTCGCCGTTCTTCAACCCTGTCAATGTGGACTTGACGGCAAGTTCCGCGGCAGTGGACCTTCTCTTCAGGTAAACGACCTTTCCTGTCTCTTCTATCAATCCGGTAAACATCGTCGTTCCTCCATAAGGTCGTCATCCGAAAGTAACCTTCCATATCCGGTGATTCGTTCCCTGTCATATATGGCAAGAACGTCCTGGCCGAGAGCTATGCTGCTTTTCAGGATGAGTCGTTCCCCCTCATCACCGGGATCTCTGTCGGTCCCTGTCCAGTGATCACCCGCGCCACCATCCAGAACCGGGGCATGGTAAGCGACGAACCTGTCGAACAGGCCCTTTCCCGCGACTGATGACGCGATCCTGCGTCCACCCTCGATCAGGACTGAGGTGATCCCATCCGTAGAGACCTGCTCCAACCATGCCGTCAGATCTATTCCGTCCCCGTCTGCCGGCAGGAGTACCACCTCGACACCCTCATCTTCGAACTCTTTTCTCCTCTCCCCTGCTGCCCTGTCTGTGCAGTAGAAGATCACCCTGTTCTCCCCGGGACCCCACTGGACAGGGATCCTGGAAGAAAGTGCTGAGTCGAAAACCATTCGGATCGGTGGACCGGAAGCATCGCTGAAATATCGTCTGTCCAGCATCGGCACATCCGCCGCCAGTGTACCTGAACCCACAGCGACCGCCTCCATTGCTGCCCTCAGTCTGTGCACGTTTTCTCGAGATTCATCGCCGGTAAACCATCCACCCTCTGGCACTCCGAGCCTTCCATCAAGTGTCATCGCCAGCTTCAGAACGATAAAAGGTTTTCCCGTGATAGCCTTGTGCAGATATGGAAGGTTGATCTCAATCGCTTCTTCCGCCAGCGCCCCTGTCCTGACATCGACTCCGTTCTCTCTCAATATCCCAGCCCCTCTGCCCATCACCCGGGAATCAGGATCCTTGATAGCAATTACAACTCTATCGATACCCGATTCCAGGATGGCATCGGTACACGGAGGTGTCTTGCCATAATGACAGCAGGGTTCGAGATTGATATAGAGTGTAGAGCCCCTGACCCTGTTTCCGGCTGACCGTATCGCTTCCACTTCGGCATGAGGGCCTCCAGCCTTTCCATGAAATCCTTCCCCCACTATTTCTCCTCCGGAGACTATGACAGCCCCGACAAGGGGGTTGGGAAAAGTCTTGCCCAGTCCATTTGCGGCCAGGTCAAGAGCCCTCTTCATATATTTTATTTCGTCACTCAATGATATTCCGGTCCGGCGGCACTGAATAAGGGTTTTCGGGGATACGAAGGGACAAGGCACAAGCCCACATAGGGCCGATGCCGCGCAGTTAAACCTTCTCCCATCCAGACTGTTACTGTCGGTACCGGAATTTCACCGGATCAGTGAACCTTGCGGTCCATTCGCGGACTTTTACCGCCGGTGGGGAATCACACCCCGCCCCGAAGGCTGTGGGCCTTTTTCAAATCGGCCCGTGACTGTATTATATCTGATTATGCTACCTTGTCAAGGATGATAACGGACATCGATCAGAGGAGCAGTGCTTCCACGAAAGCATTGTGGTCGAACGGTTCTATATCATCCAACCCCTCACCCGTCCCCGCATAGAGGACCGGTATCCCCAGATTCTTCTGGACAGGGATCACAACGCCCCCTTTGGCCGTACTGTCAAGCTTTGTAAGGACCAGTCCGGTCACCGGGAGATCCTTTACAAACACCTCTGCCTGCCTGAGGCTGTTCTGCCCGGAGTTTGCATCGAGAACAAGCCACGATTCGATGGCTATTCCCTCTATTTTCCCTGAAAGCACCCTGAATATCTTTCTGAGTTCTTCCATCAGATTAGCTTTGGTATGAAGCCTGCCGGCGGTATCCACGATCACTATGTCGATGCCCTTTGCTTTAGCTGAACTCACCGCGTCAAAAGCAACGGCTGCGGGATCCGAACCCATCTTCTGCCTCACCACGGGTACGCCGGTCTTCTCCGCCCAGAGTTCAAGTTGATCGATGGCAGCAGCCCTGAAAGTATCACAGGCGGCAAGCATCACGCTTTTTCCTTCAGCCTTGAAGAGTCCAGCGAGCTTACCGATGGTCGAAGTCTTTCCGACACCGTTCACCCCTGTGATAACGATCACTCTCGGAACACCCTCGGGTTCTTTGTAGGGGGGCAACTCATCCATCACACCGAGCAATTCATCTGAGACCAGCGAGATAAAATCCGGGTCCGGACCGGATCCCGAACGGAGCCTCTCCCTGACTTTTTCGATGATCCTCTCTGTCGTATCGACTCCGATATCCGCGGAGAAAAGAAGGGACTCGAGTTCCTCGATATCCTCTTCATTCAGTCTTCCACTGGAAAATATCTTCTGGAGCGGGCCGAACAGACGGTCCCTGGTTTTCTTCAGACCTCTGAAAAGGTGTTTCAATCTCTCACCGCTTCCTAATTCGATGATACAGGCACAGCGATCGCCTCATCTACTGAAGTCTTACGGCTTTCCATTACATCCTCGATCTCGGTCAGGTTGACCGATACAATCTTTGAAACACCCTTCTCCTGCATCGTCACTCCGAAGAGAGAATCGGCAGCTTCCATAGTCCGCTTGTTATGCGTGATTATGATGAATTGCGTCTCTTCCGAGAATTTCTTGAGCATTCTGACGAACCTCTCAATATTGGCGTCGTCCAGAGGCGCGTCGACTTCGTCGAAGATACAGAACGGACTGGGCTTTGCCTTGTACAGCGCGAACAGAAGAGATATGGCCGTCAGGGCTCTTTCGCCGCCGGACAACAGAGATATATCCTGCAGCCGTTTGCCCTTCGGCCTGGCCGAGATGATGATATCAGCCTCGAGCGGATCGCTGTTTTCCCCGAGGCTCAACGAAGCTTCGCCCCCTTCGAACAATACCTCGAATATCTGCGCGAAATGTCCTTTCACTATATCGAAAGTCTCGACAAAAAGCTTTCTCGCTCTCTTGTTGATCTTCGTTATCGCCTGTTCGAGTTCTTCCTTTGCGTGAACCAGGTCATCCTTCTGAGTCACGAGGAAATCGAGACGTTCCTTCTTTTCGTCATATTCTTCGATCGCGGCAAGATTCACGGGACCCAGGCTACCCAGCTTTCTCTTCTCACTCTCGAGCAGGTCGGGAGTGACCTCCTTCTCTTCCTCCGTCAGAGGTATCTCGACTCCTTCCAGGTAGCAGTTCAGATCCTCGTCGTACAGTTCCCGGGCCTTTTCGACGGTGTCGGACATCCTTGTATCCAGGTTGGAAAGTCTTATCTTTACTTCGTTGATCTGTGTAAAGATCCTTTCCCTGGCCTGCTGCCTCTCCCTGATATCCTTTTCCATACTATTTATCACCGAACGTTTCTCTTCAAGCAGGCCCGCCAGTTCATCTATCTCCTGCTGGAATTCAGTCTCCTGACGGACATGTTCTCCGACGATCGACCTCTCCTCTTCTATACCGACAAGAAGCTCCGAAGATTCTTCCCTGGATGTCTCGATCTCTCCGGACCGCTGCTCCGTGATCGCCTGGAACTGCTTCGTCATCTCTTCCAGCCCCTTGATCTCCTCCCTGTGCCTGTCCAGGATACCCTGCAGAGAGGCAAGGTCGACTTTCTTTTCGGTCAAAGCACTCTCATGCCGGGTTTTCTCGTCGAGTAGAGTAGAAAGTTCAGTTTCCAGGATCGTGACCCTGGAAACATCGCCTGTACTCTGATGCATCGAGAGGGCAAGCCTGGCTTCCTCCAGCTTTGACAACGTTTCAACACGGGAGTTCTCGATCTCATCCATCGATTTCATGAGAAGGGAACACTTTTCCTTTTTCATAATATAATCGCGCTCGACTTCCCTCGTCTTCTCCCGACTATCAGCCACTTCGTCCCTGGCGGCGGCTATATTCGAATCAAGCTCGGACACTTTTTTCCGAAGCTCTTCTTTCTCTCTCTTTTCTCTTTCACATCCGGTTTCTTCCTCCGAAGCATCCCGTGTGAGAGTTCCGATATTCTCCCCCATCTTCTCTATCTCTTCAGCTCTTCCGAGTAAAGAGACCTCTTCACCGGGAGAACCGCAGAAGTAGATACCCTTGCCCTTGCAGAAATATATTCCGGTTACAGTCACAGCGTCGAACACATCTCCAGCTTCAGAACCGATAAAAGAAAGAGCGCTGTCGGGATCCTCGAATACGAGTGTCGTCCCGAGAAGTGCCTCGATCATTCCCTGTTTCGCGGCGTCGATCTCGATGAGAGAACTCAACCTGCCGATCAGTCCGGGAATGTCCTTGGGAACTTCGTTCTGGCCTGTACGGTCCATCTTCTCGACAAACAGTCTGACCCCACCCAGCTTCTTGGATGAAAGCTCTTCGATCAGACCCATCGCTCCCGCCATACTGTCCACCACGACACCGTCTGTCATTCCTCCCAGCACAGATTCGAGAGCTGGTCTGTAGACATCGTCTATCTTCATGATCTCGGCCAACGGACCTCTTACATGGTCGTCACTCTTTTTCAGGATGTAACGGGCTCCGCCGGGGAACCCTTCGAAATTTTCCTTCATCCTGATATACAGGTCATGCCTGCTCCTCAGCCTGGCCAGCTCTGTATTCATCTCCGCCAGTGACCGTTCCCTCCGGGAAAGAGATTCTCCGACCGATTCGATCATGGACGTGGATTCTTCGCGTGCCTTCTCCAGCATATTGAGTCTTTCCTGCTGATCGGACAAAGCGGATTCCCTCTCGCCCTTGAGGCCTGCCAGGTCCGCGGTCTCGATCTCGAGTCCCAATATACGTTCCCTCAGCTGCAATGACCTCTCATCGAGCTCTTTCAAAACGGCCTCGAAATGTTCCTGGCTGCTCTTGACCCTGACCTGATCCTGAAGAAAATCGAGCTGAGTCTGTTTCAAATCGATCAGTTCGGACTGTATCCTCTCGATCCGCACCGATATTTCCTCAAACCTTCCTCCAAGATTTTTTATTTCTTCACGTTCCAGAACGATCTTCTCGGACGTAACATCCTCCTCCACTCTGGCTCCGCTTATCCTGCCGGTGATCTTCTCGATACGGACCCTGGCCTCCTCGATCTCATGGATGGCCCGCTTGATCTTTCTTTCCGCTTCACCCTTACGCTCGGTATACTGGATGATCTTTTCCTCGGAAGTCTGTATCCGCCTGCGAACTTCATACCTGCGGTTCTGAAGGTCCGTGTTCCGCTGTTCATGCTCGATCAGCTTGAGCTTTGCTTCTTCCACATTCTTCTGATTCTCGCCCAGCGAATCGTCATCCTGCCTGGAAATATCCATCGATTTTGACAGATCTTCCTCAGCCACCCTTTTTTCAGAGAGGAGATTGGAAAGGGTGGACCGGAGCCTTATCATACTCCACTGCCTGATCCTTTCACTGAGCGTCTTGTAACGCCTCGTCTTACCCACCTGGTACTTGAGCGAACGCACATTCTTGTCAAGCTCATCGAGAATATCATCCAGGCGGAGAAGATCAGCTTCCGTAAGTTTGAGCTTTCTCTTCGCTTCTTCCCTTCTCATCCTGTATTTGACAATACCCGAAGCTTCCTCAAACATGTTTCGCCGTTCGCCGTGAGCGTCATTCAGGACATACTCTATCATCTCCTGCTCGATCACAGCGTATGAGTGACTGCCTGTGCCCGTATCGGCGAAAAGCTCCCTAATATCCTTCAGCCTGCATGGAGTCTTGTTGATAAAATATTCGCTTATACCGGAACGATATACTTTTCTCGTTATTGTGATCTCCGAATAGTCTACCGGGAAATAACCCTTTTCGTTGCTGATAGTCATATTGACGGCCGCATAGCCCAGAGGCTTGTGTATCTGCGTCCCGTTAAATATGACATTCTCCATTTTGCTGCTTCTCAGCTGACGGGCGCTCTGTTCACCCAGGACCCACCTGACCGCATCGACGACATTCGTCTTTCCGCATCCGTTCGGCCCAAGTATGGCCGTCACCCCTTCACGAAAATTCAGGCTAACGGGAGACATGAAAGATTTAAACCCAACCAGCTCAAGCCTCGATAGACTCACCCTCTTCTACCTCCACTGAGAAAATTTCCTCAACTAATATTTCAATGTCACTACTCTTGTGTAGGCGATCCGTCTCAACTCTCCCAACTGCACCCTGATCGCCTCAGCCTCTTCCCTGTTATCAAATTCACCGACATAGACCCTGTACCAGGATCCACCCTTTACATCCACTTCCTTCACGCTCACCTCATATCCGTTATCCTCAAGATAATCGGTCTCCGTGCCGGCTCTCGACACATCCTTGAATGAGGCGACATGAATGGTATAATACGAACCCGCGGGCGCGGGAGTCCGGATTTCAGGCACCGGTTCTTCATCTACGACATTTTCCCCGGTTCCCTCCAGTTCAGTCTCCAGGTCTCCGGTTTCCTGCCCGGCAGTGCCCTCAGTCTCTTCTCCTGCATTGTCTTCTACAGCCAGATCCTGCTCCGTACCTGTGCCCTCGACGAGACCAGCTTCCGCGGAATCCAATCCTCCGGTACGCGCCGCCATCTCCCGGACATCCTGTTGTTTCTGCACAAGCTCAGTCATCTTTCCGGCGCCCTCCTGCTCCTGAGTGGATCTCTCGAGCATGACCCACCAGACGACAAAGGCCACGACCACGGCCGGAATGCCGATCGCTAATACCCTTGGTAGACTGATCCCGCCCCGGCCTCTTTTCCTCATCGAATCGATCTCTTCCGATTTCTCCAGAAATGCCGGTTCCAGATCTTTGTCCTCTTCTATTGTTTCCGGTATCTCGGATTCAGGATCGAGATCCAGGATATCTTCACCCTCGTCTTCAATATCAGGAACGGTGGAAGTCGTTTCCGGTACCTCTTCGGCTACCGAATCTCCCATGCGACTGCAGAAACAGATAAGATCGACCTTTGACGCGTACTCGCCCGTGTCAGAAATCCTCTTTTCGAGACCACCCTCTTCCAGATCGTCTATCCTGCAACATAGAAGAATACTATCCGCCATTCCGAGCAGCGGGTTGATGGCCTCGTCCTCCGCGTAGAGGGTCGAACAATAGATGACCACATCAGCTTTTCCTGCCAGGAAATCACGGACCTTCGAAAATTCCTTCAGGGCAAACGGAATCGTCCTCGATACGGGAAACGACCCGGGGCCAGTCACATTGACGTTATCTATACCGGTAGTCTGCAACACCGATTTCAGCGAGCTGCCGTACAGAAGAAGGTCCAGGAATCCATGATCCTCGATATTCCTGATCAGTCCGCTCAAGCCCGGGGCCAGAAAATCACAGTCCACGATAAGGACTTTTTTTCCGTGTTTCGCCAGGTTATGCGCTACCTGGAGTACAGTAAAATCTCTTGAGATCCTCTCCCCGCTGGCTGAAAGGGCAAGCAGAGAGAATCCGCCGCCATCTTTCAGTTTTTTCTCGAAACCCGAACTGATGGCACTGAAATGTTCAAGGTCGCGCGAAGAGGAAAAATCGCCCTCCTCCATGAAAGTAAGCATCTCCGATTCATCGAGGAATATGGAGAAACCTTCTCCGCCAAAACCCTTTTTCGGGTCTTCACCTGGAAAGCATTTACTTTCATCACCCATGCTCATCATTCCTTCCCTGAGAATCTATTTATTCCCTCTTCGAGGCTGTCCAGAAGGATCTGTTCCTCGTCTTCCGCGACTGTCCTCATATCAAGATATAGACTTTCTTCTTTAATCCGAACAAATACTGCGGGATCCATGCCCCTCATACTACCAGCCAGTCTGGATGCCCGACTTTTACCGATCCGTATCTCCACAAGAGCAGTCGGCAAAGGATCGAGAGGAAAACTACCTCCTCCTATCGAGGATTCTCCCTCGACGACCTCGATCTCCACGGTCTCTCCCGTTCTTTCCCTGAGTGCCGCCGAAAAGCTCTCTGCCCTTTCCGCTATCTCATCCCTGGTAGTCATTATCATGTGCAGCGCCGGGATCATGGCTGTTTCTCCCCGCCAATATCTCACCAGAACGGCTTCAAGGCATGCAAGCGTCAGTTTATCGACTCTAAGCGCCCGGGACAGATGGTTCTTTTTCATCTGTTCTATATAACGTCTTCGCCCGATTATGATCCCTGCCTGCGGTCCACCCAACACCTTGTCTCCGCTGAAAGTCATTATGTCCACGCCGGTGGACAAAAGAGACCCGATATCGGCCTCACCACTTATACCCTCTTTCCCGAGCGGGAAGAGGATACCGCTCCCCTGATCATACATCACAGGAACGTCCTTCGCCTTTCCCAGTTCGGCCAGCCTTCCGAGAGGAACATCATCGGTATATCCGACGATCCTGTAATTACTCGTATGGACCTTCAGTATCAGGCTGGCTCCATCCTCGACAGCCCTTTCGTAGTCCTTCAGGTCGGTCCTGTTGGTAGTACCGATCTCCAGGACACGGGCAGCCGACCTTTCGAGTATCTCCGGAAGTCTGAAACTGCCGCCTATTTCGACCAGTTCACCTCTCGAAACAGCCACAGTGCCTTCACCCGCGAAGGTATTTACCGCGAGCAGGAGGGCAGCAGCCGTGTTGTTGACGACCAGAGCGCTTTCGGCCCCGGTAATCAGTTCGAGCAGTTCAATGACCCTTCTCTCCCTGTGAGTCCTCTCTCCGGTCTCCAGGTCCACTTCAAGATCAATATACCCGGAAGCTGCACGAAGCAATGACTCCGTCACACAATCTCCCAGTGGAGCCCTGCCAAGATTGGTATGAAGAACTACACCGGTGGCATTTATTACCTTTCTCTGGCTCGTTCTGCCCGTCAATTCCACTTTTCGGGCGACTTCATCCCTTATCCGGGAAAGTATACCTGCCTCGTCACCAAGATCTTCCCCTGAAAGAACAAGATTTCTGTAATATTCTATCGTATCACGAGTTATCCTGGTAATTCCATTTCTGGAGTTGACATTGATAGTCTCTGAGACACGCTCATCCTCCAGAACCCTCTCTACGGAGGGCAGTATCTTCAGCGACGACTTGATGTTTCTCCAATCGTTCAACAGAGTGCCAACCTGCCATTTTCTACCATATATTGGGGGAACCGTCAACAATTTTCACAACATATTGATAAATGCGCAGTTTTTTATTCCTGCCTCCAGATCGATTTGTGTCTTGAAGCGCGACCTGCTATCTGATAAAGATGTTTTCGGGGGACAATTACTCCCGGAAGGAGACCAATATGAAGAAATTACTGTTTAAAACCGTGATTGCCAGCCTTATAGCCGGAATGGTGGCAGGTTGTGCTCACCACATATCGGAATGGGACGCTCTGTACAACCAGCTCAGTGAGGAACCGGGAACATTCGACCAGAGCGTTCTTGAAGACCGGAGGATCGTAATCGACCCGGGGCATGGTGGCAGTTTCAGAGGCGCTGTCGGTGTGGACAGTCTGACAGAATCTGATGCCAATCTGGGTGTCGCCCTCTACCTCTGGGGCATGCTCGATGAAGCGGGCGCGGATGTCCACCTGACAAGATCGACAGACCGTGATTTTCTTCCTGCTGGTTCTGAAGAACTCAGGGATGATCTTGCGGCACGGACAGAACTCGCTAACCGATTCGAGCCTGAAGTCTTCATCTCTATCCATCACAACTCGCATATCTCTCTGGACAGAAAACGCAACCGTATCGAAGTCTACTACCGGAGTTCGGACCCTTCCGCGTCACTTGAACTGGCAGAGGATATACACATTCACCTCGCCAGAAACCTCGGAATAGAGACCTCCTGTATCAAACCGGGCAATTACCATGTACTCAGAAACTCTGACGCGGGGGCCTCTATCCTCGGAGAAGCAAGCTACATATCGCATCCCGAAGTAGAAAAACGCCTGAAAATATCGACCCTGCAGAGACTGGAGGCGGAAGCGTATTTTCTCGGTCTCCTTTCATATTTCTCTCGCGGAGTCCCGATCATCGAGCATATCGTTTCCAGCAGCGATACACTTTTTCTCCCCGGATCGATATCGTTCAGCGTAAAAAGAGGCGCGGGAATAGCCATCGAACCCGGCTCTATGCGAGTCACGATGAACGGCCGGGAACTCGGCTCCGTCTGGGCTCCCGTAAAAGGGATCCTTTCATGTCCCATCCCTGCGGCAATACCGAACGGCCAGTATTCTTTCAGGGCTTCCGTACGTTCGACCGGAGGAGCCCGCTCGGTCAGTAATCCTGTCAGCATAACAGTCGACAGGCCGGCAAGGTTCTTTCTTCCAATGCCGCCCCGCAGGCTTTCCGATGGCATGCTTTCCCTGTCAATAAGCATACTGGATGAACTTGGCGGACCCGTTTCCGACGGAACGCCGGTGAGGGCAGCCTCCCTCTCAGGGGGCCATATCTCCAGAGTCAGGACCTCCGGTGGTCTGATCTCTTTTACATGTCCCTCATCGGACGCCCATGAGAGCTTTCGTGTCTCGTCATATGACAAGTGCGACACCATACTATTCGCCCTGTCCGGCGCGACCGGGTTGACTATTGAAATCGTAGACGCCTCGTCGCGCAGACCAGTCGATACCCCCCTGCTTTTACTGCCGGACGGAACATCAAGGACGGGTGATGAGAAAGGTCTGCTTGAACTTCCACTGTCACTTTTCGAACAGCGCATGATCCTCTCAGCAAAGGGATACCGCCCCCACCCACTGACGACAGAAGATGCTGTCAAGAGCCCGGTGTTCGGGCTTTCCCCGGTGTTCGGAGGCATCCTCCAGGGACGCCGGGTGGTTCTCGATCCGGCCGGAGGAGGCGATGATAGTTACGGCATCAGCCCAGACCTCGTGAGAGGGTCGACGATAAACCTCGAACTCGCGAAAAGGGTAAAAGATATTCTCGAATCAGCAGGAGCGAGGGTCCTGATGACAAGAAAAGGCGAAGAGACACTTTCGATCTACGAAAGGATCGACAAGGTGAACAGGTTCGCTCCGCACCTGGCTCTCGGCCTCAGATTCGGAGGCCCGTCCGGCCAGAACGAATCGAAATTCACTTTCCACCATTATCCCGGCAGCACGCGGGGAAAAATGGCGGCAGAACACCTGATGAACACGCTTGCCGGCGTTCCTCCAGCCGCGGAAACAGAGGTCATAGAGTCAGCATCCCTCTTCTTGCAGCAGACATCCTGCCCCGCCTGCGCCGTGTTCGCACCACTGGGGAGTTCCACAGAAAAGATATTCCGTAATCCAGTCTGGCTCGAGCTTGAATCCTCCAGGATCGCCGCCGGCCTTATACTGTTCTTCTCCCAGGGGCAACATCCATGTTCGCCATATTCGATCCACCTGACAAAAAACGGCGTCCCGGTAGGACAGGCACATATTTCGGTCGACGGAGTCTTTTCCGCTACGACAGGAGTAGATGGAAATGCCGCATTCTATTGCCTGGATGAGGGCAGGCATTTTATCACAATATCTCTTCCTGTCGGTGACGCTCCCGGCATGTTGGAAATCGATACGGATTCGGCAGTGGACGGAAAGATCTCGATCGATATCGATTGACTCTACTCACCACGCAGGTTTCCTGCCGGGAGGAGCTTCTTGACTGAGAGACCTGCCATCGGCATATTGATATCAAGGATGTGAGCGCAGATGGGCAAGATCATAGACTACGACAAGCGACGCACAAAGAGGCTCGCCTACCTGCTTCCAGTAGCATTCCTGGTCCTGATTATCATACTGATGACGATAGAGCATACTCAGATCGTAGACAAGTTTTTCTCGGTCGGTTACCAGGGACCGCTGCGGATCCTCCCCGAAATCACTATCATTGACGACAAGAGTATCGAGGCAGAGATATTCTCGGAAGAACGCCACGACATGGTGGCCAGGGAGATCGAACTTGTCAGCGACGATGAAAGGGATGTCGAAGAGGATGACCCCGAGCTCAGCACCGCCCCGGAGAAAGAAGTGGAAGAGGTCTTTGATGATGTGACCGGCAGAGATTTTCTAAGGACCTACCCTTCGCACACTGCGGTCCCTTTCAGGGAGGATTACGTCATCCTCAATATGGTTAAACCTGCCTATCCCGAAGATGCCCTGGCCCTGAGAAAGGAAGGCTACGTACTGGTCGAAGTGTATATAGACAAAACCGGTCGCGTAGCGGAAGCCTGGGTAAGAAAGGTATATGGCATAGAGAGTTTCGAAACGGCATCGCTGGTAGCGGTAAAGCAGTTCCGATTCAAACCGGTGACGGAAAATGGTGAACCGCAATCTTTCTGGGTCAGTTTTCTGATCAGCTTCAAGCTGAATTAATGGGAAAGACGAAGGGTCGTGAACCTGACAAGTCTCTCGTTCCTGATCGTGTAGAATACGATCCCGTCACCACTGACCAGCTCGATGTACCGATGCTGCCTGTTCTCCAGGTTCTTCTCCATCTCGTCACGAAGATCTCTGCCCGATTCCATGGCGTCTTTCATGACTTCGAGCATCTTGCTCACCCCTATATATCCACCCGTAGAGAACCTGTTGACCTCTCCGTTCTGATCGTCGACCATGGCGGCGGCAGACCGTAGTATCTGTTCTTCACCGCTGATATCACTCTCGGCGGGAAAGACCGCGCTTTCCATATCTCTTGCTGTCATCCTGATCAGATTTCGTGAATTCCATGAACTCGATCCGAACAACTGGACTCCGAATTCATAAAACGACAACTGGGGCAGAATAAGTATGAGGTCTTCTGCGTCAGACGCGATAAACAGGGCATCAGGACTCGCCCCTCTGATACGTTCGATATTCGCAAGGAAATCGGTACTGCCCTCATCGTAAAAATCACTGATCACGAGGGAAGACCCGAAACGTTCGACATTCTCCCGGAACAACCGCTCTGTCTTTCTTGATACGGGATCTTCGGACGACAGAAAGGCTATCCTCTCAAGTTCCATCTCGACGCAGGCTATCCAGGCGATAGCCGCGATCTCCGTGTGTTGATCAGTTCCCGCCTGGAATATATGATCACCGATCCCGGATATGCCGGTCTCCGTAGCGACCGTAGAAAACATGACTACGCCCTCTACCTGAGCGACCTGCGAAGCCGCTATCGTAGGCGCGCTGAGGACACACCCGGCAATGGCGGATACTTTTTCCTCATCTACCATCCTTCTGGCAACATTCAGCGCGGTAAGAGGATTTGCGCCCGTATCGCCGACGACCAGCTCCACTCCTCCCATTCCTCTTTTCGCACCCTCCTTCATCGCTATGGAGGCACCCCAGAGAAAAGCTTCTCCGAGCGGCGAGAACCTGCCACTCAAGGGGCAGAGAAGCCCGAGTCTCATACCTGCCAGATCACTATCCTCACTGCTTTCTGTCACAGACGAGATGATATTCCTGCTGACAGCCCTGTCGGGTACAGTCCGTTTTTCATCGATAGAACTGAGATGCTCTCTCAGCATCCTCACCTTCGAAGTATCGCTGTCCGCCACCGCAAAGATCAGACACGCCTCGAGGACTATTCCTATTCCGTCGAAGGATCCGTATTCATCCCTCACACGTTCAAGTCGGCCCTCCGGCATCAGGGATGTCACTTCACGCAGACTTTCCCTGGCAGTCATCCTTGACGCGTCGCCAAGGCCCGAAGAAAGAGCCTCGAGCAACGAGACAGCAGCATCATAGAAAAGTCCCCTGCCCCGGTCTATCCCTGCAAGTATAAGAAAAGCCTCACCCCTGCCTGGAGACGAAACACCGACTTCTGTAACGGGAAGCAGTATATTCCTGGCTTCCGTAAGGTGTCCGGTTTCCACGCAGGCCCTGCCCGTAATCAGTCTCACATCATCGATATTATCGGCTCCTTCACACTGCTCGATATATCGCAGACCAGATTTCCTGACTTCCTTGTAATCCTCATCGAAGAGGGATGTCCTGATCTCTATCTCGAGATCCTCACAGATCTCATCAGGGGTTCGGGCCACTGATAGATCGGGAGGCGCCTCGGCGCATGAAACAAGAAGAGGTACCAGGAGAAACAGTATCGTCCGTCTGATCATTTGACCTTCCTTGAAAATTCGCCCCGTCCAAGGTAAGACATGGCAAGTGAATGATACTCTATAGCCTGTTCCCTGAGCCTGTCTACCATTTCCTCGCTCAATTCGCGACGGACCGATCCAGGCACACCCGCGACGAGAGAGCCGGGTGGTATTATAGTGTTTTCCAGAAGAATACTGTTAGCCGCGACAATCGACCCTTCCCCTATTTCTACTCCATCGAGAACGACAGCCCCCATCCCGATCAACGACCCGTTGCCGATACTGCAAGAGTGAATAACAGCGTTATGTCCCACCGTCACATAATCCCCGACCACCAGATCCGGTCCTCCAGTCGTAACATGACATACGACTCCGTCCTGGATGTTCGAGTAAGATCCAATACGTATCTTCCAGCAATCTCCACGCACTACAGCACTGTGCCACACACTGGAACACTTTCCTATCGACACATCGCCTATCACACTGGCAGTAGATGCTATGTATACATTTTCTCCGATTTCCGGCGAGAAACCCTGGAATTTCTCGATCAACTCAACTCCCCCTGATCCATGTCACCGAAATCCGAAGGATCAAGACCATCGAGATGCCTTTTGACATCATCCGCATCTTCTTTCCCCACCTGCAGATTCCTGCTGTATTTCTCGAAAAGATCCTCATCGACGAATATCGATGCTTCAGCTCGAAGCGCGAGCGCGATCGAATCACTCGGGCGGGCGTCTATAAAGAAAATGTCCTCTTCCCGTTGAAGGACTATCCTCGCGAAATATGTATCCTTCTGCAGACCACCGATCTCAATGCTGACGATCCGGGCACCAAGCTCCTCCACAACGATCTTCAACAGATCGTGAGTCATGGGGCGTTCGAAATTGCTGCCGGAAAGGGTCGTATAGATGGCTGTCGCCTCGGCCGGACCTATCCAGATCGGAAGGACACCCTTTCGATCATCAGCGGCAAGCATGACCACTGGATGCTCCCGTTCCCTGTCGATCGCGATACCTTTGACTTTTACATTCAGAAGTCCCATTCCCTGCTATTCCTTTATATTCTCAAGATGTTCCTGCACACCCTCGAAAGATTCGAATCTCGGATGATCCTGGTGAAGATTCTCGATCATCCATTTCGACGATTCCACTACTTCGGAATCAGGATAATCTTTCAAGAGTTCATCGAAGGTCCTCCTGGCCTGCGCCAGGTCCTGAAGCTCTTCGGCATAGACAAATCCGATCATGAATAAGGCCTGGGGCGCAAACTTATGTTCCGGATACCTGTTGACAAGCTCCCTGTAATAGAGGATCCGCGTATATGACGCGTCCTCTGCCTGCGCGATCTCCCAGAGCTGCTCGGGCGTCCTGGTGGTCTCAAGCACATATTCCCGGGCATAGTTGATCGGCGAATACTTTTTCCGTAACGTCTCGATCTGCCTGTTCAGATTCTCTTTCGAGTAATTCCCTCTGAGTTTTTCGAGTATCGATTTCCTGACTTCGGACAGGGGTTTGATGGAGGCAGGCTTGTGGTCGTTAAGCCTTACGAGAGAGTATCCTTTTTCATGCTTGATGACGCCACTGACTTCGCCTACGGCAAGACCAAAGATATCATCGGTAAATGTACGGGACTTTCCGATAAATTTAATAAATCCATCCGGGTTGAAATATCCCAGATCTCCATACGAGGAAGCAGTCGAATGATCCTCCGATTCGGCCTTCGCTATCGCGCTGAACTTTTCGCCTTCATCGATCCGTTTCTTCCACTGGACGCATTTCATGCTGTCTTCCGAAAATATGTGCTGCGCCTTGTATAGCGACAGGGTCGAGAACTCGTCACTATTGGTGTCGTAATAGCTCTCGACTTCCGTATCGGAGACCTCGATGTTATCCACGACCTCTTTCTGATAGAAAGCTCCGATAAGGATCCTCCGCGTGACAGCTTCGAGTTCTGCTTTTACGATGGGATCGTTGATCAGGTTTCTGTTTTTGGCTTCCAGATAAAAGAGTTCGTCATTAATAATAAGATCGACGAATCTGGCCCTTCCGGTCGGACCTGCGAAGTTGTTTCTCTGATTGTCCGGAAGTAATTCGAATTTCTCATCGATCTCCGAGTCAGTGATCTTTTTATTACCGATCCTGATCGCCACTCCGTCGTTGATCTCTATCTTATTTTCCTCTTCTCCGCACGAAAACGCGACAAAGGCCAGGGATATCAATATGATTGACGATAATAATGCTCTTTTCATCATTGCCTCCTTTGACCAGGTCATTCGACCGGGTCAGTTTTTTTCTTCCCTATTCTCCATCGCGTCAAACAGTTCCTTGACGCGTTGACTGTCGCCCCGCCGGCAGACGAGCACATTGCCGTCCTTGACAGCAACTACAAGGCCGTCGATCCCGACCGTGGCGATGATCCCGTCACGATTGAAGAATATATTGTTACTTGAATCTATCGATACCGTACTGCCGGTCCCGAAATTCCCGTTTTCGTCGACCGGAAGGATGTTCTCCAGTGCATCCCACGAACCAACATCGTCCCACCCCATATCCGAGGGAATGACCACCACATTGGAAGCTTTTTCCAGAATTCCGTAATCGACCGATGTAGCCGGCATTTTCTCGTATTCAGACTTGAATACATCATCCGCACCATCGGATCCAAAAGCTGCTCCGATCTTTTCGAGCGGTTCTATTCCTTCGGGCAGAAATTCCGAAAAGGCAGCCAGAAAAGTGGATGGCTTCCACATGAAGATACCGCTGTTCCAGAAGAAATTTCCGTTCTCCAGATACTCACGAGCTTTTTCAAGGGAAGGCTTCTCGTGAAACCTGCTCACTTTCAGCACACCGTTCATCTCTTTTTCCTGATGATTGTGATCCCCGGCGTTTCGCGTATCGAGAGACGTTTCCGCCTCAATATATCCATACCCGGTGGCGGGATGATCCGGCTTGATTCCGAAAGTGACGAGGACATCGCGACTTTCGACAATCGAGGAACCCATCGCGACGACTCTCTCGAATTCCCTGGTGTCTCTGATCAGATGATCTGAAGGACAGCAGAGAACGGGCTGATCGTCGCCTCTGCTTTTTACCATGGCAGCAGCAACCGCGAGGGACGGCGCCGTATTCCTTCCCATCGGTTCTGTGAAGATATTTTCAGGAGGCAACGCCGGAAGAGTCTCACGTATCAACTCCAGCTGACCACTCACGGTAAGTACCAGTATCCTCGAAGGATCGACCAGAGAAACCAGCCTGTCGAATGTGACAGACAACATCGGTCCCTTTCCCGTTATATCCAGAAACTGCTTCGGCCTTTTTTCAGTACTGAAAGGCCAGAAACGTTTACCGATTCCACCTGCAAGAATAACTGCGTACATGTCACTCCAGAGCTTGACAGTGAACAGAGCTGTATTTACACTTAACTCATTGTACACATTACTGGCCGATAAGGTCCGAAACGTCTATATATTCGGAAAGGGCGTCAGCAAACTTCTTCCTGATCCCATCGAGCGTTTCCATATCGGAAGCCTCAAATCTCAAAACCAGCACCGGCTGGGTATTTGAAGCCCTTATCAGCCCCCATCCACTTTCAAATTTCACTCGGGCACCATCAATATCGATGACTTCGTTAGTCTTCCTGAAATGATCGCCCACTTCACGGACTACATCGAATTTCCTGTCATCTGCACATTCCAACCTGATTTCCGGAGTGCTTTCATAGCTTGGAAGGTCGTCGAATATTTCGCTGAGCTTCTTGTCGCTCGAAGAAATGATCTCCAGCAACCTGCATGCCGCGTATATCGCGTCATCAAAACCGAAGTACCGGTCGGCAAAGAACTGATGTCCACTCATCTCTCCCGCAAGAAGCGCGTTTTCTTCCCTCATCTTCTTCTTAATGAGAGAATGCCCGGTCTTCCACATGATAGGATTTCCGCCATGTTTCAGAATATCTTCCTCGAGACCCTGCGAACATTTGACCTCGTAGATCACGGTGGCTCCCGGATTCTCTTTCAGAATATCTCTGGCGTAGATAGCGAGAAGGCTGTCGCCCCAGAGCATGCGGCCCTTGTCATCCACTACTCCTATCCTGTCGGAATCGCCATCGAACCCGATTCCAAACTCAAGACCTCCTGATAGCACAGCGTCACGAAGATCGACCAGGTTCTTTTCAACCGTCGGATCTGGATGATGGTTTGGGAAAGTACCGTCAGGGTCCATGTACAACTCGACAGGTTCACATCCGAGCCTGCGAAAGATGTCAGGAGCAGAGATCCCGGCTGTTCCATTTCCGCCATCCGCGGCGAACCTTACCGGCCTGCTCAACTTGATATTTGTCGCGATGTATTCGGCGTATTCATCCTTTACGTCACTCGATGTCATCGTGCCGCCACCGGGCTCGGGCAGGCCGCCTTCAGTACCCAGAGTATGGAGTTCGAGAATATCGTCGCCGTATATCGTACCCTCTCCACGCAGGATCTTGAATCCGTTGAACTCGGCGGGATTATGGCTGGCAGTGATCATGACTCCACCTTTTAAATCCCATTTCTTCGCGGCGAAATAGAAGACAGGAGTAGGGACTTCGCCGACATCGACAATATCGATGCCGCCTTTCATCAATCCCTCTGTAAGGATGTCAAAATATCTCTGGCTGCTTTCCCGGACATCACGCCCCACGACAGCTCTGTCAACACCTTCTCTTTTAAAGGTAGATGCTATCGCGAGACCAAGAGTCCTGACACCATCGTCTGAGAGGTCCTCATCAACAAGCCCTCTGATATCATATTCCCTGAATATCTTCTTCGGTAGATCGATGACAAACCTCCTTTTCCAACCCAGCTGACCGCTATTCCTTGACTACCCAGATCTTGACGGGAACCTCAACGTCCTTATGAAGCCTGACCGGGACAGTGTAGACACCGAGGATCTTTATGTGTTCATCAAGTATGACCATCTTCTGATCGACCTGAAATCCCTGCGCAGTGACCGCTGTGGCGATATCCTGAGCACTGACAGAACCGTAAAGTTTGTCTTCTTCTCCGGCCTGTACGACTATCGTACACGAAAGGTCCTTCATCTTTGCAGCGACATCCTGAACGGTGCGCTTGAGCTTGTCATCCTTTACAGACTGCAGCCTGTTTTCCTCGACTATGACTTTCTTCATCGCGCCGGTCGCAGGGACAGCCAGCTTCTGGGGCAGAAGATAGTTCCTTGCGTATCCAGCCTTGACGGTCACGATATTTCCGCGTTCGCCAAGACCCGGCACATCGCTCTTGAGTATCAATTCCATTATGTCATCTCCCTAACGAAAGTAGATCTTTACGAACGGTAGAAGAGCTATCGCCCTGGCCCTTTTAATAGCCATGGCGAGCTGCCTCTGGTGACGGGCGCATGTCCCTGTGATCCTGCGTGGGGATATCTTGCCCCTGTCCGTTACGAATCTCCTTAGAAGCGCGTCATTCTTGTAATCTATGGTCAGTTTGTCCGCGCAGAACCTGCAAGGTTTATTCGTAGTCCGCTTATCCTTCTTTTTCTTCTTCTTCGCTACTGTTTTTCCACCCATTTTTTCTACTCCATCGTCTGTTCGGCATTGGCCGAGGGCTTTTCCTTGACCGGATTATCATCGACAATGATGAGATGTCTCAAAACGACATCATCAAACCGGAATAACCTGTTAAGCTCATCGAGGATCGCGTTGTTTCCCGAGAACTTGATAAGGATGTATATGCCTTCGAATTTCTTCGCGATCGGATAGGCAAGCTTCCTCTTGCCCCACGGGTCGACCTTATGGACGACACCCTCACGCGATGTGATGATCTCGTTGAAACGCTCCGTCTTTTCCTTGACAGCGGTTTCCTCTAGAGATGGATCAAGAATATAAACGCACTCGTAGGTACGCATAGGCTGGTTCCTCCCTTCGGACTCATTCGACCTTCCCTCTCTCACTGGGGGAAGGTAGGGAAAAAGATTGATTTTCCTGGACCGGCCGACTTGCTCTGTCCACCCGCTCCAGCTTTACCCGGCCAATATAACAAAACACCCGTATATCGTCAAGGTTAATCAGGGATCCCGGGCCGGGACAGAACCGGGCAGAATATCGCCCCGCTCTGGCATACAGGTTCCGCAGAACGACCCGCTTATTTCTCCGGACGGTTGAATTCCATCTGAGTGGCCGCGATCCCCCTGCTCAGGATCATCTCGACCGCCTTTATCGCCGCCCTTGTCATCGCGTCGGCCGAGGGACGATCATCAGGCGAAAAGGGGCTGAGGACATAATCGCTCCATTCATCGCCCTCCGGAGTGGGGCCACAGCCCATCCTTAACCTCGCAAACTCCGAAGTACCAAGATATTGTGTTATGGAAAGAAGCCCGTTATGTCCACCGCTGCCACCGGCTGCCCTGATCCGGAGCCTGCCCAGGGGAAGACTGATATCATCACAGATGACCAGAAGAGAAGAGGGGGATAACCCCTTTATATCGGAAAGGGCATCCCCCGAACAATTCATGTATGTCTGCGGTTTGATCAGAATCACGGTACGTCCGGATGACTTCCATGACGCCCTCAAGCTGTTCTCCCCACATCTTTTCCATTTCAGGCCGGATCTCGAAGCAATCAGGTCCACAACATCGAACCCGAGATTGTGCCTGGTATTCTCATACCTTGCACCTGGATTTCCGAGCCCGCAGAGAAAGGATATCTCCGACATATCTCCCTAGGATTCCTCTCCCTCCGCGGCAGCTTCCTCGCCTTCGGCAGGAGCGGCGTCCCCTTCTTCACCTTCAGCAGCCTCTTCAGCCTCGAGATCCTCAGCGACCTCCAGCTTCTTCGGAATCGATACGTGAGCCACCTGGATACTATCATCGTCCAGGAACTCAATATCCGGATACTGCGTCACCATATCGGAAACGCGGACAGAGTCGCCGACCAGCAGGGCGCTCACATCCATTTCCAGGGCTTCCGGAATCATTACGGGAGTCGTAGAGATCATGACCTCCCTGATACCGTGATCGAGGATACCACCGAAGTCCTTGACTCCCTTGGGAATACCAGTCAGCAATACATGCACACCGACCTTGATCGTCTCATCTTTGGCGATTCTCTGAAAATCGACGTGAAGGACATTGCCGCTGACCGGGTGATGCTGGACATCCTTGACCAGAGTAAGGATATTATCCTCGTCGAGACCTTCAATATCGATGCTGAGAATGAGGTGCTCACTCGTGGCATGATGAAGAATAGTCCAGAAATCGTGTTCAACGATGGCCAGATGCACCGGCTCGGCCTTGTGCCCGTAGAGCACGCCGGGAATTTCTCCCTGCTTGCGGATCTTGTGTAGATTCTGCTTGCCCGATTCAGTCCTTACGCGGGCATTCAGTCTGATTTCCTTCATTATTTCCTTCCCTGTCAGACGAATAACATGCTGATAGATTCTTCGGTATGGATCCTCCTGATAGCTTCACCGAGCAGTTCAGATACGTCGAGGACCTTGACCTTGCTACATTTTTCACTACCGGTATACGGTATCGAATTCGTTACGACGATCTCCTCAATGCAGGAAGCCTCGAGTCTCTCAAGAGCCGGACCGGAGAAGACCGGATGTGTAGCTGCCGCCATGATACGTCCAGCGCCCGCCTTCTTCAGAGCCTCTGCTGCCTGCGTTATAGTTCCTGCAGTACTTATTATATCATCGAGAATAATAATATCACTGCCGGCCACCTCACCGATGATGTTCATGAGCTCAGACGAATCGGAGGCGGTCCGCCTCTTGTCGGCTATGGCCAGATTGGCCCCGAGCTTCTTCGCGAAAGCCCTTCCCATCTTTATCCCACCGACATCGGGGGAGACTATGGTGAGGTCCTTGAAATTTTTCCCCCTAATATATTCAAGAATCACCGGCGCCGCAAAAAGATTATCGACCTGAACGTCAAAAAATCCCTGAATCTGCGCCGCGTGAAGTTCGAGGGCGAGAACCCTGTTCGCTCCCGCTGTCTCTATAAGGTTGGCCACGAGTTTGGCCGTTATAGGCACTCTGGGCTGGTCTTTCCTGTCCTGCCGCGCGTATCCGTAATATGGAATGACCGCGGTGATCCTGCTTGCTGACGCTCTGTAACAGGCATCCATCATGATCAGAAGTTCCATCATATTTTCTGCGGGTGGAAATGTCGGTTGAATGATAAATACATCTTTCCCGCGTATATTCTCATTGATGTTGACCTTTATCTCTCCATCGGAAAACCGCCCCACGTCCATATCGCAAAGCTTTATTCCGAGATAATCAGCGATCTTGTTCGACAGATCGGAATTTGCAGTTCCCGACATAAGAGTAACAAGTTCGTTCATTTTTCAGTTTCCTCCAGAAAAAAAAATGACCCTTCGCGGCCACCATCCTTTATTTACTGGGGCGGGAGGATTCGAACCTCCGATGCAGGAGCCAAAGTCCTGTGTCTTGCCACTTGACGACGCCCCAAAACTTAATGAGTCCATTCATTATCAAATCAGGGTTCCGCAACCTCCACTCCGGTCTCAGTCTGAACCTTGTCAACTTCACGTTCAAATGCCTGAACGATCTGCTGCTCCATCCAGTCCCGCGTCGAATTGTTGATGGGATGAGCAATGTCCTGATAGGTGCCGTCAGGACGCTTGCGGCTGGGCATGGCGACAAAAGTTCCCTTCGCTCCCTCTATGACCTTCAGCCCCCTGATAACAAAACAATTATCCAGGGTAATGCTGGCGAAAGCTTTCAACTTGTTGTCATCACGCAACGATATCCTGATCTCGGTGATCTCCATGTGGCCCCCCTGAATCTCCTTTTCTACTTCCACTGGAACAACTCCAAAGTCCGATCCACCGGTTGAACGATTCTGGTAAAGTGTCCCTGCCCTTCGAACAGCCGCTCTACTTCTATCGCCCTTCCCTCACTACCAAACACAGCAAAACAGGCCGAACCACTCCCCGAAAGCAAACTCAGGACCGGCTCTTCGTGCCTGAAGACTGCCAGAATCTTTTCAACAGCCGGATACTGCTCCACAGCATAGCTTTCAAAGCTATTAAAGGTCTCGCACATCATATCCGGGAAGTCCTTTACCTGTTCTAACAGGCAATTCAGTCTATCCTCATGAGAATCCCTTGTCAACAGAATTTTGACATTATCATATGCCGTCTTCGTGGAGATCGGAACATCCGGTTTTACGATCAACACGGCACCTGAAGACAACCCTTCCGTTTCCTTCAGGAGTTCCCCCCTGCCCCTGCCGACTGCCGGGCCTCCCCCGATAAAAAAGGGGACATCCGATCCGATCTTCAGCGCGATATCCTCCAGGATCTCTGCCCCGATCGGCATTCCAAGAAGGTGATTCATCCCTGTCAAAACTCCAGCAGCATCGCTGCTTCCTCCCCCAAGCCCCGCTCCATGAGGGATATTCTTACGAACGGTGATCCTCACTCCCCTATCACAACCTGTCGCCGATATAAACTCCAACGCGGCTTTGAAACAAAGATTGCTCTCATCCCAGGGAATCTCAGGCGCGTCTCCGGTCAGTTCGATCTGTCCGCTGGTAAGCTCCAGTTTCAATTCATCATAAAGGGAGACCGGCTGGAAAAACGTGAGGATATCGTGAAAACCATCCACCCTTTTTCCAGTAACGGCAAGAAAGAGGTTTATCTTTGCGTTGCAACGGATTCCTGTAGTTGTCCCTGCTGCCATTCGATCTCCTTCCAGACCATGAATTCTTGCGCCCGCCCGACGCTATGTCAAGGATTAAGAGTGGACGCGCCCCCCCCCCTGCGGCGGTTTTCGATTGATACGGACTGTGATATCGGTTATTGTGGCTTGTCCGAGGCTCTGGCCGTTCCAACCGTACGGCCCATCCGATTCACTCGCACCCTGGCTCGTTTCGCCGGGACACAAAATCGAGAATCCAGACATGATGCGTGGAAACAGGACTTTCAAGAAAATAGACAGATGGGCCGGTATTCCGATGCTGCTGGCCGCGGCGGCAATGAGGAAAACTATACGGGCCGCGACACATGCCGGGCCAAAAGGCACGGATGGTCACAAGATAAGATCCGGGGACAGGATCCTGATCATCAAGCAATCGGCTCTCGGAGATACCCTCCTGCTGCTTCCGATCCTGAAAGCGCTGCACGGCAGCGTGGGATCGTCCGGGCAGGTCGACATGCTTGTCACCCCGGTCAACTCGATAATCGCCGAAAATAGTCCATGGCTCGACGATATCCTTCTGTTCGATCCATCACGCCTGTCCAGGCATCCGCGACATCTTCCAGGACTGATCAGAAAGATCCGGTCTCGCCGGTATACTGTCGTTCTGGATTTTGACCAGTGGTTGAGATCTTCAGCCCTGTTAGCTGCCGTCTCAGGTGGAGCGACTACGGCTGGATTCAGGACACCGGGCCAGCACCGTCACTTCGCCTATGACCTGACTGTGACTCAGACGGAGAAAAGACATGAATACTGTCTCTTCAAGGATCTGGCCTCCTCCTGCGGTCTACCCGCCGGGACTGTAGAACCTTTCACGGGCTTTCTTGCGGAAAATAACCTGTTCGAATCGACCGCGCCGGACACTCAGGACAGGACAAACGGCATGCGCGTTCTCTTTCATCCCGGATGCGGATCTCACGGGTGGCAGAGAGAATGGCCGTCGGCCAATTACGCCAGGCTGGGATCGGCTCTCTCTTCCTCGTATGATATCTCGATCATGATCTCCGGACACGGAGATCATGAAATACCCCTTGCCCGGAAGATAATAGAAAAAGGCGATTTCAATTCCATCGATCTCTCGGGAAGATTGACCTTCCCGCAGCTTGTCGCCGCCGTAAAAAATGCCGACCTGGTAGTATGTGGAAACACCGGGATCATGCACCTTGCGGCCGGGTACGGAACACCACTGGTAGCTCTGCATGGACCGACAGATCATCTGAAATGGGGACCGGATTATTCTTGCGGAAAAGTCTCTGAGACACAGGACCCCGGACCGGCCGTTATCATTCCAGCCGACATCCCATGCTCACCATGTCTGTTTCTTGGATACGAATACGGGTGTAGCGGCCGCGCGTGCATGGAATCCATCCAGGTGGAAACGGTCCTTGCCGCCTGCTCAAAGATCCTCGACAAAGGTCAGACCTTGTAACTCTCCCACAGATCGCCCCATTTGGTCGCACGGAATTGTTTTATCTTGCTCCGGCCGATAGTCGGATACCAGAGACAATCATGATAAAAATTACTGGCGGCCGGGGCCCATACCACAAGAGGGGAGTGCAGGGCGATCTTTTCCAGGAATCTGAGCCTACCCTTCCTCAGCATCTGGTCACCCCATATCACAAAGCTCTTCTTCGTATGGAAATGGAAATTCATCTCCCCGATATCCTCACCCTCGATCTCGAGATTTTCAACGCGTCCCTCGCCCAGGCCTCTCTCTGTGGCCCAGCGGATGTAATCGATCGACATCGGATCGAAGCCCATTATCTTCGCGGCCACCGCGTCGATCGCGACAGAATCGCCACTGGCGAGGATAATGTTTCCTTCGTAGAGGTCCATGGTCCTCGGGCCCGCGCCGTCTCCACAGACAGTACCGTCCATCACCGCGAATATGTTCGGATGAAGCTCCTTCTGCATCATCAGGAGATCGACCAGTACTTCATGCATATATTTATGCGCGTAATGCCTGACTTCCTTAAGAAGTCCACCGAACGAGTTCTTGATCGCCCCCGTCGTAGTAGAATGTCCGTGAGTCTTCACAGTGGGCAGATGAAGGACATCCTTCCCTATGAACATCTTCGGGATCTCGATCCCGTCAGGAAATATCTCGTTGAGTTTCATAAGATCGGATTTGAACCTGTAGGTGGTCCACTCCACTTCAGGAAGGGGAATAAAAGGCAGGCCTCTCTTCTCAATGATCGGCATCCACAGATTATTTACAGCGCCTTTCCTGGGATTCGTCACAACGGTCTTGTTCTCTATGGGAAGAAGCTGGTCCTTTCCATATCCCCGCCCGAACAGGTCGGCGAGCACACCGTCGAGCTGCCATGGCTGGCTGGAGCATGCGGGAAAATACTTCGTCCATGAAAGATTGAGTTTCAGGAGCAGATCCCGTTCCGCAGTCAGGAACGATCCGGCATCGGCCA
Source organism: Candidatus Krumholzibacteriia bacterium (assembly GCA_023131975.1). Taxonomy (GTDB): domain Bacteria; phylum Krumholzibacteriota; class Krumholzibacteriia; order Krumholzibacteriales; family Krumholzibacteriaceae; genus JAGLYV01. Next base: position 855 of record JAGLYV010000054.1, on the reverse strand, counting down.
ATTCCATAACGCGGTGATAATCCTCAACGACCGTTTCAGGCCTTGTACGAATGACTGCTACTTTCGATGCCAAGTGGGGCCTCCGATCTTTTCCGGTCAGGCGTGCATGATTATCAGTATTGTCGCCGCGAACCAGAGAAACACGTCTATGATGATGGCCTTTTCAGTGAGAAGGACCCCGGACGGGTCCCCTCCCTCGTGCCTGTTGTAGACGAGATAAAGATATCTCATTATTCCGAAGACTACGAAAGGGATAGTGTATACGAGGTTGTGGCTCCCGAACTTTTCAACAGTCGAGGGCCACACCGTATATATGGAATAAGCTATAAGGGCCGCGGTCGAGGAAAGACTCACCAGCTGGTCGAGAAGAAGGGCAGAATATTCGGTCAGCGACTGGCGGTGCTCTCCCGCGTCAGACAGATTAAAAAACTCGTTTCTCCGTTTGCACAGGGCAAGAAAAAGAGAGAGAAAGAGCGTACATATCCAGAGCCATGGAGAAAATTCCAGACCGGGAACTTCACTGTAGAGAACCGCGACACCCGCCCCGGCCCGTATCAGAAAACTGAAACTGATCGATATGACGTCAAGTATGACTACCTGCCTGAGCAGTATGGAATATATTCCGTTGACCACGACGAACGCCGCTGACAGGAGAAAGAACCTTATCCCAAGCAACCAGGAAAGTGAAACGAATATTATTATGAGCAGGCCCGAGAAGATCCCCGCCATACCGGCCGAAACCGAACCGGAAGCTATCGGCCGCTTCCGCTTTACAGGATGCCCCTGGTCACGTTTCCTGTCGAAGAGGTCATTCAGGATATAGATCGCTCCGGAAAGCATACAGAACACAAGAAA
>JAGLYV010000053.1 GCA_023131975.1 Candidatus Krumholzibacteriia bacterium | reverse complement strand
ATATTAACCTTTTTTTAGCTATACAGTCAACAGGCTTCACAACAGCTATCCTCTCAATAACTGTTATCGCCTCTGAGAACGGTCCAGACTGTCCTTATGATTATCCTGACATCCAGCATGAACGACCAGTTCTCGACATAGTAGACGTCATACTTCGTCCTGTCCTCGATGGGGACGTCCCCCCTCAACCCATTGACCTGCGCCCATCCGGTCATCCCCGACCGCACACGATGCCTCTCGGCATACCTCGATATGCTGGCGCTGAATCGGTCAACGAAATGGGGACGTTCCGGTCTCGGTCCGACCAGGCTCATATCCCCTTTGAGCACATTGATCAGCTGCGGCAATTCATCGAGGCTGAACCTTCTCAGAAATCTACCGACCCCGGTGACCCTGTCGTCCTGTTTGACCGTCCATACAGGGCCTGATTCATTCTCCGCGTCGATTCTCATACTTCTGAACTTGAGCAGATCGAATTTCCGGCCGTCCAGGCCTATCCTCTCCTGCCTGTAATAGACAGCCCCCCTCGATCCGGCTTTCACTGCAAGAAACGTGATCAGGAATACAGGCGAAAGCAGAAGAAGCGATACCGCGGAAAACAGGATATCGAAAACCCGTTTGAATACCGCCCCCCAGCCGGCGATCGCGCTGTCCTTCAGTTTCAGCAGAGGATATCCATCAAACTGTTCCACCCTGAAGCGGCTGGTCACCATCTTCATCATGTCGGGAACAAGATAAAACTCGACATGCATACCAACGCATCCGTTCAGCACGGGGACGAGCATCTCACTCTCATCGGCATCCAGGGCTATAAACAGCACGGTGATTCCCTCGGTTTCAATTATCTCTGATATCTCATCGAGCTGACCGAGACATCTTATCGAAAGATCCGTTTTCTCAGGCTTCCCGACATAGCCGACCATCTCTATACCGAGGCCTGGATGTCCGTCGATGGTCGTATAGAGTTCGTTTCCAAGCACACCCGATCCGGCCACCGCGCCTCTTACAAGGCCCTTCCCTCTTCTGTGCCTCGACCTCTCAAACCAGAGGATAGAGAGCCTGGTGACCGACAGGAAGAATATCCCCGTCAACCATGTGTATCCAAAAACAAGTCTGGAAAATGAATATCCACGATAGAAAAAAGTCGCGGCGGCGGCAAGGATCATCCCGGCTGTAACTGACCTGAAGAGCCCGTAAAGCTCATCGACACGGCTCGCGTTTCTGCGGACACCATACATCCGGTTCGATCCCATTATAAACAACCATACCAGGATGAGGGCCAATGAGCCGATCATATATACGTGAAGAGATGGAATACCTCTTGTCACTGGAATTATCGATACCAGGGGGGAATGAAACCGGAGATAGTATGAACAGAGGAACGCGGCCTCCATGGCGATCACATCCGTGACGACCTGGAGAAAGGGTATCAAAAGTCCCTTTTCCATTTTCCCCATATTCATCGTGTGCCTTCTGTCAACGCCCTATCGGAATCCCGGGCTTCCATGGTCTCCTGGAAGATCGTAGAGATATCCTCTATCCTGCTGTACCACGAATTATCGGCAGCAAGCTCTATCCCCGTTTCTACCATTGCTTCGTTGACCTTCTCAATCGATTTCCTGATCAAAGATACAAACGTATCGCGGTCCCGGGCAATATAACAATGTTCCGAATACTCTTCCAGGGCGGGAAGCCCTGTCGTTACCACAGGTTTTCCCGCGGCGAGATATTCAAAGAATTTCATGGGAAAGACCCCCGTGGTCGTTTCGTTTATCCGGAACGGGATCAGGCCTACATCACAGCCTTTCAGATACGCGGGCAGATCGAGATAATCTCTCACCCCCATGACATGTATGTTCTCCTGCTCATCGAGCACGGAAGGATCGGAACCGGGATCACCAGCACCGACCAGGCCTATGAGGACGAACGAGATGCCGGGAAGTTCGCTGGCCGCGTAGCGGAGCAATTCGAAATCGACCTTGTATCCGCTGACATTGCCCGTGAACACAGCTCTTGGAGACGGAATCGTATTCAGGTCTGAAGGAACAGCAGTATCGGGATCGAGAGCTAAAGAGAAATGCGCGAAATCAGCCACATTGGGCAGATAATGACAATTGCTATTCAATCCGGAACACTTTTCGCGGAGAGACGGTGAGGTCGCGAGGACAAGATCAGCCCTCTCCAGCACCTGCCTTTCCATCTGTTCCACGATCTCACGGTCGACACCAGGATTGGCGGAGTAATTATCGACACAGTGATATATCACGATATCCTCATCGAGTCGGCCGATAAGGTCGGCTCCTGTAGGAAGAAATATCCACAGCACCGGGTCTGAAAACCTGTATATCCTGCCTACCGCCCTCAACATCGACCTGAGCAGGAACCTGTTGATCAGCCTGACCAGCCGGAACCTGTGAAGCGGGATCATTATCGGGGCATAAACAAAGAGGTTGTCCGTGATCTTTCTCGGTTTCCTGAACCACCCGGCCAGCCTGTAGAACAATTTCCCCAGATCGGGCTTCCCACCGAGCGGGAACCTGAGACTGAGAGGTTCGATATAAAGGACCCGGTTCTTTATCGCGAGCCTGGACATGAGATGCTGGCTGTTCACCCACGCGGGGCTGTCCCAGTGAGCCGAAGCAAGACAGATTATATTTCTTCCTTCCAGCTTCATTCTCTTTGCCTCAAGTCCGCTCATCTATCGATTATCTCCTTCAACGCGTCTTCGATCCCGTCTATCATCTTCTCCTGGCTGTATCCCGAGATTATCCTGTTTCTGGCGTTTTCTCCCATCTCTGCCGCCAGGGATGAATCCTCGAGTATCCTCAGGGCGGCCTGTACAAATCCACTGACATCGCGTGGCTCTACGAGAATACCATCGATCCCGGCCCTGACAAGTTCCGGTGTTCCCCCGATATTCGACGAAAGGACCGGCTTTCCGCAAGACATACCTTCCAGAAGGGACAGGCTCAGCCCTTCTATTGCAGTTGTCGGCAAAGCCAGAAGGTCGCAGCTATTGTAAAAAGCCGACGTCTCATCAGACGAAACGACACCGGTGAATACGACATAGTCATCCAGGCCCCTCTCCGCTGACAACCGCCTCAATCTTTTCCCGTCCGGGCCGTCTCCGACGATCATCAGCTTCACGCCATCCAACTTCTCGCGGATCCCTGCCAGGGCCTCGATCATATAACCGATCCCCTTATCCTTGTGAAGCCTTCCGATACAGGCGATAAGAGGCGCGCCGGCAGCTATGCCGAACTTCTGCCTGACCCTCTCTCCCGCTTCACTATCCGGACTATAAGCATCAGTATCGACCCCGTTCGGAATGATCCTTAACCTGTCATCCTGAACATCAAGTTCACTCCTGATATCCGCGGCGATCTGCCTGCTGACCGTCCCGACCAGATCGACATGCAAGAGCATCTTCTTCATGCGCCGGTGAAATACAAGGCTTCTGCCCATTCGCATGATGTCCCAGGGCGAAAAAAAGCTTGAGACGCCATGCTGCCTCAGTTCCCTCATCGGCGTTCCATGAGCGATAAAGAGTACCGGGACAGAGCATTTACCGCGACCCTTTATTTTGAGATAATCGAAGGCTCCGGCGCTTTCACTGAATACGACATCGAAGGGATCGACTCTGTGCAGAGCGAAGAAAGTCTCCGCGCTGCGCTTCCAGTAACCGCACTCATACCGTCCCGGAATCGTGCCGGAAAGATACTGTATGGAGATGTTCTCTTCATTCCCGTTCTCAACAAGGTCGGGACAGGCAGTGGTCAGCACAGTCACCTTGTGCCCTCTGGCCGCGAGTCCCCTGATAACGACCTGAAAATGCCTTTCCATGCCCCCGATCCCGTGAACCGGAAGTGCTCTGCCAAAAGCGCATATCTTCATTGGTCCCTTTCGGGGTGGGCGGCCGACATCCCGCGAAAAAGAGAGCTGCCATCCCCGGAAACTATCGCTTCACGCGATATTATCCTTTCAACAGCCAGAGAAAGTCCCACAAAGATCCATAAAAGCATTATGATCTCCGAATCCCCGAAATTCCATTCGAACAGACCATTGATCTGAAATCCCGTCATCACGCCGACGCTTCCCAGCACTACTCCTCTGAGCAGCCAGTCGTTCTGAGCCACCCTCAACACCGTCCGGACCTGTGATAGAAATATCCATCCGAACATCGACAGGAAAAGAACAAGTCCAGGAATACCCATGATCGCTCCGATCATGATCAGATTGTTATGGAGATGACCGTGTACCTGCTGCGCTTCGTCTGATCTGTATTCCCTGTAGAGTTCGGACAGGTCCATATCACCGACACCTGTGACCGGGTGGTCCCTGATCATCTCGATACCGGCCTTCCACATATATGTCCGCTCGATATTACTGGAATGCCCCGGATCGAAGGAACTCAAAGCTCTTTCCCTGACCGATGCCGGAGCAAGCAGGACAAGGATGACGACTGCTGGAACGAGTACGGCCAACATCTTTCTTCTCTGTATCAACATCATGACCGCCAGTCCACCCAGCAACCCAAGCCAGGAACTCCTCGTGAATGTGAAGACCAGTGGCACGATCATCACGACACCGGAGGCAAGAGCCATGAGCCGGATTCTGAGAGGAGACTTGACCAGGGTGAACGCGAAGGTGGCAAGGGCGACTATCATCAGGATCCCGCCCGACGTCATGTAATGGTTATAGAGACGCAGCCTCTCGCCGGAAGAGGCAAGATACTTCCATA
>JAGLYV010000052.1 GCA_023131975.1 Candidatus Krumholzibacteriia bacterium | reverse complement strand
ACCGATGAAGGAAAAGAGCAACATCACGGCAGACAGGGTGAACACCAGCCGACCCGCCATCTTTCTTCCGGAAACTGCCCCCGCTATCAGATAGACGATCGGAATGAGGGCGACCCTCTTCAGAAAGGGCATCCATATCCCCTTTTCAACGGCGAAGATCACGCTGAGGATGCCGATGACGATGAACGCCACGAAAAACCAGTCATAGCGGCACCTCACCAGGGGGGATCTCCGTTGAAATATCATAAAAAGAGACCATGAGAGAAGAGCGAATCCGAGAGCTGTCTGTGTGACTGCAATGGAGAAAACAGATCCGGCGACGAAAATAATTATGAAAACCTCGGTCACCCGGGGGAGATAATCTTCTTTCAGGCGCTTGATCATCAAACCAGCTCTCGAATAGGATGGGGTGGAGATCAGCCGTTGACAACCATTTCTTCAACCAGTCCACAGAGTATATGTCCCATTGTCATGTGGACCTCCTGTATCCTGGCAAAATCATCGTCGGGAACAATCAGGCAGATCTCGGCTATTCCGGCCATCCGCCCCCCGTCGACACCTGTAAACGCAAAGGAGGTCATACCGAGATCCGAGGACATTTCGATGGCCCTCAATATGTTGGGAGAATTGCCGCTTGTTGAAAGAGCGAGCAGGACATCTCCTTCGTTTCCCAAGCTCTCGAGCTGTTTCGAAAAGACTTCATCGTACGAAAAATCGTTAGCGAGAGCCGTTACGACCGAAGAGTTGACCGTAAGGGCGAATGACTTGTACCCCTTGATCTTTTTTCTGCGGAACCTGCCGACCAGTTCCCCCGCGATATGCTGGGCATCGGCCGCGCTTCCACCGTTACCGCATGTGAATATGACATTCCCCCGCCTGATCGCGGCAGCCATTATCTCCGCCATACCGACGATCTTTTCGATCTCATCGGATGGGAGTCTTTCCAGGATCCTCTTCAACGCGTCGAGCTCGGTCCTGACCTGCCCAATATAGTCATCTCTGTCCATCTATCTTCCTACTTCGTTAAAACAATGATCGAAAGGATAACGGTCCCCATCGTCACGAAAGAGCTGAAAATCGACCCGAAGATCTTCGCTTTGGACCTCTTCACGATTATCACATCACCACGGTTCGGACGCGTCCCACCGTTACCGTTTCTTTTCTGTCCATCAGACGAATATATAACGACTCTGTCGACAGACCCATTCTCGGTCGGGCCTCCCGCGAGCCCCACATACTGGGCGACGGTCCAGTCTCCCTCGTACGAGAACTTCCCCGGCAATTGCACTTCCCCCCCCACGGCTACCATCTTGCTGATAGCAGGGATATGAAGCATGTCGCCATTTTTGAGCGACAACTCCCTCGTCTGGGTCGGAGGAATATAATCCCTCAGGTCGAGCCGGATGATCTCCCCGTTCATCCGCTCTATGGAAGCTGCTCTGAAATCAACGTCCGGCTGAAACTGCCCCACCCTGGCGAGAAGGTCCGTCAACCCTTCTCCCTCGGTGATGTAGTAATGCCCCGTCTTCTGCGTCGCGCCGAAGACATACACCCTGCTGGTCCCGGTCATTCCGTCCATCACATTTATCTCGTCCCTGTCTCTCAGGACTGTTGTACCGAACTCCGATTCAGGCACAGGTACCGTCAATACCGAGCCGTCATCCTCAACCCTGCTCAGAAGTATCGTATCTGAAAACGCTTCCCCCGAAAACCCGCCGGCCAGCCGGATAATATCAAGGACTGTTTCTTCGGGAAGCATCTCGTATACACTGGACCTGTTCACGCTTCCTCTTACGACCGTGTGGATATCTGCCACCGGTACATGTATCCTGTCCCCGTTCGACAGAAAAGGATTTCTGGAGAAATCACCCTCGAGAACAAATTTGAGGATGTCGACGCTCAGCGTGTCCTCTCCGCGACAGAGCTGCACCCTCCGGTTGGAACCCTTCGAATTGATGCTGCCGGCCAGTTCGATCGCGTCCGACACTCTCTGCACGGCGGTCACTTCCACAGCTCCGGGATCGGCGACCTCTCCGGTCACATAGACTCTGAACACCCTGGGCTGCTGCAGATAGCAGAACACCTCGATATTCTTGAAATACATGTCGATCTCATCTGAAAGGACCTCCCTGAACCTGGTCATCGTCAACCCGTCAGCGAATATTCCACCCACCCCGGGGAAGAAAACATACCCCTCGGGAAGAACGACAAGTTCTATGGCTTTGGGTTCCGGTCCCGTGATGTTCACGAGAAGACGGTCGTAGGGGCCGAGTACATACTCATCGGGGTCCACGGCCTGCTCAAGCCATTGAAGCTTCACGCCCGAATAGACCCTGTTTCCTGTCTGCTCCTTCTCTGTACTCTTCCGAACGGCATCTTCGGACAGTGCCCCGCTTATGAGGTCCGCTCTCCCGGACTGTGCGGTTGCGGCACTGCCACAGGCCAGAACGCAGGCGAACAACAGAAGGAGAATCGGCTCTTTGAAAGATTTCATTTCATCAACCCCGTTCGGACAATAGCCTTCCCAGAATATCGGGAAGGGCGTCGAAAACCTTCTTCTCGCTCTCTAGATCCTTCGTACCCAATTGCGCCAGATGCTTCTTTCCTCCTCCTCCACCACCCGCGATCGCGCCCAGTTCCTTGACAAGAAGATCGGCCTGTATCCCGTTTTTAATAAGATCGTCTGTTACGGCGACTACATAATGCATCTTGTCTTTCGATGGAGCGGAAAAAACAGCTACTCCAGAATCCACCCGCTCCCTGAAAACGTCGGCCTGGGCCCGCAGGCGTCCGGGATCCTGCACAGGTATACGTCCCGCGACGACCTTCACCCCCCCCACATCGACAGCTTTTTTCAATATGGCGTCAAACCCTCCGCCAGCCTCGCCCTTTTCGAGTTCCTTTATGGCCTTTTTCATATTCTCTATCTCGCCGAGAAGAGAGGTTATTCTGGACGGAAGCTCTGCGGGCCGGGCACCCAGGAGCCCAGCCGTTTTTTCCTCGTCATCCATCCTGCCATAGACAAATTCCAGGGCCGCCGGTCCGGTCATGGCTTCGATCCTTCTCACTCCGGCTGCTACACTACCCTCGGCGATGATCACAAAGAACCCGATCCTGCCACTGTTGTCCAGATGTGTCCCACCGCATAACTCGGTCGAGACATCCCCGGTACTGACTACCCTTACTTTCGCGCCATATTTCTCGTCGAAGATCGCGATAGCTCCAGACTTTACAGCGGCCTGGTAATCCATCAATTCCGTCTTGACCGGAAGCAGATCTCTCACCCAGCCATTTACCAGATCTTCTATCTGTCTCTTCTCTTCAGATCTGACGGCCTGGAAATGGTTGAAATCGAACCTGAGACGTTCCCCGTCTACGCTCGAACCAGCCTGCGCGACATGTTCGCCTACGACCTGACGCAGCGCGGCGTGAAGCAGGTGCGTGGCTGTATGGTTGCAGGCTGTGGCGAGTCGCCATTCCCCGTCGACTTCGAGAAGGGCGCGTTCGCTCCCGGAAGCCAGTGCTTCCAGGTCAGAGGAAGTATCGCCTGGTTCGACGAGGTGTACTACATCACCCCCGCGTTTGAACACGTCACGGACTATCATCTGATCGCCCGAGATCGTCACCTTTCCCCTGTCGGCCATCTGCCCTCCGGATGTCGCGTAGAAAGGGGTCTTGTCGAAGACAAGTTCGAGGGCGCTGCCCGACCGATCGGCCCAGTTCACGTCTTTCCTCTCATCCCTGTCTACGACCCTGTAACTCCTGAGAACACCCTCACCGGTCAACCCGTCATATCCATCGAAGACGGAGCTTTCACCTTCCGTCACAGAGTTCATACTGACTATTCCCGTCCCACCGGCCGAGAAACTGCTGTTCTCCTGCGCGCGCTTCCGCTGAAGCTTCATGGCCTCCTCGAAACCCTTTTCATCTACAGAGAAACCTTCTTTTCCGGCCAGGGCTGTAGTCAGTTCCAGTGGAAACCCGAATGTATCGTAGAGAATGAAGGCCTTTTTCCCGTCTATGACGCTTCCGCCTTCGTCCCTGACTGCGGTCACTATCGATTCGAACCTGCTTTTCCCGTCCTCGAGAGTCCGGAAGAAGCTCTCCTCCTCGGAACGGATTATTCTCTCCACATCGGCGCGGCGGCGCTCCAGTTCGGGATACGAATCACTCATCACTCCAGCCACGACGCTTACGAGACCGGTGAGGAACGGACTGTCGATACCGAACAGATGAAGCCTCGTGAGTGCCCTCCTCAGAATTCGCCTGAGCAGGTATCCGCGGCCCTCGTTCGAGGGATATATACCTTCCGATAATGTAAAAGTGAGCGCGCGAATATGATCCGCGATCATATTAATATCCATCCGCTCCGCATGACCTATATTTGTTCCTTCCGGCAGACCGGCGATCACAGCCTCGATGATCGGGGAAAATACATCTGTGTGAAAATTATCCTCCACCCCCTGCATGATCATCGCTATGCGTTCCAGGCCGGCTCCCGTATCTATCCCGGGCTTGTCGAGCGGTCTGTATTCACCGTTTTCTTCGAGGAAGTACTGCGGGAATACGAGGTTCCAGAATTCGAGATACCTGTCGCAGTCACAACCGGGAGCGCAGCCAGGCTCACCACATCCCTTTTCTTCTCCGGCGTCATAATATATCTCGGAACAGGGGCCACACACACCTGTAGCGCCTACCGGCCCCCAGAAATTATCCTTCTTCCCCAGCCTCACTATCCGCTCCGCGCTGACTCCCACATCCCCGTTCCATATCTCAAAGGCTTCATCATCGTCCTGATAGATACTGACGTATAGCTTGTCTTCCGGAAGCTGGAGGACATCCATTACAAATTCCCATGCCCACGCGATAGCTTCTTTCTTGAAATAGTCGCCGAAGCTGAAGTTGCCCAGCATCTCGAATAATGTATGATGGCGAAGAGTCTTTCCTATATTCTCCAGATCCCCGGCCCTCAGACATTTCTGAACACCGACAGCCCTCGTGTAGGGCAGGTTTTCAGGCTGGAGATAAAAGTCCTTGAACTGGACCATTCCAGCCGAAGTAAAGAGGAGTGTAGGGTCATTCTTCGGCACCAGAGGAGCGCTCGGCACCTCCGTATGCCCTTTTGCCAGAAAGAAATCCACGTAGGCTCTTCTGATCTCATTCGCTGTCCGAATATCTGCGTTCATCCTGTTCTCCGGAAAATTCCCCTCTTAATATATCACAACATATACCTGATACGATCGCCCCGCTGAATCCTCTTCTCAGAAGATATCCCCGCACTCTGGACGCGGCCTTGCGCGAATCGGTCCCCCGCATCCTGGAGATCCTGTTTTCAGCCAGTTTCAGCGCGCTACGTTTTTCCTCTCCCCCGGGAAAAGTGTCATCGACGATATCATCGATTATCCCGGAAGAAACACCGGCTTCTGCCAGTTTCATTCGAACCAGTCCGGGACCGGCGCCACGGAATCCTGTCAAGTATCTCGAAAGCTCCGAAGCGAACCTGCGGTCGTCCAGATAGCTCTTCTGGCGAAGCGTATCGACAATATAGTCAATTACTTCAGGTTTTTCCA
>JAGLYV010000051.1 GCA_023131975.1 Candidatus Krumholzibacteriia bacterium | reverse complement strand
GTCCCCTCGAGTTCTTTGATATCGTCAGGAGAAAGTACCAGGCCCTCTTCCAGAAACCGCGCGGCGGGAGTCTTGTCCAGCAACAGAAAAGCCCTCTCACCTGTCGTGATTATCTTTCTGAGCCTGCCGGACTTCCTTTTGACAGACGCTACTTCCTCTGCCGGTACTACCTCGGATGTCACTCTTTCTTTTCACCCTCCGGCTCCGGAACATCAGCCTTTCCGATACCGTAATGCGTCTTGACTTCCTTCTCTATCGAGTCACGGATATCTGTATTTTCCTTGAGGAATATCCTGGTGTTGTCCTTACCCTGTCCGAGCCTCGTATCGCCATAGGAATACCAGCTGCCCATCTTGGTCACGATACCCGAATTCACTCCCAGCTCGATCAGGTCTCCTTCGAAACTGATCCCCTCATCGTAGAGGATCTCGAACTCCGCCTGCCTGAAAGGAGCGGCGACCTTGTTCTTTACCACTTTTACCCTCGTCTGGTTGCCGATGATGGCATCCCTGTCCTTGATCTGGCCTATCCGCCTGATATCCATTCGGACCGTGGCGTAGAACTTAAGGGCATTCCCACCCGAGGTCGTCTCCGGGTTACCAAAGAGCACCCCTATCTTCATACGTATCTGGTTCGTGAAGATCATGCAGGTCCTCGACTTCGCCACGGCCCCGGCTATCTTGCGCAACGCCTGTGACATCAGCCTGGCCTGCAGGCCGACATGCGTATCGCCCATCTGTCCCTCGATCTCAGCCGACGGTACCAGTGCGGCGACCGAATCTATCACGACGACATCTATGGCGCCGCTTCTTATGAGGACCTCTGCTATCTCGAGAGCCTGTTCGCCCGTGTCCGGCTGCGATATGAGCATATTATCGACATCCACACCGATCTTCCTGGTATATCCTATATCGAGAGCATGCTCCGCGTCGATAAACGCGGCGACTCCTCCGAGTTTCTGAACGTTGGCGACGATCGAACAGGTCAGCGTCGTCTTTCCCGAACCCTCCGGTCCGTAGATCTCTATGATCCGGCCCCGGGGCACCCCACCGATTCCCAGCGCGATATCGAGAGCGAGACTCCCCGTAGGAATGGCCTCGATCTTCTGATGAGCACCCTCCTCACCGAGCCTCATTATCGAACCACGCCCGAACTGTTTCTCTATCTGGTCGACAGCGAGCTCGATAGCCTTATCCCTGTCTCCTGCCACCTTCACGGCTTTTTTTTCCGGTTTCTCTTTCGATTTCTTCAACTTCGGCCTCCACTTCATCCCCCGATTAACAGCTGCTGATTTATCTTTCCCCACCCCGCAACCGTATGCCGGTCAATGTGCCTTTATACCATCAGCCCGATTTTTATTCAATGAAATTCAATTCCGTAATTGGTCAGGACTGTCCACTGCCTGGAGAAAGGTCGAAACGCGCGATCTCTTCATATTCCGCGCCACTACGTCTCAGTATGCTGCGTATCAGCAGGAAATGGTCGACGATACCTGTCGCCGCGTCCGGCAGATCGGCAAATGACCGGAGAATGCCCTTTACACGGGCATCAAGCTCCGTTTTGACCCTGGCGATCGTGAGATGGGGCCTGAAAGACTTTTTTTCCCTTTCGAATCCCAGATATTCCACAGCACCATCGACCACCGAAGCGAGAGAGGTCATTTCCCTGGCGCCCGCGTCCATACCATAGAAAAGCACTCTCGGCCTTTTCAGATCCGGAAAAGCGCCGAACCGGGAATAGACGGTCTCGAAAGGTGAAAAATTCTCCGCCACGCTGTGCCCTGCCGCTATCAGCGGCTTGAGAAGAACGGGATCGGTCTCCCCGAGAAACTTAAGAGTTATATGAAAATTGTCGGCCTTTATCCATCTCCATGGAGCGGACACAAGTCCGGACGATGCTATGGAGGCAGTCACAGCCTTCTTTACCGTGCCAGGAACAGGTACCGCGAAGAAAAGTCTCATTGTCCGCCTCCAGGAGGGAAAGAGACAGTATCCATCGACCTGGCCCCCTCAGACATTGAAACGGAAGGAGATGATATCTCCGTCTCTGACCACATACTCCTTACCCTCCAGGCGGGCCTTGCCGGCCGCTCGAAGGGCTTTCTCATCACCGAATTCACGCAATTCATCGTATGACATCGTCTCGGCCCTGATGAATCCGCGTTTGATATCGCTGTGGATCTTTCCGGCCGCATCCAGGGCGGGAGTACCTTTTTTGACAGGCCAGGCACGGACCTCGTCCTCGCCGACGGTCAAAAAGCTGATCAGTCCCATCGCGGTGTAGCAGGTCCTGACAAACAGGTCGGCGGCGCTCTTCTCGAGCCCCAGTTCGCCCATGAATTCCTTCCGGCTTTCATCATCGAGCCCGGACAGTTCTTTCTCCATCTCCGCGCAGACGGCGATCGCGGTGACCGGACAGTCGCCTCCGCATATTTCCGATGCATCGATGCCAAGCCTGTCATCATCAGTATTGAATACCGCAATGACCGGTTTCATGGTCAAAAGGCCCAGTGATCTGACGATATCCATTTCGTTTTTGGAAAGGGCTGCCTCTGAAGCGGATCGGTCGTCCTCCAGCACCTCCTGCAGCTTTATCTGGACTTCAAGCTCCGCCTTCCTCTCCTGCTGGAACTTCATCGGCTTTTTTACTTCCTTCTCGAGCCTTTCGATCCTCGTAGTGACCATCTCGAGATCGGCCAGTAGAAGTTCGCCCCTGAGGATCTCCAGATCCCGTAAAGGGCCGTTCTTGTCAGCTCCATCCCCACTATCGTCCCTGTCGAAAGCCCTTATGACAAGCGCGAGCATGTCGGCTTTTCGGGCGGCTCCAAGTATCCTTCGAGACATCGCGATCCCATCGGAGGTCAGCGGATCGATCCCCGGAAAATCAAGACATTCGATCGTCGCGTTAGTGACCTTCTGAGGATTGTAATAATCGACAAGCCATTCGAACCTTGGATCCGGTACCGCGACGACAGCCTCATCTACCGAACCCTGTTTTCCAGGCGATGGTTCTTTTCCACTTACCGCGGAGAAAAGTGTAGTTTTCCCCGACTGCTGCAATCCTGTGAACGCTACTATCATTCTGTATCCCCTGTCAGACCCTGAGGGACCCGAGCCTTTCGTATTCTTTACCCAGAAAAAGCCTCAACAGATCGAGGGTCTGGTAGACCGTCCTCAACCTCACCTGCTGCCTTTCGCCCGGCAGGCGCATCTTTCTGCAGAAGGTCCCTTCCGGAGTGCTTAATCCTGTATACACAAGGCCGACCGGCTTTTCAGCCGACCCTCCGCCGGGACCAGCGATCCCCGTGGTAGAAAGGGCCAGATCGACACCGGCACTCCGCCTTGCTCCGTCCGCCATCGCGACGCAGACCTCCCGGCTGACCGCGCCGACTCTCCTTATCAGGTCCATGTCGACGCCGAGCCTCTCCGCCTTCGCCTCGTTACTGTATGTTATGAATCCCTCCATGAAGGATTCGCTGGCTCCGGGCACAGAGACGATCGCTGAGGCCAGCAGCCCTCCCGTGAGAGATTCCGCCGTGGCGATGCTCCTCCCCGTGGAAAGAAGACTTTCGACCACGACCTGCTCCATAGTCAGATCGCCGGATGTATATATATAACTTCCAAAGAGCTCTCGCAACCTGTTCATCTCATCGACAGATACGAGATCCTTCCATATGTGAATGGCTATCCCGGCAGGGCCCGCGATGATCGATACATCATCCATCCTGTCAGCGTCGAGGACACCACGTACTATCTCCTCGGCCCCGGTCTCCATCATGCCGTATATTCTGAGTGTCTCCCGTACTCTTCCCCCCGCGCCTTCGAGCCTCGGCAGGATCGATTCGGTGAAAATAGTTTCCATCTCGGCGGGCACTCCGGGAAGCAGAAACAGCCTCCCGCCTCCTCCTTCGACTGCCAGTCCAAAAGCGGCTCCGACCCGGTTTGGAAGAATCTCCGCTTTCGCGGGAATATTTGCCAGATCCCTGTATCCTTCCGGCATTTCTCTGCCGAATTTGCGGAACCGGGCCGCAATACCTTCGACAAGGTCCTCTCTGCGTTCTGCTTCTCCTCCGAGCGCCAGTATCGCCGCCTGCCTTGTCTTGTCGTCTACGGTCGGACCGAGTCCTCCCGTGACGATCACGACTTCACTTCGCGCCAGCGCCGTTTCTATCTCCACCGCGATGATCTCGAGATCATCGGGAATGGCTGTTATCCTCGACGGTTCCATCCCGATACCGGTAAGCATCCCTGACAGGAAACGCGCGTTGTCTTTACGGGTCTCCGCCCTGAGTACTTCGTCTCCGACAGTGATTATCTCTATTCTCATCACTGAATCTCCATTTCAGGCAAGGTGGGCGTCATGCCGCGGGGCTCTGGATCTATGATCATACAAGGCTCGTGAAACGCATCAGCAGATAGAGGGCGATGAAGGAATAGACACCGGCAAGAAAGTCGTCTACCACCACTCCATAACCTCCACGGAGCCCCTCGGCCCGTCTTACGGGAAAGGGTTTGGCGATATCGAAAAGCCGGAACAGGAAAAACCCGGCGATCCCGACCTTCCAGTCGGGCTGGATCATAAAGAGCGTCACCTGCATCCCGACTACCTCGTCGATGACTATCTTCGAAGCATCCTTGCCATAATATCCCTCCATTATAAAGGAGAACCATATCGCGAAGGGGATCGTCACGACAAGCGCGAGCGGGTGAGTGAGATAACCGCCTCCAGGCAGAAACAGCCAGATCAGGACCCAGACCATGCATGCAAAGGTGGCCGGCGCGATCGGAAAGAATCCGGTATAAAAGAACGAACCAAAAAACGTCACGAGAAATCTCTTCAATGCGGCTCCTTCGAATAAGCTCAGAAGAGAATAACCGCACAGAGTCGTAACAGGCAAGTATTTTTTACCAATGGAAAGTGGACCTGACAGACGTCATCATGAAAGATTGCGCAAAACGCCTTTCGCGACGGCCTTGAGCGTATCAAACACACCCGGCCCCTTGAACGCGACGGCCTCAAACGACGGATAGTGCTTGGGATTGAGCTCATCCTCGAGTTCAGCCACATCCAGCGCGTCCGGAAGGTCTCTCTTGTTGTACTGGATGGCGTATGGTAGTTCATCCAGCTTCAAGTTGTATTCAGCAAGATTCTCGTGGAGATTGTACAGACTCTCGATATTCGCGTCATACCTGCTGTTCTGAGAATCGGCGACGAACACCACGCCATCGACTCCCCTCAGGATCAGTTTACGACTCGCGTCGTAATATACCTGTCCGGGAACGGTATAAAGATGGAACCGGGTCTTGAAGCCCTTTACCGTACCGAGCTCGAGAGGCAGAAAATCGAAAAACAATGTTCTGTCCATCTCTGTGGCCAGGGTGATCAGCTTGCCCTTCGTATCGGGAGAGACCTTATCATAGATATACTGGATATTGGTCGTCTTCCCACACAGCCCCGGGCCATAGTAGACTATCTTGACGTTGATTTCCCGTGACGAATAATTGATAAGCGACAACTTAGATCCCCCTAATCCGAGAACAGACTGTCTATTTCGAGTTCGGCTTCTGCCGCGAATTCTTCATTGAACTCCGAGTATTCTTCATTCTCATATTCAAGCTTGTCGTAAAGCCCCCTGATGACCGAGGAAAGGTTGTCCACCGCTTTCTTCGTCCGGAGGCGTACAAGGCCAAGTGTCGTTTTCTTGTCGAACAGTACGACAAGAATAATATCTTTCTCGACCCGGGCCAGATACATGCTTTCATTACTGCCCTGGTGATACAGCGTAGAAAAATCCTGTTCGCCGATCAGCTTCGCCAACTGCGCGTTCGCTTCAAAATCCGCGGCGCAGAGAGACGCGAAACTGTACATGTCGAACTGTGGTTCCTCTCCTACACTGGCAATCAGCTGCCCGGTCTTATCGAGGAGGATGACGCTCGTCGCGTTGGAGTTTTTTAACAGCTCCTGGATGGTAGTATTGATTGCCCAGTAATCCTCTTCAAATACCTTCCAGTTTGTTCTGACCATTTTCTGACTCGCTTTCCCTTGCCTTCAGGATTTCTTGTAGTTTTCCTAAATCTCTTCTCTGCCTTCCAGAGCTTTTGATATCGTTCCCCGGTCGACAAACTCAAGTGAACTTCCGAGAGGTATCCCTCTCGCCGGTCTCGTCAACTTCACTTCCCTGTCACTGAACATCTTCGATATGTAGAGCGACGTCGTATCGCCTTCGATACTCGGATTCGTCGCGATTATCAACTCTGTGATACCTTCCTCATCAACCCTGGTCTTCAGGGAGTCGAGATTCAGATCTTCCGGTCCGACTCCATCAAGTGGTGAAAGAACTCCGTGTAAAACATGGTAGCGGCCCCTGAAATTTCCCGATCCTTCAAGAATGTAAATGTCGGCTGGCCGTTCAACGACGCATAACAGGCCTTCCGTCCTTGCCCCGTCGGCGCAGATACTACAGATTTTGCTTTGCGCATAGCTTCCGCATCTTTCGCAAAATCCGACATTCTCTTTGACTTGCTGGAGTGTTTCGGCAAAATCCTTTACCTCTCCATCTTCCATATCCAGGACCGCAAATACTAGTCTGCGAGCCGTTTTCTCTCCTACCCCCGGCAGTTTCCTGAAATGATCGATCAGGGCCTGGAGCAGGGGAAGCTCGTGTTTCATCACCATCTCCCTTGTTTTAAGCAAGAATCTTGCCTCATTGTGCCGGAACGGGGTTAATAAGGGTAACTGCTGCAGTAAGCTTTGGAGCGCGGAATCGTCAAAAAAGCCCCGGAATGGGTAATCCGCCGGTAAGCGAGCTCATCTCGTCCTTTACCATCTCATCGACTTTCGACCTGGCCTCGTTGACTGCGGCAGCCACAAGTTCTTCCAGCATCTCGACATCCGCAGGATCGACTACTTCCGGATCGATATTCACGGAGAGGATCTCATGTTGCCCGTTCATCACTATCTTCACCATTCCCCCACCCGCTGAGGATTCAACAGTCTTCTCGGCGAGTTTAGCCTGCATCTCCGCCATTTTCGTCTGCATCTGCTGAGCCTGTTTGAGCAACTTGCCAATATCCTTCATTCCCCGGTCCTCCTGTCAGTCCTTAAATAGTTCGCCATCGAATTCCTCTATGAGACGCTTTACGATCGGAGCGTCCTTCACAAGCTCTTCGAGCCTGTCATTCTGCGTGGAGACTTTCTTACCCGATCCTGCTTTCCCCGGCTCAGCTCCTCTATCAGGTCCGTTTTTTACCGGTTCCCCGGTAATAACGAAATATTTTCTACCAAAAAACCTCTCGAGCTGAGATTCAATATATTTCTTGTTCTTTTCTTCTCTTATCATTTCACAGGCAAACCGGTTCTGCTGGCTGAATGAGAGGCTGAGACGGTCACCGTCCAGTCCCGCAACCCTGGCGGACATGAGCCAGATTCCCAGAGTCAGTTTTGCCTCTCTGACCTGGGCCAGGAACCTGTCCCACTGCTCACTGCCACCGAGCCTGGAAAGCGCGGAATCATCATGTCCATGCGATCCACTGCTTCCCTCATCGAGACAGGCATATTCTGTTTTCGGTGTCGGAATGTCAGAAGAATCCACCTTGTCATCCCCGACCGGTGAATGGTCCACGGTCGCTGAATGGTCTATGGATGCGCTCCCTGCCGGAAGTCCCGGTGTCTCCGAAGCAGCAGACCGTCCTTCTTCGCTCGAAGGGGGAGCAGTTTTTCTCTGAGAGGGCCTGCCATGTCCTCCTCCGGACCTGCCACGTCCAGCTTTTCCCGCGATTTGTACTCCATCACCGGATCCGGACCCTCTACCTTCTCCACCTTCCAGCCTGCCCAGCAGCTCTGAAAGTTCCACGGCACTCTCCCAGGAAGCCGCCTCGGTCACAGCCGCCTCGAGATGATATCTCGGATGGCTTGCCCCCCTGAGTTCCCGGTAGGCCCGCGCTCCCTGCCTGAAAAGCAGCAGGAGGTCCTCGGTGTTAAAGGCCGAAACGGTCCTGCCAAGCTGCTCCAGCTCGGTATTGGTCAGATCCAGTGCGCGCGTGTCATCGGGGCCACAGACACTGAGAACGAGCAGGTTTCTGATCCCCTCCAGGTAGGCGAGAAAGAATTCCTCAATATCCATCCCGGACGATACGATGGAATCGACTATCGCCAGGGCCCCTTTCCTGTCCCTCGCCGCGATTGTGTCGAGAAGAGACTGGACAGTTTTAGAATCGACCAGTCCGAGAACACCCCGCACAGTCTCCAGGTCTATTTTGCCGTCCGCGGCTGAAATACACTGATCGAGCAGACTCTCTACATCACGCATACTCCCATCCGCCCGCCTGGATATCATCATGAGAGATTCGGGGTCAAAGGCTATCTTTTCCGCTTCGCATATTTTTTCCAGCTGACCCGACAGCTCGGAGAGTTCGAGCCTTTTGAAATTAAATCTCTGGCATCTTGAAAGTATCGTGGCCGGGACCTTGTGCGGCTCGGTCGTCGCAAAGATCAGGTAGACATGGGCCGGAGGTTCTTCGAGCGTCTTGAGCAGTGCGTTGAACGCCTGCGGGGTAAGCATGTGGACCTCGTCGATGATATATATCTTCGACGCGCTCTGCGATGACGCGTATCCGATCTTTTCCCGGAGATCCCTTATCTCGTCTATGCCGCGGTTCGAAGCACCGTCTATCTCTATCATGTCGAGGTGGTTGCCCTCATTGACCGCTGTACAGGACGAACATTTGTCGCAGGGTTCGCTTCCCTGCCTGTCCTCGCAGTTTATCACCTTGGCGAGAAGTCTGGCCGTCGATGTCTTCCCGCATCCACGGGGACCAGAGAAAAGATAGGCATGAGCGAGCCTGTCTTTTTCTACCGCTTTTTTCAGTGTGAGCGTGACATGATCCTGACCGATCACATCCGTGAAGGTCCTGGGACGCCATTTTCTTGCAAGTACGAGATAAGCCATCATCCGCCCACCTCTCCGAATCATTGAGACCGTGCACCCGGAATCGAAACGTATCCCCGGCTCTTCTGACGGGGTTAACTCCTGCCAGGCAGATCCGCGGCACACAAGATTGACTGTTTACCGCTGCTACCTTCCGGTCCTGACGGGGTTGACAGATTCTCGTTGCGCGGGTCCTGGTTATCAACGCCACTTCCCGCCACCGATCGCTCGGGAGCTACGATCCCTCAACCGGGAATTCAGCCCCGCTATAGCGGATTGCGGGTGCAGGGCACCGCTAGTTCCCCGCCTAGCACGATCTCATAGAGAATAATGGTGGAGATGATCGGAATCGAACCGACGACCCCCTCGTTGCGAACGAGATGCTCTCCCAACTGAGCTACATCCCCACCGTATCATTATTTTTCAATGGCGGAGAGGGAGGGATTCGAACCCTCGGAGCGGTTACCCGCTCAACGGTTTTCGAGACCGTCCCATTCAACCAGCTCTGGCACCTCTCCGCTGTTCCTATAGCAGACCGACAAAGCGGCCTGAAACCTGGCGGAGAGAGAGGGATTCGAACCCTCGGTGGAGTCACCCCCACACACGATTTCCAATCGTGCCGATTAAGCCAGCTCTCGCATCTCTCCGTTATATTTCTTCGTTCCTTAATCTAGTAAAAAACTCCCGAAGAAGCAAAAGAGATTCCTCTTTCATCACTCCTCCGGTCATTTCGATGCTATGACCGTACAGACCTCTCTGCCCGAGGTCGTCCACCGAACCACAGGCGCCGCTTCTCGGTTGGTTCGCGGCAAACACTATTCTTTCGACCCTGGAAAGAAAAAGGGCCCCAAGGCACATGTGACACGGTTCTACTGTTACGTAGACCGTCGCGCCATCGAGCCGCCAGTCTCCTACCGTTCTCGAAGCCTCCTCAACGGCGAGCATCTCGGCATGGGCAGAGACCAGAGACCTCGTCTCCACCTCGTTATGCCCCCTGCCGATAATCCGGCCATCGAGAACGACAACTGCGCCGATGGGCACTTCACCCTGATCCAGCCCTTTCCTGGCCTCTCTCAGGGCCTCGCCCATCATCCTGTCATCCATCACTTCCCCGTAGCTACCTTCTCCGGGATCGCGTTCACCAGAGCTTCTACCACCAGGACCACGACGTCCTCGAATGGAGGCGCCGCAAAGACATCCTTGCCCGAAACGCTCCTGCCGGCTATTCTCCTGTCGAATCCGCCCGAAGTGTTTTGTATGCGATCTCCTTCGGTACGTATCGCTTCCCTGTAATTCTCGTCAGTTGCTTCCCACATGATCAGGCCTGACCCGGGGTCTACCATCGATAAGGTCATCCCCACCTGGGTAGCCGAGGCTGTAGCGCTTTCTCTATAGTCGGCCTCGTCCTTGTTCCAGAGATATACTTCAAGGATTATTACCATGTCCGGATTCAGAGACCGGATCGCCTCTCCGAACTCGTCATTTATCACCTTGCTACCCATCCAGTCCAGCCTGAATTTTTCGATCGAAGTGCTGAGTCCATGTCTGCCGATGGCGCCCCTGAATGTATTGGGCGATATGAAGACATAGTCGTTTCTTTCATTAATAAATTCCCAGAAAACCCTGTCCACGAGGATCTCGGACTGCCTCGTCGGATCATCCCCTGTGGTTATCGCGCTTATCGTCGGAACGATCAGGACGGTCATGACCGTTGCCGAATCGAAATCGGGATCGATTGTGATCACTGAAGGGTGCTGACGCTTGCATCCGCCGATCAGCACAAATACTGCTGAAATGACAAAAATATACCTTTTCATGACCTTCTCCCTTTCAGGAAATTCAGGCTCTCCGGTTCGGAAATCCGCTGGTCTGAACATAACAACGCGGGCGTGGTGTTGTCAATATCTATTGGAAATACAGGGTTTGTGCTATAAACTGCGATCGGATATGCTTCTATAGTAGAACATCACTTTCGTAACCAGGCAAAACCACCTTTACGATGGAGGGTGAGAATGATAAAGAAGTTGTCAGCTCTGGCATTGACCTGCCTCTTCCTTTTCAATATGACTGGCTGCGATGAGAACGATCCGATCTGTGCCTGCGACCCGACTGCGGATATACGATTTTCCAACGTGGAGAGTTACCAGTGGTTCTGGATTCCGGAACCCTCGACGATGGTCATCACCGAGGAGATCGACTGGCTCAACCTCTGGATCGAGAACTGGACGCAGGAAGTCGAAGGGGAAAAGACAGCCCCTCCCGATATCGACTTCAACACCGAGATGGTGATCGTCATCAGCTGGGGAATGTCCAGTGGATGTCATAATATGAGTGAATCGATCAAGTTTCTCCTTCTGGAGAACGACACTCTCTACGTCGTCTCCACCGGCCTGGAGGACCTTGGTCTTTGCGAGATGGTAGTCTACCCGCTTCACATGGTAAAAACGGCAAAACGCGACGCAGTGGTCGAATTTATCGGCGACCTGCCCGATATCCCCTGACGGAAACGAAAAACAGCCCGGCCATCAGGGCCGGGCTGTCCTTATCATCAATAACCCGAAAATCGTCTATTCTATCAGGCCCGGTATCGAGGCCAGCATCTTTTCTTTGGCGACCAGCCTCTGCCACTTCATCTCTACATCTTTTTCGATCTGGTCGAATTCTTCATCTTTCAGGTGCCGGAATCTCCCCTGAACCTTCATGTAGTCCCTCACGGAAGTGGGTTCGAAGTCCTTCCAGACCTTGAGCTTCTGCCCATGTTCGGTGATCTCGAGAAGAGGATACACCTTCGAAGTCACGGCATCCCTTGCGCTCTTGACCGAAAGCTCGGGCGCCATTTTCCACCCGGTCGGACAGGGGGCAAAGATCTGGATATACTTCGTACCCCTTATGCTCTTGGCTTTCTTCACCTTGGCCATAAAGTCGTGGGGATAGGCAGTCGACGCGGTGGCGATATAGGGGATCGAATGAGCCGCCATGATGTCGATCATGTTCTTCTTCGGCTCTCTCTTGTAGTTTGTCACGGGAGTGGTAGTGGTCCATGCGCCGACCGGAGTGGACGAACTTCTCTGGATACCCGTGTTCATATAGGCCTCGTTGTCGTAACAGACATATATAATATCATCGTTCCTCTCGGCCGCTCCGGACAGGGCCTGAAGGCCGATGTCGAATGTTCCGCCGTCCCCGGCCCAGGCCATCACGGTGGTCTCCGTGTCTCCCCGCATCTCCAGTCCGGCCTTGAGGCCGGAAGCAACTACCGCCGCGGTCTCAAACGCTGTATGGTAAATAGGTAGATTTACGGCTGAGTGAGGAAAAGTCCCGTCGATGACCGCCCAGCAGCAGGCGGGAATGACCAGCGCAGTCTCCGGTCCCAGCACTTTCAGCGCGAAGCGCATGGCCTGGGTAGCGCCGCATCCCTGGCAGGCAAGGTGGCCAGACCCCATCAGTTCTTCTAATGGCATTACAGCTGGCTTCATTTCTTCACCCCTATCCAGTTAATATATCTTTCCGGCTTGTCGTCTCCGATAGCCTTGTCGGCTATCTCCCTGATGACCGATGGTGTAATGTCTCGTCCTCCGAGTCCGGCGATATACCCGACTATCGGAATATCTGTCCTTCCGTAGAGGGCGCTCTTGATCTCCTGGTAGAAGATGCCCCCATTGCCGAAGGAGATGTTTCTGTCGATCACGGCGACCTTCTTTGCTTTCGAGAGGACTTCGAAGACCTCCTCGAAGGGGAAGGGCCGGAATACCCTTATCTTGAGCGAACCGATCTTGATTCCTTCGTCGCGCATCTGGTCGATTACAGCCCTCGTAGTCGAAGATACGGTACCCGAAGTGACCAGTATCGTCTCGGCATCATCGCACCTGTACGGCTGGATCAGCCCGTATCCACGTCCGAAGACCTCCTCGAACTCCTTGTCGACCCTCTTGATCACGTCGATCCCCTTCTCCATCGCTTCCTGGATCATGTATCGCAGTTCCATGTACACGTCAGGGCCGCCAAGGTTGCCGAACGAATGGGGGTCTTTCGTGTCTATCTTGATCTCGGGCTTGTATTCGGGCAGGAACTTGCGCACCTCTTCCTTAGTGATGATATCTACGATCTCGTATGTGTGCGAGAGAAAGAAAGCGTCGAGTACGATCATCACAGGCATCTGCAACTCTTCCGCGATCTTGAAAGCCTGGGGGATCGTATCCTGGGTCTCCTGGTTGCTTTCGCAATAGATCTGTAACCAGCCGACATCTCTCTGTGAGAGGGAATCATTCTGGTCGGTCCATATCGACCAGGGAGGCCCTACCGCTCTGTTGACGTTAGCAAGGACGATAGGAAGCCTCGCTCCGACGGCCCAGTGCAGCATCTCGTGCATGAGAAGCAGTCCCTGGGACGAAGTCGCGGTGAAAGCCCTGGATCCCGCCGCGGAAGCGCCGACACAGGCGGCCATAGCGCTGTGTTCGGATTCCACCTTGATGAATTTAGCATCGATATCACCGTTTCCACACATCTCCGAGAGGAGCTCCACTATATGGGTCTGTGGAGTGATCGGGTATGCGGAGATCACCTTGACCTCGGAAGCCATCACCCCGTGACTGACGGAGTGGTTTCCCATAATGACCTTCTTCATTTTCCCTCCTCCCTCGTTGACAGTGCATTGCGCGGGCATTCCTCAACGCAGATAAGGCAACCCTTGCAATAATCCAGATCGATCTCGTATTCGTTCTCCCTGCGATGTATCGCCACATCGGGGCAGAAGACCCAGCAATTATCACAATAATTACATACTCCGCAGGAGAAGCACCTTTCCGCTTCCTTTTCCAGAAGCTCGTCGGTATATCCGGTCTTGATCTCACGGAAAGTACCCTTGATCTCCTCCGACGGGATCCTCGGCACCCTGTTCTGCTTCACCTTGGTAAAATAGTCGATATTCATATCGTCGATGCCGACGATCCTGTCTTCTATCTCCTCCGGTTCCGACTGTCCACGGAATCCGCGGATCATTTTCTCGGCAGCCTTGCGTCCGGCAGCGATCGCTTCCACTACGCTCGCGGCGCCTGTCACGACGTCTCCGCCCGCATAGAATTTCTCTCTGCTGCACTGACCCATCTTCTGATCGGCCTTGATCAGGTTCCATTCACAGTCGAGCATCCCATCTATACCTTCGAGGTCGGCCTGCTCGCCTATCGCGGAGAACATGCGATCAACTTCCATCTCGAAAGTCTCGCCCTCTACCGCGACAGGACGTCGCCTCCCCGACTCATCTGGTTTTCCAAGTTCCATCTTCTGGAATACGACGCTCGTCAGGCTGTCGCCGTTTCTCTTTATTTCCAGAGGCGCGGCGAGGAAATGGAATTTCACTCCCTCCCTCTCGGCCTCCTCGATCTCTTCCTCGATGGCAGGCATCTCGTTGATCGTCCTTCTGTAAACGACCGTGACCTCGCTGCCGGAACGAATGGCGCATCTCGCGACATCCATCGCTGTATTGCCACCACCGATCACGACTACCCGTTTGCCGGGATCGACCTTCTCGCCACCATTGACTTTTTTCAGGAATGAAAGTCCCGCTTCAATTCCGTCTCCCTCTTCGCCATCCATTCCCAACGAACGACTTTTCGTAAGCCCTGTTCCGAGGAAGACAGCGTCGAAATCTTTTTCAAGTTCCTCGAGGCTGATCTCCTTGCCCACTTCGACACCTGTCTTGACCTCTATAGGGCCCGCCTCCAGCATCGAGCTGATCACCCTGTCCAGGACCTCATTCGTCAGGCGATACTCGGGAATCCCCCATCTGAGAACGCCACCAAGGGCTTTTTCCATCTCGAAAAGAGTGACAGTAAAACCCGCGCGAGCGAGATAAAAAGCACATGAAAGCCCGGCAGGGCCACTTCCCACAACCGCCACCTTCTGTGATTCGGTCCCTTTCACCTTTGTCATCCATCCGGGATTGTCCAGCCCCATATCGCCGAGCGACCGTTCGATCGCGTTGATATTGACCGGCTCGTCATAATCCTTCCTGGTGCATTTGCTCATGCAGGGATGGAAGCAGACCCTTCCGGTGATCGCGGGCATCGGATTTGACTCGATGATAGTGCTCCACGCCTCTTCGTACCGTTTCTCTGTCACCAGATAGATGTACTTCTGGATATTCTCCGAGGTCGGACAGCCGGCGATGCAGGGAGATGTCTTGAAATCGTAATATGGCCTCACATTTCGCCACGATCCTGTGAGGTTCCACATCATCGTACTCAAAGTCATCGCCCGGATCGGCATATCCTTGTAACTTTTGAATTCAAGCTTCTTGACCATTTACCCTCCAGCCTCCTCAGGACAGTATCTTTACTTCTTTGCAGGCATCGACAGCAGCCTGCATATTCTCTTCTTTTTTCATGGGAACGAAACCCTCGATCGCCTGCTTGACTGCTTCGATACCCACCAGGCCGGTAGCGCCGGCAAAAGCGCCGATGATCCCGGTATTGACGATCGGCGCGGACCTCGACCCAAGGCGGTGCTTCAGAGCGATGCTGTTCGCGTCGATGACCGCTATATGATATTTCTCCGTAAGTTCTTTGTTCTCTATGGGACCGCTTGTATTTATTATGATCCAGCCGCCCTCTTTGAGCCCATCGGTGATATTGACCGTCTCTATAAGGACCGGATCGAGCACAATAAGATGATCAGGTTCATAGATCTGGCATCTCTCCCTGATCTCACTGTCGGAAACACGTGTAAAGGCCATCACAGGGGCCCCCCTGCGCTCCACACCAAATGCCGGAAAGGCCTGGACGAATTTACCTTCATGAAAGAACGCGTCGGCCAGGATCTCGGAAGCTATCACCGAGCCCTGTCCTCCCCGACCATGAGTCCTGATCTCGATCATACTCTGTACCTTTCTAGAAGTTTACTGGTATATCCGAATGGAAAACCTTCATTCATATGATGATAACAGGGTTTTCACTGTTCTGAAAACCCCCGTGCATCCTACCTCAACGGCTCTATCTGGTCAAGCGGATTTTTGTTATCTCTTATAATTTAATCTTTAACAACATTCTGCGCAAGCGCCTAAGCGACAGATTTTCCCCGAAATTTCGGCAGAACCCATAAAACCATCATTTTTACCCGGACTCTGACACAGGATTCTATTGTGACATAATAAGTTGCGTGATTCGTGCAGGACAGGGGGGGGAAGAGATTACAGGACGAACCGTGTACCGTGACCGAAAATAAAAAATACGCCCAGGAGGACTCGAACCCCCAACCTTCTGGTCCGTAGCCAGACGCTCTATCCAATTGAGCTATGGGCGCATACCGCCATGGAACGTTTCCGGTCCAGACGACACCTCTATATATACCATAGCTCAGGATCGGTCAATTAAAAACTGGCAGGACA